>CAZIBP010000007.1:0-33424 GCA_964537665.1 uncultured Pseudomonadales bacterium
AGCTGGTGCCCAAGAAAAAACAGTAGGTTTCTTTGGAACTGGAAAATTCACTATTTATGAAGGTGTTGATCGTGTCGAAATGATCACTAATGATGGCAAGACGGCAGTTAAATTTTCTCTCAGAGTGATTAAAGATGAGCATGGTAAAGCACAAAATGTAGTTCTGGAAGCCATCTCTCAACTTGATCTCAACAATACTCCAACAGGTGTGACTGTTAGGAGAATTAAATCCAAAAACAATTCCTTGCCAGAATTAGAATCAATGATTGCCCAACGCTCCTGGAAAATATTTGCTGGGTTAACTCAAAATGAAAAATTTAAGATCAAAATAACCAATGGCTATAAGATTGAAGATGGTAGACCTGTCCCAGAAATAGAGCAAATTCAGATAGATAATCTAGAAATTTTGACTGAGACAGCAATGAAAGTGAAAAAACGCGATCCTAAACCAGGAGAAGATGAATTCATTACTGGTACAGTTAGAACATACACAGCAACTGACATGCCGTTGCAGGTGGTTGATCGCATTGGTTTGAGAGTAGCTGAATACAAAGATCCAGCAACAATGACCGATGAAGAATTATCCAAGTCATATTTCGCTTTAATTCCAAAAGAACACCTCAGACATTTCAAAGAACTAGGTCTAATTATTCAAATTCCATTACCCTTAAATCGTGATCGTAAATCTTTTGCCAATGAGGATTTTTATCTCAAAGAGATTCAAAAGTATGTTGCTATTTCTTTTGCCAAATCTTTGGCTTTCAAACGCTTAAACGATTCAAATAGTTTTACCTTCTATGGTTTTGCAGAAGATAGTTTAGAAAATGTGGGCAACTATGCTGATCAATTTAATCCCGCCAAACACCCCAATATTAAAGTGATCAAAAAAGTAGCAGAACTGATTAATAAAGGGCAACTCGATCAAGTGGATATAAAAGAACTAGCTCAAATTATGACTATAGATGACGAGAGCATTGTTAAACTAGTTAAATTGTTAAATGTTAAAGATCGCCAGTCAGTAGAAGAAATTAGTCTTTTCCTGAGGAGACTCAACTATTTAATGGAAATTAATAAAGCTCAAGCTGAAAAAGAACTGAAGCAGGTTTTCTCAGGTTCAGCCTCACTCATGAGAGAAGTAAGAGATTTAGTTTCTAGAGCTGGAGGCAACAAACAAGATAAAGAGGAGCGTGTTTCTACTGGCAAAAGTATTGCCGAAGGTCATGAACAAATGCAAAATCCAGGAAAATTTGAGGTGACGCCAAGCAATACTGAAGAAAAGAGATTTTTAGAGATTGCTAATTTAGTTGCTAAATTGCTTTATAAGGATTTTGGAATTGATGAGGTGAGACTTGTGGAAGGTGTGAGTTTCGCTGGAGCCTTTAACTTTGATGAAAGAAACCCGTTGCAATCAATCTTTCCACAAAAAAGAATCATGTATCTGAATGTTTCTGAAGTAGTGAATCTTGGTCAGGAAGCTTATGGTGGTGCAGTCATCGATCAAAATATCGATCTAATTATTCATGAGCTAGCTCATGCTCTAGAAAATCAGATCGATGGCACCAATTATTTGTCAGATCTTAGCACTCATCAAGCTATTGGCAGATTTGCTGACGCTATGAAATATTTGTCTGGCAGAATGTTGACTGAATATGATCTTTGGTTGAAGAATGGTGGTGAGAGTTTTGAGCAAGCTTACCAAAAAATTGACCAAAGAGGAGTTTTGGCAGATGCAGTTATTAAATTAATTAAAGATGTAAGAGATAAAAAGATTGGTAGATTCCCAAAGAACTTATCAAAGGTTCTTGAAGAAGGTTCTGATTTTATCACTGAGAACTTAGAAGAAACCATTGCTTCTCTTGGTGCATTTTTACAAAAAAATGCCACGAAGTTGCCTGTGGGATTTCAGGAAAGATTTAAACAGCTCACTTCAGGTCAAGCTGATCAAAAATTGACAAATAAACCTAAACCAAAAGAGACAGTTGAAGAACAAAAAGTAGCAGATAATTTTAATTTAAAGTCAGATGTTGTCACTAAAGCCCTTGCCATCGGTGCCACTCAAGATTTGGTCAATTCTTGGACATCTGAAACTCAAGCTAATACCTGGATAGCTGAGCAACAGAAAAAATTCACTAAGTTGGCTCAATTATTTAGCTCTTTGGGTTTGAAGGTTGAAGTTGCTAACTTGTCTGACTATCAGAAGCAATTAGATATCTTGTCTGCTCTTATCATTGAAATTGATCAGTTGGAAGAATCTTCGAATCTTAATTACGTATTCTTTCAAGGTGACACCAAAGATATCTTTAGTTTAGTGATTACCGTTCAAGATAGTGCTAAGTTTAAGAGCGTGGATGATTTTAGACAGCAGGCTCAGGTGGAAATGCAGAAGTTAGCAGATCAAAGAAAAGATCAGCAAAAAGTTCAACAATTTTTAGTTGATTTAAAACCAATTTTATCTATTTTGGGAAAGACTGGGGCGATAGGAGCTCTACCTCTTTCAGAAATTAATAAAAATTTAAGTAGAGTCTCAGAAGCAATTAACTTTTTTGAAAGCTTTAAAATTCAAACTGCTCAAGCTTCAATTTGGAAGAAACTGGGGCTTTTGGCCACTAGCTTGCGAGAACAAAGGGTTAAACTTGTTGAATTAAGACGACAACTTAAGCCATTACAAAAGGAATATGCGAATCTTTTTAATGACAAATCAGTTCTTGATGAAGAAATTGACTTATCTGCTGCGGCTCTAACTGCGAGAATAGAAGAATTGAAACAGGCGATTGCCAGTAAAAAAGAGTCAGTTGTTACTGGCCAGCGAACTATTCCAAGTACCGACGAAGCAATTGTACAAGATTATTTTAAGAATCATGATTCGATAACTTATAAGCAATTAGAAACATATTTCGAAGAATTTAAATTAACTCAATCAGCAAGATCAGTTCGTTTGCAGCAATTAGTTGATTATTTATTAAAAGAGAAATTAGCCAATCGATCAACTCCATACTTATCACTTAAAGATCTTTTCTCGATTACTAAGTCTAATAGAACGGCAATGGCTAAGTTAATGAAGGAAATGAGACCAGCAATTCCTAATATTACCACGCCAGAAGAAATCACTGCTTTACAAGCACTTCATGCTTTGCCAGGAGATCAAAATGAAGAAGTGATTCTAGTGCATGTTCCTGCAAGTCAAGCGGTTGCTCGTTTAATTCAAGAGAATGGCTTGATTAACATGACTGGCAGAGACACTGTTATTCTTTACACTGGTCCAGATTCATTGGCCAAAGTCGCGCAAATCGCCAAAGCCAATGGAACCAAGCCTATTTTCTTGAAAGTGCCCAAGAGAATTTTGGGTTTTTCTGACGTAAACATTAGTAGCTCAGTACAAGATCAAGATTATGGAGTGGGTATTGCCATTTACAACCAACTGAGTAGGGAAAACAATTCAACACTGTACGATCAAGTTTTTACTTCAATTGATCCTGGTGCTAAGAAAAAATTTCCAAATCGAGCTTTGTCATATATTCCCAAAGAATATGTTTTGGGAGAAGAGGTTCCAAATTTAAGTGACAGTGAATTGGCAAATGCTTCTCAATTTGCCACAGAGTTAAAATTGAATAATCCGTCATTCTATATTCCAGCTGCTCAAGTTGTTAGCTATTTACAAGGTTTTAATCAGTTAGCTATCAATAATTGGTTAGCATCTGAATTTTCTAAAACCTGGCCAGAATTATTGAGTGATTTTATATCTGGACCAGACAAGCTTTATGCTAAAGATTTACTCTCGCTTCTCAAGCGAAATTTAACCTTCAAACGCAATATGAGCGCCAATGTTGAAGATCATACTTTCCGCGTGATGAGGACATTTCAAGATTATGCAGCTTCCAAAGAAAAACTTGCTCTTGAAGAAGAATACATGTTACTTGCTTTTGCTTTCCATGATCTCACCAAAGATGCACCTGGAGTATCTGCAACAGATAACATGCGTCTTTCCGCAGAGATTGCAGAGCAAATTTTGTCTGAAGCTGGAATTGATAAAACCAAAATAGCAATCATTAAAACTCTGATTGCCCAGGACCATCTTGGACTTTATTTGCAAGGTAAGACTTCTTTGGAACAAACCAAAAAATCAATTGAAGCAGAGGCACTTGCTTTAGGTTTGGATAAACAATTATATTTTAATACTCTGCAAGCATATTATTTTGCAGATGCCAGCTCATACACTAAAGCAATTATTAATTCTCCAATGGTTCTTAATCCAAGCTACAGTTCTTATCTTGATAATGTATTTAATGTTGATGTAAAGGCCAAAAATATTACCCTCAAAAATGAATATCAAGAAAAGATAAACTCTCTAACTAAAGAACTAAATCTTTTAAGTAACGCAGAAAATTCTAATGGTCAAACTATTACTGAACCTGCAATTAACCAAAAAATCTCCGCTTACGTCTCTGCCATTAGAGCACTTGCTTATCCAGATTCCATGCCAATTACTCTTAATATGCCTGGTGATAATAGCTTTTCCACTCTAACCACGACTTTGGGTCAATTTGAACAGATTTTATTGAGATTATCTGAGGATACTTCTAGAGAATCTTTTGATCTAACTGTTCTGATAGGCCATACGAGAGCAACTATTGGTTCGATTTATAAGATTAAAGATGAAGCAGAAATGACTCTAGACTTCTTTGATTTTCCAGCCAAAAATATGATCTTTGATTTACAAAATGTCATTGACGGCAAATCTCCTACCATTGATTTCAAAACAAAACCCAACGCTAAGAAGGATTTGCAGCTATTAAATGCTGCGCAACAGCCAACAGGTGTAAAGCAGCCAAGTCTGCTAAATCAAGCCTATCAGTTCGTCAGCAAAAACTTAGCTGCTGCTGTGGCAGGATTAGTGAGTTTGGCCGGAGCTTCTTATCTAGCCATCAGAAGTTTCTTTAAGAAGCGTTGGTTGCGATTACAGAAGCTACCCCCACAATTACCTAAATTTAACTTGAAAAAATTATCTCTCAAACGTTTCTTTAATTTTATCCGTTCTAGAAAAGGTATTCTGACAATTCTAGTCACCATAGTGATTATCACCACCATTTATTTGCGCATTCAGCCTGCCACTCCACCTCAAGCTCCAGTCGCAGAGCCAACTGCCATTGTTCAAATGGTGGAACCAATTGAAGAAGTGGAGCAGCCAGAGCAGCCGATAATTGTGGAGACACCAGAAACTGTGCAGGCTCCACCTGAGGTTGTGGCTCCTGATCAGAATGTTTTTAATTTTGCAGATGTAAATTACAGCGAAACTTTGACTATGGAAATGGCTCGTCAGTTAGGCGATGTAGGTTTGCAGCGTCAAGTTTATTTACGCGATGTCATTCTTGAGTATATTGATTTGCAAAATGACCCTGCAGGTAGACAAGAAATTGCTGCACTGATGCCAGCCTTATCAAGTGGTAAGCTCTATCCAGCAGCATTTGTAGAAGAGAATACGGCTACTCCAGATCCCCGCGCCGTGCAAACCTTTAGGTATTATCTGGAAGCTAAGTTTAGAGAAAATCCAACTCTTTTTCCAAGCTCTTTAACTAAATCAGCTGAACTAAATGCTGCTTTGGAAGTGGTGACTGCTAAATTTGGCATTGGCGCTGGTGAAAATGGCCAATGGAAAACCCAATGGTTGCAATGTGTAGCTTTGGTTGATATGAATATTGTGCTTGATCCAGTTGACGATCAACTCTCACTTCCAGTTTTGCCACTTGAAAATGCTAGACAAGTTAAGGGTATTTTTGACGACAATGCTTATGAGCAAAACGGCCTAAGCTTTTTAGAAGCTTGGAACAAAGGCTTTGATATACATGGGCAGTATACGGTTGATGGTTGGGATGCATGGAGAATTGCCAACATTAATGAATTGCATGATGGAGATCTATTATTTTTCGGAGAAAATCATGTAGTCAGAGTGCAGAAAGTTTTTGCATCAGATTCTGGAATCAAATTGATTTTCACCCAAGCCAATGATCCTAGAGATTTATATGATCCAAGTAGTTCTGTAACCACTAAAGGTTTGCCAGAAGTAGAAATTATTTCAGAAGAAGCTTTTTTGGACATGGTGGGTGATCTAAATCAATTATTGGTTGTCCGTAGTGATAATGCTTCAGAAGTTGTTGTACATGATGAAGCGCCAGTGATTAAAACTGAAGTTAGTGATAAGGTAGAAAATAATGGTAAACAAAATCCATCTGTAGTACAGAGTAGTTCTCTAATTGCACCAAAAAATTCTAATAACAATCCTCCAACTTATCATTTCTATCAATACGGAATTAATCCATCGCAGGATGATCTAGATAACTTTGCAAAGGCTTTTGATAAAATTACTCCATTTAATCGTTATCTTGCAGCTGATGAGATCATACTGACTAAAAAAGCGGAAGGAACCATTCCAGGTGGTGAACTTTTTTATGGTTTAGCAGGTAACACTTGGGTAGAAGGTAGATTGATTGCTTCAATTGATTTTACTTCTGATTACCAAACTGGTGGTCATTTAGATAAATTATTGACCAAACTTGGTTTGACAAATCAAACTGATGTGGCAGCTTTGATTCATGAGACAGCCCATTTATTAAAATACGAAAGAGATAGCAAAGGAAACATAATTGAAGCAAATTTTCAGACTAGTTTTATATCTTATTTTCATGGTGGATCTGGTTCAAGTGAAGCAATCCCAACTAATTATGCAAAAAGTTCTGGCGAAAATAAGGGAATCGAAGATTTTGCTGATAGTGTCACTTTATATTTAATTGCTCCAGAATATCTCAAACAAATTGCACCACTACGTTATGAGTTTGTTGATTATGTAGCAAAAGGAGGAGACCCAGCCCTTTTTAAGAGTCAAGCTTCTGTAGAACAACAATTAATAAGCATGAATCCTAATGGTTGTTCTGATTGTTCAGTAGTTGCCAAGTTAGTTGAAAGTTCTTTGCGTCGCATTGAAGCTTTAATTGCCGCTGGCGACAATCAAGCAGCGATTGATTTGGCTAGACAAACTAATGCTTATTTGCAAAATCACTTGTTTGCCAATCAACCTTTGCAAGATCAATTATTGGCTGAAACTGAATATACTGAAGCAGTTTTAGTTAAAAATAAATTAGAGCAAGAAGAAGCTTTAAGATCCTTAAATAGATTGCTAAAAACATTAGAAGTTTTGCAAAGAGAAGGTGTGGACGTTTCATCTCAAACAGTTAGATCGAAAATTTCAGAAACAGAAAATTTAGAAGTTAGCCCTTCATCACTAATAAGTAGGACTCTTAGTTATTTGAAATTTCAATTGCGTAATTTTGTCATTGGTATTGCCTACAATCGAACTTATACAACTTCCAAATTTGAACAATTTTTTAAGCAGACAATAAGAGCGAGTTTATGGTTTAGGCCATTTGCAATTTTCTTTGGAGAAGATAGTCAAGAACTCAGACCATTTAATTTGGCTGTTATGGAATATTACGACAAAAAAAGCGTCGTTGCTGCAGATCCCTACCAAGCTATCAAACAACTTTTGTTTGCAGATCAAGATTTAATTTATTATTTAACCACTAACCAACAAAGTGAAGTTGGTCAGCAAATTTATCAGGCTTTATTAAACGAGATCGGTGATTCTCCAGAATTTGCTAATTATGATTTTGATATTAAAAATAATATTTTGCCGGTGGCAGCTAAAAACTATTTATCAGACTTAACTTCACAAATTTTTGTTGAAATGCAGGTAGATTTATCTATGGGTCATTATGTGGCAACAGACAATTTTTATGAAGAATGGAAAAAACAATTTACTAATAATTTGTCAGCTAATGGTTTGACAGAAGAAGTTAGACAGGCAGCTATAGAATCAGCTATTACCAACCTAAATAAATTTTTTGAGAGTAGTCAACGCTTCACAAGTGAATCTAATAGACCAGTGATTTCAGCGCAGCACCTTGAATACATTAAAAAATTATTGGAAGAAGATCTTATTGTTGATAGCCAATCTGTAACTTACTCTTTAGATAAAACCATTCGCGAATCAGGTGTTGGGGCAATTTCTTTTAAAACTAATCCATTTATTAATATTACTTCAGATCAGATTCAATCACTGCTTCCTTTTATTTGGCAAGCAAGTGATTATAAAACTGAATTTTCCCAAAAAGATGGTGTTTTTGAAATTTTGGTCAGCAGCTTAAAGGACAAGAACAGCATGCAATATTACACAATTAATCCTGGTTTAGGTATCATTGAGTATCAAAATGCTCATAATGAATTTTATAGTGATTCTTATGATCCAGGCCCAGACAACCTCTTAGCTATCCATACAATAGAGAAGATAGTTCAAGAACTGGGTCTACCAAATATTCCATCAACTATTGTTGAGGAAGCTATTTCACACGTACAAAATAAAACTCAAACCAGGAGGGAGAATGCTGCAGCCATCAAAGCTAGAGAAATCAAATTGAGGTCACAAGCAGAGCAAATTTATAAGCAAATCATTTTACCAATTGTAGAAAGTAGTGAAAGAATAAAATCCATTCAACCAGACCCTTCAATTTTTACTAATGAAGAATTTAACAAACAACTGATAGAAAAATCAAATGAGGCGCTAGTTGCAAAAATCTATGAAGTTTTACTTAGCGATCCGGAATTTTTTAATCGCAAGGAAAATATTACTTGGATAAGTAATTATTTGTTAAATGCTCAAATTGGTCATAATTATTTATCAGTTAGTGACGAACGTTTACAAAGTAATTACAAGTTCAAATTAACGAAGCCAGCAATAGGCGTTCCAACAGAATACCATAGTTTATCTGCTGCCATAGTTGATCCAACTTCGGAAAAATTTAGATTAGTTGGTACTGGTTACGATAGTGCAAATCGCAGTAGTTATGTACTTGAATTAGAAAAATATGGATCTTCAGCAATTGCTTTTCCAGGAGATGTTGGGAGTTTAGATGAAAACAATTCTGCTTCTGTTGAAGGCAAAACTTTTACAATTGTCGATGCTGTAGTTCTTCAAGCAATTGAAGACCTTATTTGGACTAAAAATTATGAAGCCACTGGTGTGGTCAGAGAATTACAAGATGATCTAAATGATGAAGGTGGTGTAACTAACTATAACGAGGTAGCTATTTTTAGTAAGGAGCTAATTGATTGGAATAATCTGACACCGGCGAGAAATGTTCCAGGTAAAGATGTTGGGGACGTAGTGCTTGCTAAAAAAACTTCTTCTTTTGTTTCTCTTTGTTCCGATTGTAATGCTGAAATCAGTAAAGCCATTTATGCTCTTCAAGAGGTAGATCAGCTTTGGCAAGAAGCGGAAGCACTTGGCACTCAAACCAAGCAAGGTACAGCTAAAACCCAAGCTGCACTCAAAAAATTAAACGACCTGAGAAACCAAGTAATTAACCATCATGGTTATCAGAATCAATTAGTTCAACTTTACCTTGACGCTTTAATTTCTACTCGTGAAGCAATGATGAGAAAAACCACCACCGACGCTGATCGTGCCATCGATGCTGTTTATCGCGCCACTGTCTTGGCAGAAGAAATGCTACGAACTAAACAAATGGCAGTTAAAGTTGATACTTTCTTGGGTTTTGGTGGTAAGGTAATTTACAAACCACTAAGCGCAGCGGAAATTGATGAAGTAGGTGATTTGCTATTTGGCAACAAAGCCAAAAACATTGAAGGTTTACAATCTTTTGCCGCTTTTGATCTTGGAGCAGACAGTAAATTTTCCCGAACAGTTCTCAAAGGTAGTCTACTCAAGCTTGAAAATACCTTTGTTGCCGATCAATTGGGTTCTGCTCGTATTTTCCTGCGTGATTTAGTGGCTACTGTCAAGCAACGCTTACTTCTAACTCCACTAGCAGTTAAACCCTTAACCAATCAAACTAATTCTCTAGAACCAGAGGCAGAAGTAAGCATTTCTCCAGTGCTTCCTTCTGTCACTCCATCAATTACGCCCACTCCTATTTTGTCGCCAACGCCTTCGCTTTCTCCAACTCCAACTATGAATAAAAACCAAACTCAATCTCTCTGGCGAATTTTAGGAGCAGTACTTGGATTTACTTTGATTGGTTCAGTTATTTATTCACAAATACCTGTTTTTGCTGCTCCAGAACAAATAGAAGTTGCTCCAACAGCCATTGTTGAACAGACTGATGATAAGCTGGTTGCTTTGCCTGCTTCAACTCAAGTAACTGCAACTCCTTCTCCAACATCATCTCCAACCCCCAAGCCACCAACTCAACAGCCGACGACACCAACTCCATTAGTTTCAACCAAGTCAGGCAAAAATGAAATTAAGCATATTTCTTTAAATACTGCTATGCCAGTAGATTATGGCTTTGCAGCTTATAGACTTAATAAAAATGGTTCTTATTCTTTTATTGCTAGAGATGGTTGGAAACCAATCAATAGCAGTATTTTTCCAAATTTCACAACTATTCGTGATGTTGATAGTTATTTAAACACGATTTATTTTTTTGATGTTGAGAATAATGTGCGTTATCGTCGTAAGTCTTCTGAAACTTATTGTAATATTTATGTTTCAGATGTTACTCAAGCATTAGGAGTGCCGATTCCACATTGGGTAGATGAAAATGAAAGAGATGCTGACTATATACATAGTTGGCTACAAGGGCCAATTGCTAATGAAGCTGGTTGGTTCTCAGTTACAGCCGAAGAAGCAAGAAAGTTTGCTGAAAGAGGAATTCCTACCGTCGCTAGTACAAATAGCCACGTAGCAATGGTTATTCCAGGAACTGGAGAATGGGTTGAAGGTGTTTTCTATCCGGCTTCAGCTCAAGCAGGAAGTTTAAATTTTGATGATGGATCTTCCACTTATGTTGGTTTTTATAATTCTATTAGTAATGGAAAAGAGATCTTATATTTTGCCAACGAATCTCAATATGAATTTGTCCAACCTACAACTGAACAATGATTGAGAATTTATTTTTGACTTGAAGCAGTTATTTGCTTCTTATAAACATAAAATTGGCCGATTTCAAATAGCAGATAAAAAACCAAAACGATAATCAGACTGCCAAGCCAAATATTAATATCATCATTAATTACTCGCATCACGAAATTAACTAACTCAAGAATTTGTGCCCAGAATAGATAGATCCAACCAACCGCATCACCCCGACGCAGTGGTTTAAAAGCTTTCAGTAGCAACAAGGTGTCCAGTAGAACTAAGCCAAAACTAAAGACCAATTCAAAGAAGCTAGCCCAATCAAGAGCAATTGCTGCTAATAACAAAAATAATCCAGAAATCAAACTAGCCAAAAGACCCAAAACTCCAAAAATTAACACCAGAAAGGGAACAATTTTATTAATCAAGAGTCGCAACTTTTTTGGTAAATGTGGCAATTTGATGAAAAATCGATCCAACAAACCGATTAAGTTAGCTATTTTCTGGTTGGCAAAAATTTTCTGAAAAAGGCCAATATTTTCTGACATGGAATCTGACATAAATTTAGTATAGCAATTTTTTTCCACTTTTGTTGAAAGCAGATTTAAGTTACACTTACTCTATGACCAAAATTACTTCTTTTAGTTCTGTTAGTGGATCACTTGGCGAGTTTTTGACTCGTTACAAAAAACCAATTCTGCTAACGGTCTTAGTTCTTGCCGCTTTCTTATTACTCAAGCCACTCTTTTTCAAACCAGCAGTCATCACAGTGATTGGTCGAGGTAAGTTGTCTGTTGCTCCAGCCAAAGTGGAAATGACTGTGACCAGAGTTGATTCCAGTGTTGATCCGGTGGTGGCAGTTAATCAGGGGGAAAACAGCACTAAGTTGTTGATTGATGAGAGCAAAAAAATCATCAGCAACCCAGATGTCCAAAGAGCTTTTTACCAGATTACCCCTACGGTGGTTGGCGGTGACAAACTTTATCAGGTGGTCAATGTTTTTAAGTTGACTAATTACGAACCAGCCAAAACTTCTGATCTGATCAAAACTCTCTACACTCAAGGAGCAATTACTATTACTAATGTTAGTTTCTTGCCAGCTGAACAAGCCGATGTGACTCAAGAAGCTCGTCGCATGGCTCTGAAAGATGCTCGTGAGCAAGCCAAGAAAATTGCTCAGGCCGCTGGTAAGCGAGTGGGACGCATTGTCACCATCACCGATGACCTCAATGAGGTCTCTGGCACAATTTCTTCAGAGCAGTCTGGTGAGAGTCAATCGCCAATGGTGGATTTTCTAGCGGCAGCTCCTGATCAAATTGAGCTAAGCAAAGTAGTATCGGTTACTTATGAAATTTGGTAAGTGACTAGTTTATTATTGGAAGAAACCTTAAATCCCATCAGCAATAGTTTGCCAGAGCTCTCGTTCCTTGTCTTCGTAGCCTAATGCCCAAATAGCGATTCCAGCTAAATCTAGTTGTCTGGCGTATTCCAATTTATAGGCAATTGATTGAGCATCTTCGTAATAAATGGTGTAAAGCTCGCCATCTTGTTGATAGGTGATGTAAGGTGATAGAGCGTCATTGTCCCACGCTTTCTTGATTTTGCTTGCCCCCTTGAAGAAGTCAGTGGGACTCTGAGGATTCTCGCTCAGAGCCAATAATTCTTTGGCTTTTTTGTAACTGACTGTAAAGCCGGTGTCCTCATAAGTATTGGCTTTGGGGTTGTTGCTATCAGTTTGCCAACCGTAACCATAAAAAGGTATGCCAAGTAAGATTTTTTGGCGTGGTGCTTGTTCGAGAAAAGTTTTTAAATGTTGATTGATGTCTTTATTCCATTTACCATCTTCACTAAAGAGGGGTGCCACTGGTCCTGCTTGATTGCTGCCTCGCTGGTGGAAGTCATAAGCCATCACCACGATATAATCAACGTATTGGCTAATTGCTTTAATGTCCCAAATGCTCTGGGTATTACTGGCGGCGCTGGCATAGACATCGACGCTTAACTCAATATTTTTGTATTTGGTATCTAAATACCAATTAAGCTTGCGCATAAACTTGACGAAATTTTCTCTCAAGGCTTGGCTATTTTCGCCCGCATATTCAATGTCGATGTTAATCCCAGAAATAGGATAAGCAAGCAGGATTGAATCTAGACTATTGAGGAAATTAAGGTGAGCTTTCTCATTATTAATAAAAGCACTAATGTCGTTGGCATTAAATTGTTTAAGGACTAGCTCCACTTGGCCATTTTGAGCTTTCATTCTTGTTGCTAATTCCAAGAATTGGTCGCTGTTAATAGCTTGATAACCAGGATCAAGATTGCCGGTTGCGTCTTTGGTGGTAATCTTGCCATCAGCAGCAATATTAAGTCCAAAGAAAGAAAGATGAGTTAGCTCTTTTTCTAATGAAAATTGATCCAGATTCCAATAAGGTAAGAACCCGTAGACCACCTTATGGTCTTTTTTGGGAATAATTAATTCTTTGAGATAACGCAAACGACTATTGCTGTTGATCGAAGATGACAGTGGGGCATCATAGAAAATATTAATTGAAAGCAATATCACTAAAATTAGTAACAAAAACAAAAAAAGACTAAAGAAGATTGATGATTTGTTGTTCATAAATAACTTTATTTTGTTCATCAACTGGTCTGACGCAATCACCACAATAAAGTTTGGTGAGCGGATCATAATAGAAACTATGCTCCTCTAAACGTAAATCATCAGCTTGTTCGCCTTCTTTGGGTGGCAAGCCAGTGCTTGCCCTAATCCAATATTCTTTGCGGAAAGTTCCCGAGTAACTCGGTTGCGATTCCTCCCAGTATAATTCTTGACCTTTCGAATTACAGCTAGCGGCAGGATCAGTATCTTTATTGAAAGTTGCCACGCTTTGCTCATTCTCACCTTCACTCACCATCAAGCTGCCGAGTCCATATTTAGCTGGCATACCAGTCAAACAAACATTGGCCATTTTGACATCTGCTGGTTTTTCTGGCCAAAGAGTTTCTTGATTTTGCAAAATAAATTGCATAATGTCATGCCAAATTGGGGCTGCTCCAGTAATGCCAGAGGCAAGATAACTCATTGGTTTACTGTTATTATTACCCACCCAGACGATGCCTAAATATTCTGGGGTATAGCCTACAGTCCAGTTATCTTTGAGGTCATTAGTGGTGCCAGTTTTGGCAGAGACAATTTTGTTTTTGATCACTAGTTCTGAATTAGCTCCAAAAGCACTTAAACGAGCATTATTGTCTTGTAAAATATGACTAGTTAGATAGGCTGGTGCCCGAGACATCACCCTTTTGAGCTGACTTTGCTCCAGAGTTAACTCGTTTTCATTCAGATAACTCAGATCTTGCTTAGTTTTTTCAGGATCGTATTTTTCTAAAACTTCACCTTTGTAATTGCTAATTTCCAAAATGCCTGTGAGTGGCACGCGTACTCCTTGATTGGCTAACACCCCAAAAGCTTCTGCCAATTCAATCATCTTGACTTCACCACCCCCCAAAGTAAGGGATAGACCATAATTAGCTGGATTAGTCCAGGTATTTATGCCCATAGCTTTGGCTTGGTCCATAAACTTTTCCACTCCAATTGTTGCCAAAGCTTTGACGGCCGGAATATTAAGAGAGTTGCCTAGCGATTGACGAATAGTAACTGGTCCAGAAAAGTTACCAGTGTAATTTTTGGGACAGTAATCTCTCTGTCCGGCCACTCGGAAACAGGTGGGAATATCTAGCAGCATTGAACCAGGATTGAGAGTTTTTTGCGCAAAAGCAGTGGCATACATTAGTGGTTTGATTGAAGAACCTGGTTGGCGTTCTGCCAGCACCACATTGACTTGGCCATCAGCTTGACTATTGAAATAATCTTTGGAACCAATCATGGCCAAAATTTCTCCAGTGTTAGGTTTGGTGACCAGTGCTGCTCCGTTACCCACACGTAAACTAGCCAATTTGTCCAATTCAGCCGATAAAGAAGCTTGAGCAGTTTCCTGGAGGGTTAGATCTAGGGTAGTTTTGACTCGCAGTCCACCAGTCTCAACCATTTTTTCTCCATATTTAGCATAGAGCAAATCTTTGATATAGAACACAAAATGGGGAGCTTTGATATCAGTTCGCGAAATGGCAAAACTTAGAACTTTCTCCTCAGCCTGTAGAGCTGCTGCTTGAGTCAAATATTTGTCTTCCACCATACGGCGGAGCACTTCTTTTTGTCTGGTTTTACCCCTTTCTGGATTAGAGCCAAACGGTGAGTAGGTGGTGGGTGATTGGGGTAAGCCCGCTAGGAATGAAGCCTCAGCAAGGGTGAGATCTTTGGCAGACTTATCAAAGTATTTGTTGGCCGCTGCTTCAATTCCGACTGCGGTGCCGCCATAAGAAATGTAATTAAGATACATTTCTAAGATTTCATCTTTGCTATAAATAATTTCTGTCATTAACGCCAACACTGCTTCTTTGATTTTGCGTTGTAGAGTTTTTTCGTTACTAAGTAAGGCGTTTTTGACTAATTGCTGAGTGATAGTGGAACCACCCTGTAGGTTGCCGCCTCGAAAATTATTCAAACCAGCCCTGAGCAAACCAGTCAAGTCTAGGCCATGATGAGAATAAAAATTTTTATCTTCAATCGCTACCGTTGCTTTAAGCACATATTCTGGTAAGTCATTAATTTTGACTGGGATGCGGTTTTCATTGCCATAAATCTCATAGAGGAGTTGACCATTGCGATCAAAGACTTGAGTACTAACTGGAAAATTTTCACTTGAGGTTAGATTGCTTGGTGAAGGCAACTGTTTATATAGATAGATCAAGACAATCAGGAAGAATAAGCCAATTAGGGCTAATCCAAACTGCATGGAACGATTAGTTTTTAGCCTCGCAAAGAAATTACTTAATGAATAATTTGCTCTTTTTTTCAATTTAGCTTTTTTTCTCTCAGCCAGGTGGAAAGGATTCATAGTCATTATAAATTGTGGTATCTCTCCATTTTACTACATTTCTTCGCGAAGAGACTTTCTGCTATAATCATTTCATGGAATTTCAGAAAACTGCTTGGTATCAATATCTAGATCAATGCCAACAAGAGTTGGTCACAGTTAGTTTTTCATTATTGGCCAAAGAAAAAGAGCTATCTTCTATCAAAGATTATTCTTTTATAGTTTTTCCAATGGCTAAAGCCTACGAAGGTTTTCTCAAGAAGATTTTTTATGATTTGCAACTAATTAATAAAGAAACTTATGAAGGGCGTCGTTTTCGTATCGGTCGAGCTCTCAATCCAGACGTTCGCGCTTATCAACGAGATGAAGATTGGTTGTTTGACAATGTTGAAATGAGATTTGGCAAAGAGTTGGCCCGTCAACTTTGGGAGACTTGGCTTAGTTGTCGCAACCGCATCTTTCATTATTTCTCCGATTGTCAACAATTTCTCGATTTTCCTCAAGCTGTAAATAAAATAGAAATGATGGTTGATGCAATGCAAGCAGTGATCAACCAATTAGAAAGTAACAAAGAATAATTAACTATGCCAACAAGCACACCCGCAAATTACAAGAATATTACCATTTCTGGTTTACCTGGTTGCGGTTCGACCACTTTGCTAAATTTACTCAGAGAAGAACTTAAACCATCTGGTTGGGTGGCTTTTTCTGGTGGAGAATTTATGAGGAGTTATGCCATCGAAAAAGGTTTATTCAATCCGAGCTTATCGGTTCATCATAGTGCCACTGTTTATGATGATGATTTTGATCGTCAAGTTGATTATGGGATGAGGGAAAAAGTTTCCACTTCTGAAAAATGGATTATTGAATCTTGGTTGTCTGGTTTTATGGCTCAAAATGTCCCCAATACACTCAAGGTTTTGATGATTTGTAGCGATGATGCAGTCAGAATTGATCGAATTATTAATCGTGATGGAGTAGATGTTCTGGAAGCCAAAAAAAGTATCCACGAACGCTACCAGAATAATTTACAGAAATGGCAACGGGTTTATGCCAAAGAGTGGCAAGAATGGGTAGTTGAAACTGGCAAAATACCCAGATCAGAACCAATTGATTTTTGGCGAACAGAGCTTTACGATTTAGTCATTGATACTTTTTCACATAATAAAGAAAAAACCCTACAAATAGTTTTGGATGCCATCAAGAAAAACTAAGTCAACCAGCATTAGAAATAATAACCACGAGGCTTTTTTGCCCATTTTGTTGTTAACTTTTTGTTTGTGGTTTTTCTACCGGATTATTTTTCATTTTCCAGTTTGGTTTGATGAGAGTATTGGTAAGTTGGTGTTTTTTGCTCTACCGGTTTTGTTGTATGTTTCTATTTCCAACACGAGAGAAATTTTTGCTAGTTTTTCATTTGCCAAGCTCAAGCCTGGCCTATTGTTAGGTTTAGCCATCGGAGGTCTTTTTGGTTTTACTGGAGCTATCTTGGGAGCGATTAGTCGTGGTGGGGCAGTTAGCGTGATGCCTTATTATTTTGCTGATTGGTTTTGGTGGGAAATGCTCTTGGCACTTCTGACTGGTTTTTTTGAGACCTTATTTTTCTATAGTTTTGTGATGGTTGTGGTGGAACAAAAGTTTTACGGCTGGTCACTGCTCCAAAAAATTAATTTAGTCGCTTTGGTGTTTTTACTTTTTCATCTGCCAAATATTTTTACCCGTTTTGCACTTAATCAAGTTATTTATCAAGTCTTGTTGCTTTTTATTTTTGCTAGTGGCCAAGCCCTTATTTTTCATAAGAGGCAAAATGCCTATTTGCTCATTTTAATTCAAGCCATCTGGGGGATGGTGCTTTTGCTAAATTTTTGATTTTGTCACATTTTATGAAGATGAAGAAAAGTAACTATCTATTTGTGTTATCAGCAATCGCAATTGCTGTTTTTATTTTATTTGTTTCGCTGCAGTCAGCTAACCAGAATCAAGTCAAAAATACCACCACTTTGGTTTCTGGAAAGTTCTATGTTGCCAGAGAAATTTTACCAGATCATTCCTTATATCCTCTATTAATGACCATTGATCGCTTACGTCTTGAATTGGCTAGTGCAGAGAAGAGACCATACTTACTGGTGGCTTATAGTAATCGCCGCCTTTTTTATAGTCAGAAGCTTTTGGAAAAAGGTGATCGTGATTTGGCTTTTGTCACGCTCAATAAAGCGCTTAAATATATGAGCCAGGCTTTATCTGAAATTATTTTTTTATTCGAAAAAACTACTCTTAATAAAAAAACTGAATATCAAGTCTTAGCCTTCTTCGTTCTCGAGAATTTTGACCAACAACTCGATTTTTTTGTTAAATATCGAGATCAATTCAGTAATGAAGAAAAAGTGCTTTTGGAATCGTTATTTTTGGAAAATTCTGTCTTGGCAGAAAAAGTTCGTAGCCTGCTTAAATAAACTATTTGGCAATTGATCTAATTTGTTATAGTTGACAAGCAACCCCTCTTCATGAGATTCTTTTAGTCCTCTTAATTTAAACCACAAGATTTTGTGCTTAGATTAATGATTAACTACAATGGGTAGCGCTTAAGACCTATTAGGAAAAACACATGCAATGTCCATTTTGTAAAGGTAGTGAAACAGCCGTTATTGATTCAAGAGAAACAGAAAATGGAGATAGTGTGAGGCGACGACGCATTTGTGAAGGTTGCAAGAAGCGTTTTACTACCTATGAGAGGGTTGAGGGAGTAGATTTAAAAGTAATCAAGAAGGATGGCTCTCAAGAGAATTTTGACCGAGAGAAAATTAAACGTGGATTGATTAAATCCACTTGGAAGCGCCCGGTCAGCATGCTGCAAATTGAGCTCCTGATCGAAGCGGTGGAGACCAAGTTAAGACAAAGAGAGGTTTTTGAGGTCAAAAGTTGGGAAATTGGTAATTTAGTGCTCAATCGTCTCAAAAAACTTGATCCTTTATCTTATTTACTCTTTGCTAGTGTTTACCGCGATTTTGGTGAGTTGGCAGATTTTGAAGAAGAGATTAAGAAGCTCAAAGAACAGAGTTAATTGAAATATTAAAAAGTAAATTAGTTTAAGTTTTTTAACATGAGACAGCTATAGCTTGAAAAAGATTGTCGACTTGGATAAGTAAGCAATTTTCTTCAAACTTGTCTCATGTTAAAGAACTGAAGCTCACGTTAAAAGTTATGAAGGAGATCAAAATGTCGTCCGCTAAAACTCAGCTACCCAAGAAAAAAATGAAATTTATGGATCGTAAATTATCCAAGGGTTTGGGTGAAGCAGTGGCCAAGCGCACAATTTTACGTACCAAGTCTAATGGCGAATTAGAAACTTGGGCCGATGTAGCTCACCGGGTGGCTTTGGGTAATTCGATGTTACTACCCAAGAAATTTGCAGCAGATCAAAAAACAGAATACGAGATTTTGCGCAAACACATTGCCAACGCCTCATTACTAATGAGTGGCCGTCATCTCCAGCACGGCGATGAGTCTCAACCCACTCGCAACATGGAAGTTTTTACCAACTGTAGCACAGCTTCTTCGTCATTCCTGCTTTTTTATTTGTTGCTTAATGGTTCTGGTGTGGGTCGAGCTTATGATGACGCTTTGATGGTCGTAGATTGGGATTACATGCCAATCGTGCGCTGTGTGCTTAGTGAGACTCACGGTGATTTTGTGTGGGGAGATGATGAAAGCACCCGCGAAGCCCGTCACAAATACAATAATGCCCACTGGTTTGAAATTCCCGACACCAGAGAAGGTTGGGCTCAAGCAGTCGAAAAGATTGAAGAAATGGCCTATGAACGTAAGTACAAAGATGACACTTTGATTTTGGATTTTAGCAAGGTTAGACCAAAAGGTTCACCGATTAATGGGATGCAGGGACGTCCAGCTTCTGGTCCGCGCCCCTTAATCAAAGCCATTCAAAAGTTGGCTACGATCAAAGGTTCAGGTATGAAGCCATGGAAACAAGCTCTTTATGCCGATCACTACTTATCGGAATGTGTGCTGGTTGGGGGTGCGCGTCGTGCCGCTCGCATTGCGGTTAAAACATGGACAGATCCAGATATTTTTGATTTCATCAGTATCAAGAAAGGTGGTTTTCTTTGGTCAGCTAATAATAGTGTGGCGGTTGATGAGAAGTTTTGGAAACAGCGCAGCCAACACTCAATTAAAGTTTTGGATGCTGTCATGCGTGCCTCTTACTTTGATAAAACTGGTGAGCCTGGTTTTGTTAATCAACACAAGTTAGTGCAAAATGACGATGGCTTTGATGGTTATTTAGATGGAGCCTATGCTCACAGCAAGAAGTTTGCACCAATGAAAAAGACTGTCAAGATGTTAGCTGAAGTGGCTCGTCATGCGGGAGCTAAATATTACACTCAAATTCCCAATCCTTGTGGAGAAATTACTCTCAATATGTTGGGTGGTTATTGTGTAATTGCTGATGTAGTGCCTTACCATGCACCTGATGTTGATGCTGCTGAAGAGGCTTTTCGTGTGGCTACTCGCGCTTTGATGCGTGTTAATACTTTCATGGATAGTTTGTATTCTCGTGAAGTCAAAAGAACCAACCGCATTGGTGTTGGCATGACTGGAATCCATGAGTACGCTTGGAATGCTTTTGGTTTGGGTTTTCGTGATTTAATTGATGAAGAAAAAGCTCATGACTTTTGGATGACTATTGCTCGTTTTAAACGTGCTGTTCAAGACGAATCGATTAGTTATGCCAAAAAAATCGGTGTAGCTATTCCTCACACTAACACCACGATTAAACCAGCTGGGACCACTTCCAAGCTTTTTAGCTTATCGGAAGGGGCTCATTTACCAGCCATGCGCGAATATATTCGTTGGGTTCAATTTAGCAGTGACGATCCCTTGGTCAAGAAATATCAAAAAATGGGCTATCCCAACAAAGAATTAAAGAGTTATCAAGGTACGACAGTGATTGGCTTTCCTACCCAGCCAGAAATTTGTAGTTTGGGTATGAATGATAAGTTAGTGACGGCTAGTGAGGCCACTCCGGAAGAGCAATATAAATGGTTGATGTTGATTGAGAAATATTGGATTGTGGGAGTTGATGAAGCTGGTAAACCTTTGGCAGAGGACAAAGGCAATCAGGTTTCTTACACTTTGAAATATGATCCTGAGAAAGTTTCTTATCGCAAATTTTCCAGTATGATTCGCAAATACCAACCTTTGATTAAAACTTGTAGTGTGATGCCCAAAATTGATGTCACCGCTTACGAATATCAACCGGAAGAAGCAGTCACCATTGGTCAATTTATGCAGGTGATTAATGAAATCAGTGATGATGAGACTGAATTAACAGAGGATATTAGTTTAGATCACCTCAAATGTGACAGTGGTGCTTGCCCAATTTAATTTTTAATTCAAAGCGTTAATTTAATGCTTTATGTTGATTTTTTCGTGCTAAAATATCGCCAGGATGGCTCCTAGAAAAAAATACCACAAACTTAAAAAAAATAAAATAAAAGCTAAAAAAAATATTTCTTTGGAGCAAGAAATTGTCAACAGTGCGGTTGCATTCAAGCGTGGTCGCCCCAAATTAGCTTGGTCAATTAAAATTAAAAGAGCTGGCTTTAAATATTTTGCAAAGTTAAATAAAAAAATAGATAAATCAATAAAAAAATTGAATTATCAATATATTTACTTTTTAAAATTTTTAAAATTAAAAAAAGGGCGTGGTAGAAAAAAATTGCCATTTTATGTAAAGTGGCAGCGTTTTTTTGTTTTTGCTAAAGAAAATTTGCACAGAAAAAACAAAAAAATACTTGAAAAGTGGCAAAATTTCCGACATGCTTTTCTCAAATTTTTTCATTTAAGTAGGAAAGTGGGTCGACCTAGGAAAAACTCCTCGCGTTTATCTTATTTATCCTCATTGTTGTTAACAATTTTGTTTTTGGGTTTTTCATATTTTACCTATGATGTAGCTATTCGCGATTTACCGTCTCCAAACGATCTTTCCAATAAAGCTCAGAACCTAACAACTAGAATTTTGGATAGAAACGGCAACTTACTTTATCGTATTTATGAAGATGAAAATCGCACTTTAGTGGCGTTGCCAGTGGTTTCTCAATATCTCAAAGATGCCACAATCGCCATTGAGGATCAGCAATTTTATCAACATTTTGGTTTTTCACTAAAAGGTATTTTTAGAGCTTTGTTCAAAAATTTCTCTGGAGAAACCATGCAAGGTGGTTCAACTATTACTCAACAGTTGGTCAAAAATCGTTTGCTAGGTAATGAGAAAACTTATCGCAGAAAAGTGCGAGAATTATTATTGGCTCTACTTGTGGAGCGAATTTACAGTAAAGATCAAATTTTGGAGATGTACCTTAATACTGTTGCTTATGGAGGTTCAACCTATGGAATTGAAGAAGCTTCTTGGCGATATTTTAATACGTCAGCCAAAGATTTAACTTTAGCTCAAGCTGCGCTTCTGGCTGGTTTGCCTCAGGCACCCTCCACTTACACTCCTTTTGGGGCTAATCCAGAACTGGCTTATGCAAGACAGTCGGAAGTATTACGCCGCATGGTAGAAGATGGCTACATCAGCCAATTGCAGGCTGATCAAGCTAAGCAGGAAAGACTAGTTTTTAATCAAAACAAAATTGATATTAAAGCTCCACATTTTGTCATGTATGTACGCAAAATTTTGGCTGAAAAATATGGAGAAGAAATTTTATCTAAGGGTGGTTTGGAAGTACGTACCACTTTGGATTTGGGGTTGCAGGACCAAGCACAAACAATTGTTAGTGACGAAGTGGCCAAATTAGGTGTTTTTCACATCAGTAATGGAGCAGCTCTAGTTACCAATCCCAAAACTGGAGAAATTTTGGCAATGGTGGGAGGAGCTGATTATTTTGATTTTGCTCATGACGGTCAAGTTAATGTTACCATTAGACCTCGTCAACCAGGTTCTTCAATTAAGCCTTTAACTTATGCTCTTGCTTTTGAACAGGGTAAAACTGCCGCCTCAATCATTGAGGATGCTCCTATAGTTTATCAAACTCCTGGTAGTAAGCCTTATGCCCCCAAAAATTATGATGGTCGTTTTCATGGCAAAGTAACTTTGCGTCAAGCTTTAGCTTCTTCTTATAATATTCCCGCAGTCAAGTTGCTAGCTGAGCTCGGAGTGAGCAATTTGATTGATAAAGCTGAGGTTTTGGGAATCAGTACCTGGCAAGATCGTAGTCGCTTTGGTTTATCTCTGACTTTAGGTTCAGGAGAAGTATTAATGACAGATATGGCTCAGCTTTACAGTAGTTTTGCTAATCTTGGTTATCCAGTGCCACTTAATCCATTCTTGGAAATTAGTAATTACAAAGGTGAAGCCATTTATCGCAATAATTGTGCCATTGATGGTGAAAATTGTTACAACGATCTGCATCTAAGTCCCAAATCTGCTTATCTAATTACCAATATTTTATCTGATAATCAGGCTCGTTCAGCTGCCTTTGGTTTATTTTCTGTTCTCAACATTCCCAATCAGCAAGTAGCAGTTAAAACGGGAACCACTAATAGTATGAAAGATAACTGGACGATAGGCTACACTACTGACCGTTTAGTTGCTACGTGGGTGGGTAACAATGATAATACGCCGATGAGTTACGTAGCCTCAGGGATTACTGGAGCATCACCTATTTGGAACAAAATTATGCTTTTACTTTTGGACGATCACCAACCTCATCACTTTTTAATTCCAGACAATCTGATTAAAGTCAAAATTTGTGCCACAACTGGAACGCTACCATGTAGTGCTTGTCCTCAAATCACTGAAGAGTTATTTGTCAAAGGTACCCAACCTCAAAAAGCTTGCTTAAACGAATCTTTCAAAGATTTACCTTCAACGACAACAAATCGGGAACAGATTCTTTAATGAAATTTTATTTGTTAAAAATAATTGAGATCAAAAAGCCAAGTAAAATAGTTAGAAGCAGTAGTAGCGGAGCCACCCATCTCTGGCTAAGTTCCTCTTTTTCTACTTTTTTTTGTCTTTTTTTGGCTTGTTTGGCTAAGTATTCTTTTTCGATGCGTTCAGTATTTTGCGCCACGTCTTTGATTAGTTTGGGGTCTTGCTGGTAGGTTTTGTTCATTTTTGATTTTGAATTTGTGCAACTTTATTCGCAATTAATTCAACCACTGCTTCAATCTCTAAGTTGCTAGTGTCAATTACCAAAGCATCTGCCACTATTTGCAGTGGATCGGTTTTTCTAGCCATGTCTCTATGATCTCTGGCCTCAATTTCTTTGATAACTTCTTCTATGGTGATATTAACTCCCTTAGTCAGATATTGGGTGTGTCTTCTTTCTGCTCTAGCCTGAATACTAGCTGTCAAAAAAATCTTCAAATTAGCTTCAGGTAGCACTCGAAAAGTAATGTCTCTGCCTTCCATCACAACGTTTTGACTCGCGGCGATTTGTTGCTGTTTCTGAACTAAAACTTTTCTCAATTTGGCCAAAACCGCAACTTTAGAAGCTCCTTCGCCGCATTTTTGTGTACGAATTTTCCAAGAGACATCTTCACCATCCAAAATGACTGTGGTGAGTCGACCATCTATTTCCTTTGGTGCTATGGGATTTCTCATCTCAAGCTTGCTTTTTTTAAGCAAGGCTATGACTGTTTCTTCGTCATTTAAATCTATTTTTTCTCGTAAGGCAAGCAAAGCAGTGGCTCGATACATCGCTCCAGTATCAACGTACAGAAAACCAAGTTTTTGAGCAAGTAGGCGAGAGACGGTGCCTTTGCCAGCTGCCACGGGACCATCAATTGCGATTTGGAAAAACTGGCTCATAGAATCACTTTTTAGCAGCTCTTTTCTTTTTGGCGGGAGCTTTTCTTTGGGGTTTTTTGGTTTCAACTAGCCATTCTTCTCTGTCAGCAGTAATCAAACCACCTAGTCCCACCACCACTAAAATTAATGGCCAGAGATTCCAAAAAGCTTGAGGTAAATAACCGAGATTTGAAGCCATGAAAATAAGTCCCATCACTACTAAGGTAATCGGCCAGAAAATTTTTTTGGGCATATTATTGATAGAGAATGTCTCCATTCCTTTCTTGATTTGTAATGTGGCGAACTATTTCGCTTATTATAATCTTAGTTAATTAAAGCCCAATTTAATGTTAAGGACAAGGGGATTTTTATTTTAGATGCTAATTCTTGATTTTTTGTTGTTAGCTGCCAATTCTCTTTTTAGGTCTCTTTTTTTTATGCTTTCCCTCTTTTCATATTCCTTTTTGCCTTTAGCAAGAGCGAGCTCCAATTTGATGCGATTATGGCTTAGAAAAAAAGCCAGAGGAATGATGGCAAAACCTTTTTGTTGACTAGCTTCAATCAAAGCAGTTAACTCATTCTTTTTTAATAATAATTTGCGAGATCTTTTTGGATCATAATTTTCTGGTTTGGCAAAGGAATAAGGGTTGATTTGCGAATTGATCAAAAAAAGTTCACGATTAATTTCTTTGATATAGCTACCATTTAAACTGGCTTGCTTCAAACGTAAACTTTTGACTTCAGCTCCACTAAGGACCACTCCAGCAATAAATTTTTTGCTGATCGTGTATTCATACTGGGCTTTTTGGTTAAAAACGAGCGACATTATTTTGGGTCTATTTTAACATCATAAATGACAGATCCACTAAGAATGTAAACCTTACTGCCATCTTCAGCCAAAGCTATATCGCTAGTGCCAGCCAATTCATTACTTTTAATTTCACTAAGCAATTGCCCGTCTTTAGTCAGAATGAGCAATCTTTTATTTTGCTTTTCCAAAACTGCAATGACTTTGGCTTTTTCACTTGAACTAAGCAAAATTGGATTTTCAATCGTTTGCTTGAGGCCTTGTACTGCCAGGTCCACTGTTTTGCCTTTACTAAATTTAAGCAAAAGCCCATTTTTAAATCCCAGCCACAGATCTCCATCAACCATAAGATCACTTATATTTTCAAAACTAATTCCAGTTTTATCAATTAACCAGCCAATTGGTTCGCTTAGTTTATCTTGATTGTAGTAGTAGCGATAAATATTTCTTTTTTCTTTGTTGAGTAAATATAAATATGGGCCAAAACTACTCAGTAATTCGGCTTGACGATCTGATTCACCCTCTTCCTTAATTTGTGTAAATTGGTTGTTGCTTGTTTTCAGATCAAGCAACCAAATGCCATTACTAATGGCAAACAATTTACCCTCAGTCACAGTGAAATCTCTAATTTTTTCATTATTTAAGTTAATTTTTTCTGTAGTCTGATCTTTTTTGAGATGCAAAATTTCTTGACCACTATTTTCTAGAACAAAAACTTCCCCATCTTTAATTACAACTTTACTTCCCAAAAAATTGTTTAGGTTATAAGCAATACTTAATTTATCAAGTGAATTTTCTCCAGATATTTTTTCAATTAACTTTTTCACTTGATCAATTTCTAAATCAATTAATTTTAGACTCTGACTATTGTTTTTTTCTTGTTTTAAAGCTTCCAACAAAACTAACTTTTGTTGTGTTATCTCTCGAGCTTGTAACGGTTGACTCAGCATTAGCTGCTCAATATTGTTGTTATTTTGCTTAATTTGCTCAATTTTACTTGTAATATTTTGGGTAATCTTTTGTCTTTGTTGTCGTAACAAAGTTATTCCACCAAAGAAAAATAAATTCAGAACAACAAAAGTGGATAGCCAAATTAGTAGTTTTTTTCTATTTTGATTTTTCAATTTAAAGTAGATTGTTTTAAACCAAAGAAATAATTTGTTAAGTATCATTTTGCTTCGTGTTAATATTTGATGGAAATCTATTTCGACTTTTTTTGTTGGTAAATTGTTAATTATTTTTTGTTTGTAGGTTAAAAAAACTAAGCTTGTGGTCAGATGATGCTGCTCTTGTTTAAGTAGACTAATTTCACTTACTAATTTCTCTAGAGTAATGCTGCTGTTGAGTAAACTTAAGACATAGGTTTCAATTGCTGCTGCAGAACCGTTAAGCAAAATAATTTGATCATTATCTTTGAAATTGCCAACAATGATTTTAATTTCTTGTTCGCTTTGTAGAATTTTTCTGACTTGATTAGCTCTTTTGAGAATGATTGTTCCAGCATAAGTGGCAAAAACAATCTGTTCACCCATGAGTAAGCTAAGGGCAAATTCGATTTCTATTTTTTTTTGTCGCGTAAAGCTTAAAAGATCTAATATTTTTTGATGCAATTGTTCTGGATTGGTAATTTGCCAAGTGATAAATTCTCTGGTCAAATCTTTACAAAAAGATGTGGCATTTTGGCCCTTGATGGAAAAAACGATAGTTAATTGTTTATTTTGACTCGCAACAGCTTCATCACAAGCCTCCAGACGAGGATGGGTTAAAATTGGTACAAAATAAGCCTCTTTCACTGAGTTTATCTTAGCACAACTTAGATTATTTGATTTTAAATCCCCAAGTTAGGTTGTCTGTCCAGTTTATTTGCTTGAGCAAATTCTTTTCTACTCAGCTTAAAACTTGCTACCAAGCCAATCATGGCAGCATTGTCCCCACAAAGTTTCTTACTATAAGGCACTCTAAAAATGATTTTTTTACCACTTATTTTTTGGTATTTCCTCAGCAACTTACTAATGGTTTTTCTTAGACTAATGTTGGCGGCTACGCCGCCACCCAACCAAATTTCATTAATTTCTGTCACTTTGGTGTTTTCTTTTGTTAAATGTTTGAGAAAATTTCTTGTGGGGTAGCTTTTTTTTGCTAAATTTGGGCTAAGTAGAATTCTTTCTAATTTATAGCTAATTTGAGCAAAAACAGCAGCTTGCATGGAGGCGGCTAAATCGTAAATGACTTGCTTGTCTAATTGATCTTTTTTTTCTAAAGTGGCAATTAAGCTGCGAGCGGCAGTTTTGAGACCAGAAAAACTCAAATCAAAATTAGCTTGAGAAGTCATTGCTTTTGGGAAAATGAATTTATCAGCTAGTCCTTTTTTGGCGAATTGTTCTATCAATGGTCCAGCCGGATAGCCTAAATTCAATAATCGACCAACTTTGTCCAAACATTCTCCTGCTGCATCATCAATGGTTTGACCAATTTTCTGATATTTACCAATTTCCTTAATCAAAATAAACTCGCTATGTCCACCAGATATTACTACAGCTAAACTAGGTAGACTACTGTGGTAGTTAATGGTTTTTTGATCTTTGTTTTGGTTTTTTTTGCGACTTTGAGCTAATGCTGATAAAGCGTGTGCTTCAATGTGATTGACGGCAATAATTTTTTTATTGTAAGTGGCGGCCAATTCTTTGGCTTTGTTAATGCCAACTTCCAAAGCCGGAGCTAAACCGGGTCCAATGGTGACAGCAATTGCTGTGATTTCTTTCCAATCAACCTGTGCCTGTTTAATGGCCAAGTTAATTGTTGGCATCAAATTTTCTTTATGAGCTTGTTTAGCCAAAGTGGGGAAAACCCCACCGAACTGGCGGTGAATTTGGTTTTGTGAGGCGACAATATTGCTGAGGATAGTGCTGCCGTCAACGACGGCAGCACTGCTATCATCACAACTAGTATCGATGGCTAAAATTTTAGACATTGTTATTTATTTTCACTAATCAAAATTTTTCTTTTTTGATTTTCTTCTAAGAAATTAAGGGTGATTACTTTTACATTTGGGTCGATTTCAAGCCAGTTTTGGATTTGGTTGAACCATTCAATTAGTACAACATTATCTTTTTTGATCAATTTCTGAATAGCAAGAAAATCGAATTCCTCCTGACTGTCTATTTTCCAAGCGTCAAGGTGATAGAAAACGCCTTGACTGTTAAGACGCTGATACTGATAGTCATTCATGTAGGAGTAAGTTGGTGAATTGATTGGTTCTTTGATGCCGAGAAATTTAGCCACTCCTTTGGCAAAAATGGTTTTACCTGCACCCAGATTTCCATTGAGAGCAATTAGCAAACCGTTTTGATGTAGATGGTTAAGTTGGTTGAGCATGATTCTGCCTGCCAACTCAATTGTTTCTTCTTCACTTTGACTCCATAAAACTTCTCCTTCATTGTTTTGTAGAGAGCCGCGCAGCGCAATTGGAGTCGATAAAGTAGTGTCAACCACGACCGATGGTTCATTTTGTGCTAGTTTGCCCACGTCGATGACCAAGTCAATGAGTGACTTTTGTTTGGTAGATAAATGATCAAAAATATCAGCAATTTGGTAAGGTCGTTTTTGACCAGAAGCATTGGCGGAAGTACTAGTAATTGGCAAGCCAAAACTTTTAATGACTTCAATGATTAGTGGGTAATCTGGAATGCGAATGCCCAAAGTGCCGAATTCAGAATTGACTCTTGGGTCAACCTGGTTTCTACTTTTGGAAATAACTGTAAATGGGCCAGGCAAAAAATTTTGGTAGAATTTTGCAGCTTGTTCATTGATGATGACGTATTTTTCAGCCATTGCTTGATCAGCAACAGCAATCGAGAGCGGTTTGCCTTCGCGACGTCCTTTGTAGCGGAGTAATTTGTCAATAGCTTTGGGGCTGATTGCAGAGGCGCCAATGCCATAAACAGTTTCAGTTGGATAAATTACTAGACCATCTTGCTGTAGGCATTCAACGATTTTTGCAATAATTGCTAGTCGTTGTTGAGGATCATTTGGATTTAATTGCAAAATTTTCATTGCACGTTTTCTAGATTAAAGAATAAAAATATTATGCTATTATAAGGCCTCATGCCAAGAAATAATAATTCACATCAGCTTCTTAGCGATCTGGCTTTACCAGGATCAGTTTTACTGGAAGATAAGGCTGATTTGAAATTTAATCTCTATCTAAGATCTAGGGAAATTAAACAAATCGTAGCTTATTTGGAGAAAATCATGTTGAAGAGAAAAAGTGAACGTGATCTTTTTGTCAGCGAAAACAGGTCTTCAATTGAATCATTAATGAAAGTTTTTGTTGAAGATTCTAATTTAACACTTGATGGTATACAGGTAGATGAGGAATCTGCCAAATTGTCTATGGATTTGGCCATTAATTTACGTAAATCAATCTCTCTCATTAATGCTTTATTTTACGGAGTTGAAGGTTTGAATAGCTAGTAATTAGCAGTCAATACTGCTTATTGCTAAGAATAATTTTTTGTGTTAAATTTCAAAGCGAAGTTCACCAGTTTTGGATTAAATAAAAATATTTTCAAAAAAAGAAAGGGTTTGATATGAAAGATTTAAATATCAAAAAAATTCAACCAACTAGAGGTTATGTTTTGGTTGAACCAGCCAAAGCGGAAGAGAAAACAGCTTCAGGCATTATTTTGCCAGAAAATGAAAGCGAAAAACCTCAACATGGAGTGGTTTTGGCTGTGGGTGAAGCTGCTTGTTGTGACGACTGTTGTGATGAAAAAAATGGTTGTTGTGGTGGTGGCTGTGGCGACTGTGGATGTGACAGCGATGAGGAAAAAATCTCAGGTTGTTGTGAAGTTTCTTGCTGCAGCGACGAAGCTCCAGTTAAAGTGGGCGACAAAGTGATTTACAAAAAATGGGGTGGCAATGACTTTAAAATTGGTGATACCGATTATCAATTTTTGAAATTTGAAGACATTTTAGCGATTATTAAATAATTTTTTAAACTAGGAGGAAACAAATATGCCAGCAAAACAATTGCTTTTTGGCGATGAAGCCAGACAAAAAATGTTAGTAGGTATTAACAAACTTGCTGACGCTGTAGTGACCACCTTGGGTCCTAAGGGTCGCAATGTTGCCCTCGATCGTTCTTGGGGTTCTCCTCACGTCATTCACGACGGAGTTTCAGTAGCCAAGGAAATTGAACTCGAAGATCCATTTGAAAATATGGGCGCTGCTTTGGTCAAAGAAGCTGCTAGTAAAACCAATGATGTTGCCGGAGATGGTACCACCACCTCTACGCTTTTGGCCCAGCAAATTGCTGTCAAGGGTATGAAGCAAGTCGCTGCTGGAGCCAATCCCATGATTATGAAACGTGGTATTGATAAGGCAGTCAAGGCTGTAGTAGCTGAAGTGCGCAAATTAGCCAAAGACGTTAAGGAAGAAGATTGGGAGAAAGTCGCGACCATTTCCGCTCAAGATGAAGTAATTGGTGCCAAAATTGCCCAAGCTTTGAAAAAAGTAGGCAAAGATGGCGTAGTTGAAGTCGAAGAGGGCAAGACTATGGAGATTACCATTGAGCACAAAGAAGGTATGGAGTTTGACAAAGGTTATGCTTCTCCTTATTTTGTGACTGATTCTGATCACATGGAAGCTGTCAGTGACAGGCCATACATTTTGGTCACTGATCAAAAAATTGCCAACATCAAAGACATTTTGCCTTTACTCGAAGCAGTGGTTGGCGAGAGTCGCGAATTGGTGATCATCGCTGATGAAATTGAGGGTGAAGCCTTAACTACTTTGGTGGTTAATAGATTGCGTGGCACTTTTAAGTGTTTAGCAGTCAAAGCTCCTGGCTTTGGTGATCGTCGCAAAGAAATGTTGCAAGACATTGCGATTTTGACTGGTGCCAACCTAATTAGTACTGATACTGGTCGTAAGCTCAATGAAGCTTCTTTGGCCGATCTTGGCCAGGCTGACAGTGTGCGTTCCAGCAAAGACAGCACCAGAATTGTCGGTGGACGAGGCAAGCAAGCTGACATTGATGCTCGTGTAGCTCAGATAGAAAAGCAAATTTCTACTTCAACCTCTGATTTTGACATCGAGAAGTTGCAAGAGCGTCGAGCTAAATTGACTGGTGGTGTGGCCGTGATTCAAGTTGGTGCTTCCACTGAAATCGAGATGAAGAATCTTCAGGAGAGAGTTAAGGATGCTAAAGGAGCCACCAAAGCTGCTATTGAAGAGGGTATTATTCCAGGCGGTGGTGTGACTTTTATTAAGGCTGCTAAGGTTTTGGAATCAATTAAAACTGATTCTGATGATGAAAAAGCTGGTGTTGAGTTGATCAAAGCCGTTTTGGAAGAGCCACTGCGCATGTTGGCTACCAATGCTGGTGAAGATGCTGGTTGGGTTGTGGGTCAGGTTAAAGCCAAGAACCAAGACAACTGGGGTTTTAATGCCCTCACCAATCAATTTGAGGATTTACTCAAAGCTGGTGTTATCGAGCCAGCCAAAGTTGCCATTGCTTCTTTGGAGAACGCGGCTTCAGTGGCTTCAATGATTTTGACCACTGAATGTCTAGTGGCTGATGCGCCCAAGAAAAATGAACCGGCTATGCCAGCTGGTATGGGTGGCGGTATGCCAGGAATGATGTAAGAATTGCAACAGACAAATTAGCAAAGAGCCTTCTTTGTAAAGAAGGCTCTTTTTGTTTGATGTTTGACAAAGACTGATTTTTTCTCATATACTGGAGATTGCAGTGTTGTTTAGCGAGATAAAAACCAACACGGCAAGGTTTTTATTATGAAAAAAAATACTCCTTCATTGAAGAAAAGGAAGCCTAGTAAAGCTTTTTCTTCTGTTTTTAAGGTTTTGGCTTTGATAGTCATTATTTCAGCAGTTATCGCTTCGGCTTTGATGTTTGGCAAAATTTCGACTGAAAATCGCGGTCAAGCTGCTTATGATCCGGTCAATAAGTGTATGCAAAGTTGTGAAGCTAGTAAATTCGTAAAAAATAAAGCAGATTGTAAGGCTGATTGTTTAGAGGTCAAAAAAGGTGAAATGACCTGTCGTGAATTTTGTACTGAGAACGTGAGATTTGCACAAAATGATAATAATGATTCAATTACCGTTTGTAATAAAACTTGCAACAGTATCTTCAATCCAAATCCTTGTGCTGAAGTTTGTCAAATTGCCAGTAAGAGTCAATATGCGACTAAATGTACTGAACAATGTAAGACTGTCGAGAATAAGCAAAAATCTTGTGATCAGGCTTTTACCTCTCAGATTTTTCCAGGAGCGCCAGCTGATTTACTCAACTTTGTCAAGGCTGCTTGTGTGAAATGGTTTGGTGATACTACTCCAACCCCATCAATTTCTCCAACTGCCACTCCAAGCGCAACTCCAAGTGTGACCCCCACTATTGCTCCACATGATTGTGATGAAGTCTGTAGTGGCATGAGCGGAGTTAGTGCTCAAATCTGTAAGAGCGTTTGTAATCAGTTTAATACTGGTAAAAGAACTTGTCCCACTGGTTGTGACAAATTGCCATCACAGTATAAACAGAAATGTATGACCGAGCTTTGTCCGACTGGTCCCATTAACTAAGCGCGTTAATACTTAGAAAAAATAACCCCCGCATCGGCAATTTTACCGAGTGCGGGGGTTTTTGTAGCGGGACTGAGATTCGAACTCAGGACCTTCGGTTTATGAATCCGATGCTCTAACCAGCTGAGCTATCCCGCCATTTTTAAGAATAAATGCACAATCATTTGTGCACGAAGAGTATTTTACATGAGCTTGCTTGATAATGCCAGTTTCTTTTGTTACAATAACTACCTAACATACGCGGGATAGTGTACGGTGCACGTGGGGCTCATAATCCCACAGGCTAGGTTCGACTCCTAGTTCCGCAACATTTTTAGACTTAGTCCAAAAGCAACTTTTTCCAT
>CAZIBP010000008.1:0-28389 GCA_964537665.1 uncultured Pseudomonadales bacterium
CCATCACAACTGAAATCAAAAAGAAACATTACAAGAGAACAAACAGAGATGCTGTATACGTTTACAACAAGTGCACCCACAAAAAAGAAGACTGTTCCCAAAAACCAATTAAGCAAACTGACATGGAAGATTTACTAATTGAAAAGATATCTCAGTTACAGATATCAGCTGAAGACTGGGCACTTGCTCTTAAATTAGCTAGAGCTAAACATCAGAATGAAATAGAACAGTATTCAAAAATGAAACGTAGCCTTCAAAGAAAACTAACTTTTGTAGAAGACAAAAGGTCTAGACTTATCTCTCTTAGAATGGATGGTGAGTTAACCAAAGATGAATTCACCTTTGAAAAAAATAGATTGATGAAAGAGGAAGCAAACATTAAACAGCAAATAAATAGTGACGAAGTATCACTTGCTGACCATTGGTTAGAACGCACCGAAGAATTCTTCAGAACTGCTTTTGAATCAGGTGAAGTAATTAGAAATGGAAAACCAAAAAGAAAAAGAAGCTTAATTATTAGTGTAGGTCAGAACCTCTCTTACAAGAATGAAAGCATTGATGTACAGTTCAAAAAACCTTATGACGGACTGTTGAGGAAAGAGCTTCGTACTAATTTGCAGGGCGGGAAGGAATCGAACCCTCGTCATTTCTTTTGGAGAGAAAGGCCCTACCACTGGACGACCGCCCTATGAGTTGTTAAAAAAGCTTTGCTCTATTTCACAGAGAGTCTATTATATAGTGCCTCTAGTTGACAAGCAATTTCAGAATTGTAGTAACGAATACTAACACAGCCCTCGTAGTCTTTTTTCTTTCTAAAGCCTGTGTGTGGTTTCTTATATGGCTTGATAAATTGGTTATGAGGAATACCAGTAATTCTTGACCAAAAATCAATCATTTCCTCTGCATTGTGGTACTCGTGCAAATGCAAACAAACACGAAACTTCTTTTCATCCAGATCATAACTTTGACGAAGCAGGCGAAGAAAAAGCACGATCATGTTTGGATCAGAGTTAGTAAATTCTAGACGATGATTAGTTTTTGACCCTTCCGCCCAAAAAAATACAGCACAGATCAGCTTACTAATAGAAGGAGTGAAAGAAATTTGATCTAAAATAATTTGCGCCTGTTTTTGATGAAATAAAGACTTTGTCAATCTCTTTTGCGTCCAACATAAAGACATTTTATACCTATGCAAAGAAGCTTGTTCTCTCATGCGACTCTCCCCTTCCTTACTAATCGAGATTTCTCTAAGCCAATTTGAAGATGTGTTTATTGCGATGTTTAAAATTTTAGCGATTTCTTTGATTGAATGTCCGGATTTTCTTAGTTCAATTGCTTTAATTCTGGTTTGCAACGAATGTGCCATAAAATTATTATAATTTTCGTGTTTTATTCGGTCAATTAGATCTAAATAGATCAACTAAAATCAACTTCTCCTCCAACCCTCACAAACCTGTTACACTAAAAAGTATGCAAGATAACTACATCGCCAAAGAATTGAAGAAAATTTATCAAATCGACAAAAAACTTCTCGAAAAAACCCAAGTTCCTATCATTACCATCTCTGCTTCATTCAGAGAAGACCTCAAAGGCCTTCATCACCAAAAAGAAAGAGACACTAATACTGACATTGTTCTTTCTCGCGCCCATTACTCAATGGCTCTGGGCGTAGCTATGCAAGCTTGGGGGACAAAAATTGATCCAAAGAAAGCTTGGTTTGTTGACAGTACGAATTATGTTAGCAATGCTGCTTTCAAAGGTGTGCAAATGACTGATTTCATTGGTAAAACAATTGCACGCTGGCCTATTTTGAAAAGTCTTAAAGACATTGTCGATAAATTTGGTCGCTCCAAAATGCCAATTCTGGATAACGTTACTCCGCCCACAATCTATCTTGGTTCTAACGTTAAAAAAACTATCCTGTCTATGCACATCGTGACCGGAAACATTCTCGCTAATGAGGGTAAAAAAGTTATGCAGATGATCACCGATCCACACGTACGTAGCGATTATTTGCAGAATGCACATTTACCAAATATGCGCTTTTTGGTCTTTGATGAGGCCACTAAAGAAGCCTTTTTTGACCTCGCTAAAAAAATTGGCAAAAAAATTCCACAAAACCAAATAAAAGACAAAGTAATTGTCACTGGTCCACCAATTGACCCTCGTATTGTTGATTGCAATCAAAAAAAAGAAATCTGGAATCAAGCAAGACCATTAAAAATTTGTCTCACTACCGGAGGACTGGGAACTAATAAAACAGAAATCAAAAGTATTCTCGAACAGATTTTGCCAGTTCTCAAAAAACAAGCTCTTAGAGAAAAAACAGATTTAGTCAAAACAGAGTTAGTTTTCTACGCCGGCACGCACAAAGATCATCTTGATATGGCAATTGAAATTGCCAAATCGAACAATCTTGATTATCAAATTATTAACCCCAAAGATCCATCAAATTTTTCGATTAATGCCAAAACTACTCTCAAAAGTGAAGCGATTAATGGCAGATTTAGCATTATCTATCACCCACAAATTGTTGACGCCAATGAATTACTAATTCAAAAAGCTTTTCCTTTTGCCGATGTTTTTATTAGTAAACCTTCTGGTGACATGGCTTATGATGCCGTTGTTTCTGGCTCTGCCCTACTAACACTAAAAGAATGGGGTGAGTGGGAATACAACGTGCGAGCAATTTTTGAAAGAAATGGTACAGCTATGCCAGCACAAACTGAGGACATTGTTAAACAACTAATAAAATTGACTCAAAATAATAATTCAACTTTTAGAACTAAGAATCTAGAAAGTGCTACTTTGCCAACTCCGAATTTAGAAAACAAAGAACAAGATTCGTGGATAGCCATAGCCATGAAAAATAGCAAAAAACTTGATAAAAATTTCTATCAAGGCGCTAAAAACATTTTGAAAGCAGTGAGAGAAAAAAATTGAAATCTATTTCAATTTTTTCATTAGTTTATGAGCGGTGTGTTTCTTGCAAACGCTACAATATTTACTCAGTGGAAAACTACCTTCACCTGAAGTTTGTTTCTTGAGAGTTTCGTTGTTTTTGTTATATTCACTGACATAACCAAAAGCATTGCAAACACTACATTGTAAACCGATTGATTGTCTGGGACCTTTTTTCTTACTTGCCATAGATTTGATATTCTAACATATTTTATAAAATGAGCCACCCCCGGGAATCGAACCCGGAACCTCCTGTTTACAAAACAGGTGCTCTAACCAATTGAGCTAGGGGGGCAATTTTCCCTCGAGCTAATAAGATTTTGTGCCAAGGGAAGGGTTCGAACCTTCGTAGGCTAGGCCAGCAGTTTTACAGACTGCCCTCGTTGACCACTTGAGTACCTTGGCTATTCCGTGTGATGCGCAAAGCATCCAACACCATGAGCCTTTGTCGGGGATCGAACCCGAGACCTCAGTCTTACCAAGACTGCGCTCTACCGACTGAGCTACAAAGGCAAAATAATATGAGTATTATATTTCGGACCCTGTCTTTTTGCAAAACAAAAAGCAGCTAATATGAAAAGTTGTTTTATAATCTTAAAACGCAGAGAAAATTGACAATCTTTGGCTAAAAAAACCAATTCACTTCCCATTGCAGGAAAGTAAGCATCTTTCCCCGGAAAAAACCAGGTGGGCAGGGAGATTCTAAGTCCAAAGAATTAAAATACTTCCCATAAGCCCTGAGAAGAGCTGTTGAGGAAAAACATGTGCTTAACTTTCCTGCAAAAGAAAGTGAACTTAAGGTGCTTATAAGTTCTATTTTAGAAGAATAAACAAAAAAAGAAATCTTTTGTTATTAACTCCAAAGTGATAAAATGGAGAATGTTATTATTTTCCCCTGAAAAACTTTCAAAAAAATCACGGTGAATCAGGAATTTGGAGATATTTCCTCTACCCATTCCTTAATTTTGCCACCGTATTTTTCATTTTCGATGACAAATTTTAGATGAGCTTTGAAATAATTTTCTGGATCACCGGTGGTAAGCCACTCTCCTCTAGTTTTTTCAACCAAGACATTGCCTTTTTTAGCAACCTGAGTAATAGCGTCTGTAGTCCATAACTCACCATCTTTGCCAGAGTTACCAGGTACTAAATATTCAAAAATAGCCGGTGTTAATAAATAACGTCCATAAGAAGCTAAATTGGAAGGAGATTGATTAATTTCTGGCTTCTCAACGATATTATCCAAGAGCTCTCCACTGCCGGCTCTAAAAGAAATAATGCCATACTTATCCACAACATTGGCATCAACTTCTTGGGACATAATCACACCATCAACGTCTGGGTTCGCTTGATAAGCATCTACCATTACCTTGGCGTCACCTGGATTACCAAAAATTACATCGTCACTGTAAATAGCCAAAAAAGCCCTTTCATTTTCAACAAAAGCTTTAGCAGAGGCGATAGGTGAACCATTACCATAAGGCAAACTTGGATCTTGGGTAATTACTGTAATTTTGGGGTAATCCAAAACCTGTTGTACAGGCTCATAACGATCCTCTTTACCTTGAGCAGCTAACTGTTTGCGAATACGGTTAACATTATTATTGAAATAATCTTCATAAATTGGCTTGCCCTCTGGGGTGGCCACGATAATAATCTCTTCAATCCCCGCCTCCACACATTCTTCGATGACAAATTGCATAATTGGACGATTGCCCATTGGTAGCATTGCTTTTGGTACAGTCTTGGTAATTGGCAAATAACGACTGGCAAAACCAGCATCAGTAATTATGGCCTTGCGAACAAGTTTTTCAGGCATAAGTTTGTTGCACCTTTTTATTGCACTTTTTTAATGAATTGAATATTTGTAGTTTTAAAAGTATAGCACAGGATTTGAATTTGCAATTCAACCACTTGACCCGAGACTAAGTCTTCAGCTATGCTTAAATTAATGTCAAGAACCCGCAAGATTAATTCCTTAGCCATATTTGGTTTATTCACAATCATTTTTATTACTTCAATTGCCATTTTGGCAGTGATGTTTCTGCAAAAACCTGCTTCCGAACTCAACCTAGATACTCGTAAAGCCGCAATGGTTGATAGTGGTTTAGTGGAACTTAACACTTATCCATTCAACCAAAGTACTCTTAAAGTAAAAGAAGAACAAAAAATCAACCTGCAACTCAACACCAAAACTAAATCAATTGATAAGATCGAGCTTGTTTTTGAAATTATTGCTGATAAAGGCTTGCTCGATAAAAACAAGATTAAGTTCACTGGTACCCTACCCCCAGAATTAAAAATAGACAAACAAGAAGTAACACCGAGTTTGTGCGATAAAGATTGCTATATCGCTACTTTGTCATTAAGCAATAAAGATGCTAATACTAGCTTTAATAGTAATAATCAAATGAAAACAATCTCTGAGCTAAGTTTTACTCCGCAAAAAGAAGGTAGCCTCAAGCTTAAGATTAGTCAAGACAGCACAACTCTAGAAAAGACCACCGGCAATGACTTATTACAAAAACCAACTGTACTAGACTTTCAGTATTACGTGACTGACAATGGCATCGATCGCTCTCAATGTCATTTTGAATATTCTGCTTGGGGAGAATGCAAAAATGGATGGCAAACCCGCCAATATTCTGTTCAACCAGATAAATGTTACTGGTATGAAGAAGAAACTCTCAAAGAATTGAGTCAAAAATGCGTTGATAAAAGCGTAGTAAGTGCCAATAGCAGCTATTTTTATCTTTACTCCAATGATCGCTGCCTCAATCAACCCTCTCTTGGGAAATCGCTCTACATTATTTGGAATGATTCAAAATATGACAATGTAACTTGGATTGATGTAAGTAGTAGCCCAAATTTTGGTGATTACTATCACAAAAAAGTCGAAGGCAACATTGACCAAACCAATGGCAATTGGTTAATTGTCAATGCTAGTGGCTTCACTCACGCCACAGGCAACAAAGGTCCTCTTAGTTTTGAGCCCAATAAAGAATATTTCTTTAGACTCTATAGTACCGACAATGGAGGCCAACATATTTCTTCAGTTCGTTACTACATTACTTTCTGTAGTGGTGATCAGAGTAATTACAAAAACTGCAACGATGCTTGCGGTGCCGATAGCGACCAAAGTAAAAGCTGTGCACCTGGATTAACTTGCTATGAAGGTGCTTGTCGCAATACCAGCAACCCCAGTAACAGTCTATGTCTGGCTACTCCAGGCATTCAAACTAACGATCGCAGCTGCAACCAGTATTGTGCTAATAATAATGATTGTGGTGCGGGATTAACTTGTTTTTGGAATCGTTGTCGCGCCCCTCAAAATCTAGATAGTAGTAGCTGCGAAGTCAAATCAACTAGCACTACTTCAACCACCAATCTTAACAATAAAGGCGGTAACATTAATTCTTACACTGATCGAAATGGCAGAACAGTTCTTTTGCCCAGTGAAGCTTATGATCTAACTACTTATGGTTGTAATCAAGGCTGTAACAATAACCGCGACTGCAATGTTGACATGCGCTGTTACAAGGGCAAATGTCGCTTAGCCGACAATCCAGAAAGTATTGCTTGCTTGATTTCCGACGCCACTGATTCCACCAAAAACGCCAGTGCAAGCACTAGCCCAACATCCAAACCGAGTGCAGCTCCTTCCATTAGTAAGGAAAGAAGTAAAGATTTATCTGGTGGTTTATTTAACTTCATCTCCAACTTTTCTTGGCAATGGCTAGCCTTTGCTGGAGGCATTCTGCTTCTAGCAATTACTTTAATTGTTGTTTCGATTGCTAAAGCCAAGAAAGAGCCTTGGAAAGATAATTTTGACTATGGAACTAAAAAACTTGAAGAAAAAAAATCTAATCAAGAAGAAATTAAAATTCCAGAAGATAAGCCACTGAAATTTTAAAGATTAAAAAAACAACTAGCCAATTGAAAAAAAAGCAATTTGCGGATAGGATACCCAAAGTCATTTATGTTCACAAAAATTAAACAATACTTTGAAGAAGTGGTCATTGAAATCAAACAAACTACCTGGCCAAGCAAAGACAGCACTAAAAATATGACCTTGTTGGTAGTGGTAGTAGCAAGTCTAATCGCCTTTTATCTTGGGGGTATTGATTTTCTCTTACAAAAAATCATGGCAACTCTGATATAATATCCTCCTTTGTAATAAAATTTGTAAAATTGTAGAAAAGGCATTATGACTGACCAAAACCAAATTCCAGAAGTACCAGAGGTTCAAGAAGTGAGAGTTCAATCTCCTAATTTGGTTAATATTTCTGAAGTTGACAACAAAAAAGCTCGTTGGTACGTGGTTCACGTTTATTCTGGTCACGAGAAAAAAATTGCCGAAGCCCTCAAACAACGTGCTCAAACCCTACACTTAACTGACAAGATCGTTCAGGTTCTGATCCCAACTCAAGATAAAATTCAAATTCGCAGAGGTCAACGCAAAACCGTTAGCGAAAAAATCTTTCCAGGCTACATGCTGGTCAAATTAGAAATGACTGATGATGCTTGGTTAGCTATTCGCACCACTGATGGCGTCACTGGCTTTGTCGGCATGAGTAGCAAACCTACTCCTCTACCAAAAAGCGAAGTTGAGGCCATCATGAAATACACCGAGCAGTCTGGTGAGGCTTCATACAAGGCTGATTTTGTCGATGGTGAAGCAGTTAAAGTGGTGGATGGCCCATTCAATGACTTTCTGGGCAGCGTGGACAAAATTGATGAAGAAAAAGGTAAAGTTACCGTTTTGCTCAATATTTTTGGTCGCGAAACCCCAGTGGAATTGGATTTCTTGCAGGTCAAGAAGGTCTAAAATTAACTTTTTGCTAAATTGTTTTAATGATCTCATGTTCCTTGTAGCGAAATAAAGAACCTCTTTTTTGGTAAAAAGAATCTGTGCTTGGCTTTTTCGTTTTCTGTAATTAACTGAGTAAAAATACCATGCAAAACCTGCTCTGGATTTTCGATATTAACTAAATTCTGAGCAATTTCTTCAAGAGCAATTTTTTGAGGGCTTGATTGCTTGAGCGTAGATAAATATTCACTTAAGCTGTGGTAACCTACAAATTTTGGATCAACAATAGAACCCTGATAATGAGTTTCTAACCCCCCCATGGCCACACCAATTGGCGAAGGAGTTTTGAATTGATGGGAATCAATCACAGGCATATCTGCTAAAGAAACAAATTCTCTCAAATTTGTTGTATCTTTGGTTTGGTCATTAATCTCTGTGACTCCAACCTCAAATACAAGTCCTGTATTAATACTTGCTAACAGCCACTGATCCAACATGCTGCTGCCCATTCTAATTCTTGGTCTCAAACCACCTAATTTTAATTCCAAATAACTATAACCAAAACCATACTTTTCTATTGCTTCAGTTCTATGTAAGGAAGGTAAATCAGAATTTTTTCTCACTCTATTAACATGTAGAAAGGGTAAAAGATAGGTCACTGGAATCAGCTTGTCGTTAAGTAAATAGTCAAAACTTTGGCAAGCAATTGGTTTTAGAACATCCCTCTCCCGCCCACTAGTATGAAATAAGAAAGGTAATCTCGCTGGCTCAATCCATTTTACATACCTAATTAATCTCCTATATGGATTTTCTGGATTTGGTTTCAAACTAGCTATTACAGACTCAATCGACAAATCTTCTAGATTCATTCAATAACATTATAAACCTATTAAACATAAAATTGACAAAACTAAATCTGTATATTATCATCATATACAGATGAGTAAATTATTGGCGCTTAATCCATTTCAAAATATTGTTGGTTTCCAGTGGGATGCTTTCAACCTAAATAAAAATTTACTTAAGCATGGAGTGAGCTGGCAAGAAGCAGAAGCGACCTATCGCAATAAACCAATTATTGTACTTAAAGATTTAATCCATTCTGATAAAGAAAATCGTTATACTCTTTATGGGCAAACTGATCGAGGGCGCAAACTCACCATTATTTTCACCATTAGAGACAACCATTTCAGAATAATTTCAGCTAGAGATCAAAGCAAAAAAGAAAGGAAAATTTATGACAAGAGCAACAAAAAATAAACAAATTCCTCAATTCAAATCTGAAGATGAAGAGCGTGAATTCTGGGCTAAACATGACACCACAGAATATTTTGATACAAACAGACCAATTCTTAACCCTAGTTTTCCAGAGTTAAAATTTAGCACCACTACTATTTCACTCAGACTGCCTACTAGCATGCTAGAGCAGATCAAAATGATGGCTAATAAGCGTGATGTCCCCTACCAATCATTGCTTAAAACCATGCTAGCTGACAGAATTAAAGATGAATACAACACTTAGATAGTAGTAAAAACATAATTTAAACTCGGGATTTTTTATGTTATAATGCTTCTCTTCAAATCAAAGTGTAGATTTGGTGGATTAGGGATCCGCGCTTCTCAAATTTAGGCTTGATGAAACAAACAATTGAAAAATTAATATATGAAAGGAGTGCTTTAAATTTGTGAAGCACGAATTACAATGGCCAAAAAAATAAAATCAGTCTTAAAACTCAACTTACCAGCAGGTACTGCTACTCCTGCGCCTCCAGTTGGTCCTATTCTAGGTCAAGCTGGTATCAACATGATGGATTTCTTGAAGCAATATAATGCTCAAACTGCCGATCAAAAAGGCCAAATTATCCCAGCCGAAATCACTATCTACGAAAATAATTCTTTTACTTTCGTTTTGAAATTACCCCCAGTCTCTGACTTGATCAAGCAAACCCTCAAAATGAAAGCTGGTAGCTCCACTCCAGGCAAAGATAATAAAACCAAGCTAACCATGGACCAAGTCAAAGCAATTGCAGAAAAGAAAATGCCAGATATGAACACTAGAAGCATTGATTCAGCTATGCAAAGCGTGATTGGTTCTGCCAAATCTATGGGCATCGATGTTGTTTAATTATTAAAAAATAAATTAAGTGGGAGGCCAAAACTTTACCCGAGCCGTTTGCACCACAGAAAGTAAAATATGGGAAGTAAAAAAAATGTCGACATGACTGAAAGCGAAACCAAAGTCAAAATCGTCGAAACAGCAATAAGTGAAGAAAACAATAGTTCTGAAAAAGCTGCAGAACAAACCCTAGTCAAAAAACCGGCTAAAGCAAAGAAGGTGCGTGGTAAGAAATACCAGGCTGTTCGTGCAAAAGTGGACAGAAGTAAATTCTATCCGATCAAAGACGCTGTTGAGTTGGTCAAAAAACTTTCTTACACCAAATTTGTTGGTTCTGTTGAAGCTCACGTGGTCGCTAGAGAAATTGGCGACAACGTTGGCCTAGCTTTACCCCATTCAACTGGTCAAAGCGTCAAAGTTACGATCGTTGATGCAGAGGTCTTAAACCAAATTGAAGCAGGCAACATAGAAGGTTTTGGTATTTTAATCGCTCACCCAGAGTTCATGCCTAAATTAGCTAAGTTTGCTCGAGTACTCGGACCTAAAGGTTTGATGCCAAATCCAAAAAATGGCACTCTGACCCCTAACCCAGAACTCAAGAAAAAAGAACTGGAAGCTGGCAAATTTAATCTCAAAACTGAGAAAAAAGCTCCTCTCATGCACCTAACCATCGGTAAAACCGATATGAGTGCTAGCGACTTGATAGAAAATGCCGAAGCTTTGATCAAAGCTCTCAAAGGCAAAATCCTTAAACTAAGTCTTGCTCCAAGTATGGGACCTGGCATTAAGGTTCTCATTGAGGAAAAAGAGGAAGAATAAAATTTTTCTTTTTGAAAAAATTAGAACCCGCCTCAAACAGGCGGGTTTTTGGTAGTTGAGTAAATAAAATTTGAAAAATCAATACTTGGCTTTTGCTAACTCGCCAACTTCAACCTGCCTCGTTGGGTTGTCCGGAACAAACTCACAATCAACATTGCCTTGCCTATTTTTATCCCCAAGATGAATAGTTTTAGGCACACCCTCAGTTCCAATAATTTTACCATCAGCATCCTTTTGGAAAATTTTAATTCCATCTTCAGTTAAGTGCCAATAAGTTATTGCTTGCTGTCTGCCAAACAACATCATAGTAAAAGGTTTATCCTCTAAAGATTCTCCAGGTTTCGTTTTAATAAATGTGGGATTAGAAAAACTAGTGCGCACGAGTTCTTTCCCAGAATTATCTTTAAAAATCACACCACCTATTAGTTGAGGATGTTGTTCAATTTCACCAGTATGAATATTTCTTGTTTTATAAATAAGTTTAGCCAAATCAATCTCACTTCCATCTCCAGCGTTCACATAAGTAAAATTTTTTGGAAAAGGAAAAGCATAAGATGGCTCAACTATGCGAATTGGATTGTTATATTCTCCTGGCACACTAGAATAAAATTTATCTCTACCTTGCTCATCATAATTATGAAATTCAACACCGTAACGTCCAATTACGGCTGTCCATTGGCCAAACACCAATTTCATCGTCTCTTGATCTTTTAATCCTTCAGTCATGAAATTCAAAGCCGAATCTTTTCCGCCAATCCCTAATTTCTCAATTATGGATTTTAACTTCGCCACATCATTTTCTCTTTTTAAGGCTTCCCAATCAACTTTTCCAATGTCTCGTTTGCCAATAAGCGCCCTCGTAAGAGTATTCTTCCAAGAAGGTTCTTGATTTTTTATACTGCCCTTCAGAGACAATTTATCTCTAAGATTTGATAGAAAAGATGATAATTTCTCTGACATAGGACTTCTGCAATTATAAATTTTTTCTCCCCATTCAATCAAGACTTTATTGTGCTTATAAATAATTCTCAAGATACCTGTCAAACAAAGCATGCATATGCTTGCTCCAAATTTTAGCAAGCTCTTGCTCCATAAATAGATTTTCCAAATCCTGGGCAATGTCAGCTGGTTTGATTAAAACAACTCTTCGTTGCAATTCCAACCACACTTCTTTCATATTTGAATATTCACTCTCTTGAACAACTTTTATTTTATTAGGCTGAGCTCCTCTGCTCATATACCACAGCAGATCATAATAATCTCTCCCTTTGTACTGAATCCCTGTTTGACCTTTTCGAAATGATCGATTTAAGCAAGCTAAAATTTTACCTGCCATTAAACTACTTTCATCCCAGTGATTAATCAAAATACTATAACCATTCTTGACTACTGGTGTAAGAATTGCATTGGAAAGCTGCTGATGTTGACTAATTTCAATTTTAATGTGCAATTTGTCATTTGGATTTTCAGAAAGACCAAGCTCATGCAGGATTGGCAGCTTGACTAAAAAACGAAAAACATGATTTCCATCATGGATTAGATCAACAGAATCTTTAACTTCAACTCCTGGCAAAAGTAAATTTGCCCGCAGATGATTGAGCAGATCAAAAGCAAAGTTACTTAAATCAACGCCAACGCTATTATCCAAATCGATATCTTCAGATAGACGGTTGAGATCATAAACAACTCTAGCACAGGTACCACCGTAGAATTGAAGCTTGTGGTAACGAGAATTGCTGTAGAGCCACTCCAAAACATGATAAATCAACATTTCTTTGGCCATATTGCGCTTGGTTAAATTTGGCAAATCAGCCAGCGACGCTGACTGTAAAACGTTTTTGATGCTAGAAATTATGACCATACGTGACTCCTTAAATCGGCTAATATCTGGTTCATTTTATGACTAGTAGCTAACTCTATGTATTTGGTAAATTCGGCTCTCTCCGCATCATTAAAATCTTCGAGATTCAAGCGCTCTTGCTCCGCAATATTTGGTAAGCTCGCTTTTTTACTGTAAAGATAATCAAACAGCGCTTTGGCTTTACTGGCTTCCCTGACAGTGGCTCCATAGTAGTTTTTTTCCAAGTAACCTGTGAAAAGTGCTGGCTGTAGATGATAGTAACGGTAAGTACCAGTCAAATTCCTGAAGGCTCGCGTGTTTTTTACACTCATGGCCGTCACTGGATAAGTTAATTCGGTCAAAATTCCATGCTTTTGCAACACCCATTCTCTGGAAACATAGCTGGTTGGCTGCATAATTGAACTCACCCACAGAGAGAACCATTCTTTTTCTCGATGAGCTAAATAAAAATCACGATTGATGTATAAGCCATTTTTCAGACGCAGGATCTCGCCACTCTTTGCCCACCTCGATAATTTTTGCTTGGCACTGAATGAATTAAGACCAGATAGTTGCATGAAAGCCACAAGACCAAAAAAAGGCAAGTCTTTTAGATGTTTTAAGTTGATGTTTTTTTCTATTTTCATATCGAAAAGTATACAATATGTGTACATTATACGATATAAAATCGTAGAATTCAACAAAAGCTCACGCTGCAGTCTTTACTTCTTCAAAAACATCTCCAACAAACTTAAATCTTGTGCGCCAAGATCTCCACTTTGGCTCATTTCTACCTTTAATTCACCTTTCTTGATTAAGGCTTCTGCCCTCTCACGAGCTTTACCACGGACACGCATGCCAACTTTACCGGCTTCGATTTCACTATCGCCAATAATAAGCATTAATGGCACTCTAGCTACCTCAGCTGCACGAATTTTGGCCTGCAAACGCTCGGAGCGATCATCAATTTCAACTCTGACATCCAGATCCATGAGTTGCTCAAAAATCTGATGAGCATATTCCTGATGGCGATCGGCAATTGGCAAAATTTTGACCTGCACTGGCGCCAACCAGACCGGAAAATCACCGCCATGATGTTCAATCAAGAATGAGAAGAAACGTTCAAAAGAGCCAATTAAAGCACGATGGATTACAAATGGACGTTCATTCTCACCTTTTTCATTGACGTAAGTGATGTCAAAACGCTCCGGCAAATTGAAATCCACCTGAATGGTAGAAATACTATCCTCTTTGCCAAAAACATTGACTGCTTGAACATCTAACTTAGGACCATAGAAAGCTGCTTCACCCTTAGCCTCGACATATTCGACGCCTGCTTCATCAAGGATTTCGCGCAAAATGCCTTCGGCTTTATCCCAATCTGCTCGACTGCCACAATTTTGAAACTTAGCTTTTTCTGGATCAGACAGCGATAAACGGAAGTGATAATTATTAAAGCCCATGTCTTTATAAAACATGTCCAACATGCGCATTACCTCGCGGAATTGGTCTTTCAGCTGAGCCTTGGTACAGAAAATGTGAGCATCATTTTGAGTGAACCCACGCACGCGTTGTAAACCATGCAATTCACCAGATTTCTCGCGGCGATAAACCGTCCCAAATTCACCCATCTTAATTGGCAAATCGCGGTAGCTATGATTTTTAAGTTTATAGACCATCATCCCGGCTGGACAGTTCATTGGTTTGGGATAATAGACTTCATCAGAGCTTATAACTTTGCCCGAATCATCTTTTTCCTCATAAGTCATGCTCGGGTACATACTTTCATCATAAAAGCCCAAATGTCCTGATGTTTCAAATAATTCTTTTCTGTTCAAATGCGGGGTTAAAATGTGCACATACCCGAAACGGCGTTCCATCTTCATCATGTAGTTCTCAAGCACACGGCGCATCGCATAACCATTTGGCAACCAGATTGGTAAACCTTGACCAATCTCAGGAATGATAGCAAAAAGCTCCATTTCCTTACCAATTTTGCGATGATTACGCTCTTCAGCCAATTGTTTGTTGGCTAAATATTCATCCAAATCTTTCTGTGAAGCAAAAGCAGTGCCGTAGATACGAGTTAACATTTTATTTTTCTCATCGCCACGCCAGTAGGCACCAGCAATACTGAGTAATTTAAAGACCTTAATTTCCGAAATTTTGCTGACATGTGGCCCTTTACACAAATCAACAAATGAAGCCAATTTAACGCTAGCTCCGTCATTATTTGCCATCATTTCTAAACCAGCCAACAATTTTTTGTCTGCTTCAATCTGCTCTGCTCTACCGGTTAAATAGAAGGTTAATTTGCTTGGTTTCTTCTCTAAAACTTGATGTTTAATCTGCGATTTGCCATCACTGATAGATTCGCTCAATTCGAAATCCTCCGCATTTTCCAGACCATCTAGCAATTCTTGTTTATAGATGTTGTTAGCAAAAACTTGTCTTGCTACTTTCATCGAAGCATCGACCCTTTCCATTAACAAACCCTGCCCAATGAGCTTTTTCATTTCCTTTTCGATTTTTGGAAAATCTTTTTCGGTGATTTTTAGGCCTTTTTCTCTAGCACTATCGGCAACATCGAAGTCAAAATAAAAACCGTCAGCAATTGCTGGGCCCATAGCTTTAATAATTACTGGATTGCTCTTCTCGTCGCTACCATAAAGTCGCTCCATCACCATAGTTAGGACGTGCTCGGCGGTGTGACGCATGGGTAAAAGTTCTTCAGCTTGGTTTTGATTTTTAGATTTTGGCATAATGCCTTTCTTTTTTTGTTTCTAATTGTTATTTTACTTTGTTTCCTTTTAATTTGTTTGTTAAATTACTCTTTAAGCATTAAAAAATCCCGCTCTTGGCGGGGTTCTTTTATTTTTTTCAAACAACAAAAAATACCCCGCTTCTTAAGCAGTGGTAGTAGTGAGGTTGTTTGAAATAACTTTTAGCACGAGGTTATTTTATAAATAATTTCTGAAAAATGCAAGACTAGTGGCCTCGACCATTAAACCTATTTTTATTTTTCTTATCTCGATCAAAAAAATGAGGCTTTTTGCTTGGGTTTTTAGCTGCACTGTCAACATAAACAACTTGAGGACGATTGACAAAAGATCTACTTCCTAAAACATTAATCAATAAAACTACCTGATTTCTGAGGTTTGAATTTCTGGCAACTTCAGCAATAAAATTCTCTAAATCCGCCAAAGAAATTGGTTCTCTACCTTGACTTTCATAGCCAAAAAATTTCTCTCCCAACCAATCAGTTTCCAAAATACTCTCATTTGAAGTCTGAAAAGCATCCAACATATTTGAACCAAGATCGTCTCGAAACTCGATTCTTAATTTAACACCTTTTTTTTGCAAATCACTAGTCACTCTAATTTTCTCAACCATATCGCAACATAATAAAGTAGCCTTTATTAAATGACAAGCAGTTCTTTTAGCCTGCTCCACCTCCTCCACCTCCACCTCCACCTCCACCACCGCCACTGAAACCACCGCTTGAACCACCACCTGAGGCACCGTAACTTCTGGAGACGTTGCTAGAAAGGGTATTAAAAGCCCCACTTAAAGAATTGAGTGAATCACTAAAAGAACCCAAATTGATAGTGTTTAAATCGCTCACTGAGGAATTATGTAAGTTGTCAAAACTTGAAACTCCCCAATAGGTTGTTAGAATTTTTTGATCACTATCAGAAAAATGTACTGGCAACGCCGATAAAGCTTTAACTGACACTCCAAATAAAGTACCGTAAATTAAATACTTCTCCCATAAAATAACGCTATCAATAGAATAATCTTTGGTTTTGTTGTAATCCAACATGTGTTTTTTAAAAGCCTTCCAGGCGCTAGCTTCTTCCCAACCTTTTTTAGTACGTTTTTGGGCAAAATGTTGTAAAGCCGCAAAAATCATGCCCACTACAAAAAAAATAATTAAATTGATAATCGCAACAAACAATCCTAAACTTGCCCAAGCAGTAGTTTTGGCAGAAAGCTCATTATCAAGAAGTCCACCTAAAAGAAATAGTAAAATAAAACTAAAAAATGGCACCAGAAAAACTCTAAAAGCAGAAAAGCTTCTGGCATAATCGTAGGATTCCTTTTCAAAATATCCATTCTTGAGTCCTTCATCAAGAGTGATTTTTTCTAAACTCTTAAAAAAATTAAAACTAGAAGATGGATAAGTCTTAATGTATTCTCCAATATCAGTCAGAGCTAATCTTTTTTTACTTTCTTCTGTTGGGGCGGCGCTTAGTGCCGCCCTAGTCACCCATTCTTGTTTATTTTCGTCAAAATACTTTAAGTAAATTTTGGCAATTTTTTCTGTCAGAAACTGATAGACTTCTTTTTCCACTGCGGCTAGTTCAACTATTCTGGCACCTTTGTAGACCTCGTCTACATCAACAGCAATACGGTTGGTTTTTTCCAAAAAATAACGATACTCTTTTTTGAAAAAACCTTCTTTTTTATTGCTGCGAGTAATTTTAAATAGCTTTTTGGCAACTAATGATAAAACAGTGGCAGTAAAAACTTTTGGGTTGAGCTTGGCAGTGGCAGTTAAAATTTGCAGCACCAAAGCTGGCTCATTAGCACTTGGTGGTTCCCATACGCCGCTTAAATTTTTCAGTGGCTTATCTTTGCCCAAACGAAGAAACTTTAATAATTCTATTGTGGTGAGAAAAATTCCAAGAATCAAAAGTAAGACTGCAAGTAAAAAGTAAAAAAGACTTAAACGTTCGATTTTTTGCAACTGATTAATAGTTGATTTAATGAAAGATTCTTCCGCTGCTAAAATTGAGCTTAGATTTGAAGAGCCATTGCTTCTGGCAGCTGAGAAAATATTTTTTGGCATTAATATTCTGCCTTCAAAAAATTGACCAAGTGGTAAATCATTTGCCTGCAGTAAAACATAGTAGAGACCAGTTTCCTTTTCCGGCAAAGCCGAAATATTTACAAGAGCATTAACTGGCCCGTGACCAAAAGCCTTTACGCTCTCCATTTGGCTAGCCAAGATTTCTTTGGGTAAATAAATTTTAGCTTTAACGTTTTGACTGGCCACTTCCCAATCTTGACCAATGAATTGCCAATAAAGTTCAGCGATGTCTTCATGACTGGTAATAGCATTTTCAACTTTATAAGTTAAAACAAAATTTTTGATTTCGTAATTAGCTTGGAAGTGCCATTGTAAATAATATTGGTCACCCCGATCCTCTACTACAAAAGTGTTGTTTGGATTATTACGTGCTTCAGTGAAGTTAACTAAACTTTTATCAAGCTGTTTATAGCAAATTTGAGAATTTTCCTCACAAATCTTAAAATCACTCAACACATATTGCTCACCACGCTCTGAATTCTTCTTAATTGATTGATACACAAAACGATAATCACCTTGAAAATTAAATTGTCTTTTTTCTGTAACATTCATTGAACCGTCAGCATTAACGCTTGCTTGAATGTCAACTTGGCTTAAACTGTAATCCTTAGCGAAAACTGGAACCAAAGCCATCGAAATTAACAATAAGAAAAAAATAATTATTGTTCCCAATTTTAAATTCATACATTAACAATGTTATCCGAATACCAGATAAAATGCAAAAAATATCCTAAAAAATCATTCATTCTTTTCAATCATTGGTTTTTAAGGTATAATCTCACTTTGTTCCAAAGACAGTGTGGCTTCAATCAAGGCTCTCGCCAAGCAAGAAGTTAATAATCGCACCGAGGAAAATAGCTTTTTGTTATTTTGTCTCCCCTGCTTTTATCTCACGTCATCTTTGGCACAAATTTTGAAGCAAAATTAGTAATTTTTAGTTTTTGAAAGCAATTTATGCCAAATCAACACAATCAAGAACAAATTAAGATTATTCAAGAAAAATTGGACAAAGCCGCTTCCATGGTTGTCATCGACTATGCTGGCGCTAAAGTCAAAGATTTAACTGATCTGCGTGCTGCTCTTCGTGAAGCTGGTGGCGAGATGTTTGTCACCAAAAACACTTTGATCGACATTGCCGTTGGTAAAGGTAAAGTCACCGAATCTCTCAAAGGCATGAGCGCCGTGGTCTTTTCTTATGCTGATCCAGTAGCTGCCATCAAGGCTCTCGTTAAATTTCACGAAGACACCGAGCTTTTAGACATCAAACAAGGTTTCATGGATGGCAAAGTTTTGTCAGTCGCAGAAGTGCAGGCTTTGAGTAAATTACCAGGCAAAAACGAACTTATTGTTATGCTTATTCAGAGACTTAAAACTCCAGGTCAAGGCTTGGTCAATGTTCTTCAAGCCAGTGCTCGCAACTTGGTCTATGTCATGAAAGCTATCGCCGACAAAAAATAATATCAATTAGATTTAATAATTATAAAAAGTAATAAGAAAGGAACAAATATATGGCAGAACTCTCAGAAAAAGTTCAAAAGCTCGTTGACAGTGTCAAGGAACTCTCTCTCATGGAAGTTTCAGAACTCGTCACTGCTTTGGAAGATACTTTTGGTGTCACCGCCGCCGCTCCTATGATGATGGGTGCCGCCGCCGGTGCCGCTCCAGCTGCCGCAGCTGAAGCTAAAGATGAATTTGACGTCATCCTTAAAGAAGCTGGTAGCAACAAAATTGCCGCCATCAAAGCTGTGCGCACTCTCAAACCAGAGTTAGGTTTAGGTGAAGCCAAAACTTTCGTCGAGTCAGCTCCTAAGAGTGTCTTAGAAGGTGCTAAGAAGGAAGATGCCGAAGCCGCCAAAAAGACTTTGGAAGAAGCCGGCTGTGTTGTTGAATTAAAGTAGTTTTATTTTAATTCTCAAGGCAAATTTATTTTGCAATATAAAAACCCCGCTTACAAGGCGGGGTTTTTAAATAAAAATTAAATTACAAATACTTTTTACCAATAAAAATTCCGGTCCCCAAAAATAAATAAAACAAAGAGATGCTAATATCATTAATCTTGGCATTTTCTCTGGATTTGGCGACAGAACTGAGGCAAATTTGTTTTTGCTCATCAGCCATTTTTTTCTCGTCCTGCGTGGCTGGCCTAGTTTGACCTTTATTGTCAAAATAGCTCATCGGATAAGACTGACAGTCTTCTTCTCTTTGCATGAAATTATTATTGAAAGACAAAACACCTCCGTTTGGATATTTTTCAAAAAGATAAAAATTAGTAATTGTTCTAACAGTGCCAAAAATACCAAGTAGTAAAAAGATTAGAGCTAAAGCTCCAACAAAGTAAGAGAGTTTATTTTCCAAAGATTTTGTTTTTGGTTTCATATGACTCTTATTATTCCATTTTATCTATTTTTGTTCAATCAAAAAAAGTTTTTTCCCACATTTTCTTATTTTCAAAAGTTATAGGATATCATTTTCGCCTTTTTTCATCATTTCAAAAAGTTATAGGTCTATTATGTGCAAAAACTGGGAAAAGTGATTAAGCAAAGCTAAATAAAATCCAAACAAAGCATTTTCCCTCTTGACCTATAGAGTCCTAATCTGTTACTGTTAGATACAGATCAAGAGAATATTTTGATCTAAAAAGACTTATTCCTCACCACCGTAACTAAAAAGTTATGGGATACTTAATTAATTTAGTAATTGGGCCTTGCCCAACAATCGAAAGGCAAAATGAACGACACCGTTAACCTAATTGCGGAAGATGAAAAAAGAACTGGCCGCGCCGATGATGCCAATAAATTGGATATCAAAAATTTGCCAGACTTATTGACCGTACGTGAGGTGGCCGATTTATTACGCGTTTCCCCTCTCACCATCAAGCGTTGGGGTAAAAGAGGTAAATTACCAGCCATTCGCATCAACTCTCGAGGTGATCGCCGCTACAAAAAAGAGGCAGTTCTTTGGTTGCTTGGAGTTAACCCAAATGGGGCTCAAGAAGAATAATCCTTAAATATTTTTTGCAAAACCAAGAAAATAAATCTAAGTAGGCGTAATTGTCTGCGAAGACGCCACGGTTGTCTACTCAAACGCCACAGCCATTCCAAACCAATTTTTTGAATTGGTTCTGGAGCACGTTTGACTTTGCCAAAATAGAAATCAAAAGATCCCCCCACTGACATAGCAATTTTAACTCGGTTATTTGCCAAAAGAGAACGATGCTTGATTAGCCACTCTTCTTGATCCGGAGCACCAAATGCCACAAAAACCAAATCTGGCTTTAGATCACTAATAATTTGCCTTACAGCCATTTCTTCTGCTTCTAACTTATGCGTTTTATCCTGGTAAGCTGGTGTCCAGTACAGATTCGTTCTCACTTGAACTAAATGACTAGCGTCTCTCTGTTCTATTTGAGGATAATCGCGCCCACCAACAATTAAGGTTTTGAGTTTAAGCTGCTGTAAATGTGGAGAGTTGAGCAAATATTCAACTACTGCCACTCCAGGAATGCGTTCACTGATTGTCTCTTCAGATCCAGCCTTACCAAAAAATTTGAGAATTTTGTTGGCCCAAAGTAAACCTACTCCATCTGGTAACAAGTAATCGGCTTGCTCTAAGTAATTGGCAAAAGCCTGATTATTTTGAGCTAAAACTATTTGTTCTGGGTTGGGAGTAAAAATCGTCAAGAGTTGAGTAGTGGTTTCTTGAGCAACTTTGCTTGATGACAAAAACTGATCCAAAAAACGCAAAAAGTCTGCCTTGCTGCTGCTCAGAATAGGAAAACCAAAGAGTTTCACTTTTTGCATATGCATATTTCGCTAATTTGATTTTAACAGGTTTTTTCCACACAGGCCTAAGCTATAATGACCATTATGGATTATCAAAGTTTGCGTCTTCTCCACCCTCGTCTAATTTATGATGGCTACAGCATCGATCAAAAAGAGAATGATTTAACTCTCACTTTTAATCTCTTCTTAGAACCCAACCTACATTTTCAACCCAAATTACGCATCAAAAACTTAAATCCAAAGATCATTAAACAGTTAGGAAAAAAAGAAGACCTTGCTCCCCAACTAGATCGTTTATTTTTTCATTTGGGACTAGCAGAAATTCCTAGTTACTTCAAAGCCGCCTGTCCCAAAGAAATTCTGATTAAACATCAGGGACAAATTGAAGAAAAAGCACTAGGATTCTGGCAGGATTTATTAATTAATGGACTTGGCGAATTTTATTATCACAACCAAATTGATTTTACCGCTCCTGATTTCGTCCAAATTAAATTAGCAGCAACCAAAGCTAACAAATCGCCAACTAATGCCGGCCAAATTTTTGCGAGGCAACAAATTAGTAGCAAAATTCTCATTCCTGTTGGTGGCGGTAAAGATTCTGCTACGGTACTTGGCATGGTAGAAGAACACCAACTACCTTATGACATTTTTTTACTTCAGCCGCACGCCAAAGCAGCCAAAGAAATTGCTCTGTTGCTACAAAAAGATGGTCTCTGTCAAAATATTTTTGAGGTCGAAAGAATAATTGATCCCCAACTCATAAAGCTTAACCAAAAAGGTTATTTGAATGGTCATACTCCTTTTAGTGCTTACTTAGCTTTTATTAGCTCTACTATTGCCTACCTAAATGGTCAAGAAAATATCTTGCTTGGCAACGAGGCCTCTAGTGAAGAAGAAAATCTCACCTATTTGGGCCACAAAATTAATCATCAATATTCCAAAAGTTTGAATTTTGAACAAAAATTTTCGAAACATAGTCAGGAGCATTTATTTTTGCAAACAGAACCAAGACCAATCTATCGTTCTCTACTTCGTGAATTATCAGAATTAGAAATCACCAAAAAACTATGTGATTTGGCAAATAAAGAGACCAAATTTGCCAGAATTATGACAATTTTCAAGAGCTGTAACGTTGGACAAAAAGATAACCGTTGGTGTCATAATTGTCCCAAATGTGCTTTTGTTTTCAGCATGTTGTCTGCCTACCTAGATGAAGAATTTGTCAGTTCCAAAATTTTTAGTGAAAACTTATTTGCCAAAGAATCACTGCGTCAAACTTTTTTCGATTTAGCTGGATTTGGTGACAAAAAACCTTTTGAATGTGTTGGTACTTTTAGTGAAGTCCGAGCAGCTCTGCTTTTGGCAGAAAAAAGAAGTAAAAAACCAAGCTTAATGTTGAGAACATTAAGTAAAAAAATCCACCAAAAAGAACTAATGGATAAGTTGCGAAAAAAATCAATTCTGATACTCGGCATGGGTCGTGAAGGTCTATCTACCTTAGATTTTTTACGTAAAAATTTTGCTAATAAAAAAATTGCCATCGCCGATCGGCAAGCAATCAAACTTGAAAACCAGCAAAATCTGATCACTTATTTTGGTGAACAATATCTTGAGGCAATTGACCAGTACGAAATTATTATCAAAACTGCTGGCATTCCCCTAACGACAAAAGAGATCCAAAATGCTCTGGCCAAAGGTAGCGAAGTTTTGTCTAATACACAAATTTTCTTCACCCTTTGTGAAGGAAAAATTATTGGCATCACTGGAACCAAAGGTAAAAGTACTACTAGCAAATTAATTTTTGAAATTTTGCGCGATGGACAAAAGAAAACTATTTTGCTCGGTAATATCGGTGACGCTCCACTAAATCAACTTGCAAAAATTGATCAAAACACTTTGATAGTTGATGAGCTATCTTGCCATCAATTGGCAGAGCTACAAAATAGCCCTCATGTAGCAGTTGTCCTCGACATTAAATCAGAACATTTGGATTACTACAAAGATTTTGCCAGTTATTTTGCTGCCAAAAGTGCCATTGCTCGCTATCAAAAAAGTGATGACTACCTGATTTACAATCCCAATTTAGCTGGAGCCAAGCAAATGGCAGAATTAAGTCAAGCTCAAAAACTCATTCACGGCTTGGAAAAAAATAGTGATACTTTGGTTTACAAGCAAGGACAACAAATTTTTTACCAAAATGAAGCAATCATTGATCTTGTAGAAATCCCACTAATTGGTGAACATAATCTCTACAATGTGATGCCAGCTATTCTAGTGGCTAAATTATTCGGAGTTGATAAACAAATTATTAGAAAAACCATCAAAAATTTTCGTAACTTAGCTCATCGCTTGGAATTAGTGGCAGAAATCAATCAAGTTCAATACTACGACGATTCTATTGCTGTTAATCCGCATGCCACCATCATGGCCATCAAAGCTTTTCCAAAGAAAAGCATCATTCTACTTGCTGGGGGTTACGAGAGAAATCAAGATTTTAGTGAGCTAGCCAAAGTCATTGCGGACTACCAAGTTAAGTATTTAATTGCTTTGCCAAGCACTGGCTCGCGGTTGGTGGAATTTGTTCTGCGAGAAACTTCAATTAAAACTGCTGTAGTTGAAACAATTGCAGCAGCAGTACAGCTTGCTAAACAGCAAGCTAAACCAGGCGACATAGTTTTGTTGAGCCCCGCTAGTGCCAGTTACAACAGTTTTGCCAATTACGAAGAAAGAGGTAATGCGTTTGCCCAAGCAGCGCTAGAGAGAAAATAATGAAACACAAAATTGCCATGTTTGTACTTTATTACCTGCGTTTTTTGGCCAAATTGCAGCTTAGAAAAAATAAAAATGCCAAGATTATTGGTATTACTGGCAGTGCTGGCAAAAGCAGTACTCGCAATGCTTTGTATAGCATACTCAAAGATAAATATAAGGTTAAAGCTAGCTTTAAAGCTAATTCTGAATCTGGAATTCCCCTAGATATTCTCGGCTTGGAAATGCATGACTATTCTCTACTGGATTGGCTAAGAGTCTTATGTCTTGCTCCAATCAAATTACTAAGTAACTTTGAAAAGTTTGATTATTATCTGGTGGAAATGGGTATCGATAGTCCCAAGCCGCCCAAGAACATGGATTTTTTGCTTAGCATTATTAGGCCAAAAATGGCTATTTTCCTCAATGCTAGTTGGAATCACGGTTTCGCTTTTGATCAACTCGTCAAAGAAAAAGAACCGGAAAAAAGAAAGGCGCAAATTATTCAAGCAATTGCCAAAGAAAAAGCCAAGTTAGTTCTAACTTTGCCCAAAACGGGCTTAGCCTTTTTGAATTACGACGATCAAAACGTCAAAGAACTTTGCCAAAATACTGCAGCTACAATTTATTCTTTTGGCCAAGAAAACATCTGTGATCTGCAAATACTTGATCATCAAATCAAACTCAAAGGGCAACAAATCAGCAGTATTTTTACTTTTCAGATTCAGAACCATTACGGCAAAATCAAAGGTCAAAGTCGACAATTAACAATTCAAGTCAATAATTATTTCTTAGCAAAACACTATGCTCAGAGTTTTGCGGCAGCGATATTGGTAGGCTTAAAGGCTGGACTAGAGCCCCAAATGATAAAGACTGCTCTAGAAAACCATTTTAATCTGCCAACTGGCAGAGCCAGCATCATCAAGGGAAAAAATAATTCCTTAATTATTGATAGCTCTTACAACGCTTCTTCTATGCAGGATTTACTAAGTGCGGTCATTGCACTAGGCGATGTTGGAGGCAGAAAAATAGCCTTACTTGGCGATATGAGAGAGTTGGGAGAACAGACACAAAAAGCTCATGAAGATATTGCTCAGCTTGCCGCAGGCAATTTTGCACAAATTTTTCTAGTTGGCGCAGAAATGAAAAAGTACGCTTTACCAATCATTGCAAAAAAGCAACCAAACCAAGTGACAGCTTTTGAAGATGCGGCGACGGCTGGATCGGCCATCGCCCAAATTCTTAAACCAGGAGATGTTGTCTTAGTCAAAGGCTCACAAAATACTATCTTTCTAGAAGAAGCAGTCAAAAAAATGATGACTGAAGAAAAAGAAGCCGGCAAACTCCTCTGTCGACAGAGCAATTGGTGGCTAAAGGTCAAACAGCAAATTATCAGCAAATAAATTAATATTTTTGAGCAATAAAGACGCTCCCATACAACCCAATAAGTCAGGTTCATCAAGCAAAGCTACTGGCAAATTCAATTCTTGACTCAAAAAATCTTCCAAACCTTGTATCTGAGCCAAACCACCAGATAACAACAAGCCTTTTTGCAAAGCATCAGCCACCAAATCTGGAGGAATTTTAGCCAAAAGAGCCTGCGACAAGGAAGTAATTTCAACTTTGAATTGATTGGCAATTGGCTCCAAATCACTGGCTTTAATTTTAAGTTCCAAAGGGTTAGCTCCATTAACCGTTTTACCAATTACACTTAAGCTTTTGGTGGATGGAGTTAAAGAGAAAAGTTGTTTTTTTAGAAGCTCGGCACTCTCAAGCGAAATAGAAAAATTCTCAGTCAAGGATAAGTGACTGATAATTGCCTGATTCAAACGATCACCAGCAAAATAACTTTTTTCACTAAATAATAAAGAACCCAGAGCAATAGCACTGAATTGCAAACTATTAGCTCCCATTTGCAAAAATAAGGTACCAGAACTATCTGCTACCGGCACTCCGGCACCAATGGCAGCAGCCAAAGGTGCAGCGAGCAAGTAAACTTTGGTGAAACCTAATTCATAAAAAAACTGACTAAGTAGTTTACGTGTCAAAAGCGTAGCTTTTGCTGCACTCGTCACTATCAAAGTCGGACTAAAAACTAAACCTCTGAAAACTTTCTTGAGCAATTCTTTCATCAATAAAGTAGCTGCTGCTTGATCCAAAATTCTACTTTCCTGAAAAGGAAAAACTATTTCCGCAAAACTCTCTATTCTACCCTGCATGGCCGCAGCTTCCCGACCGATTGCTAGTAGTTGATGATTGTCTTTTCTTCTTGCTAAGCAGGCATCTTCTTCCAAAATTTTGGCACGAAAATCAATGGGCGATAATTCCCAAGCATCATTTTGAAAATCATCAATGACAGCAATTTTGATCTTACTTGAACCCAAATCAATCGCAATTTTTTTTGAAAGACTTTTAAACATCCGCTTGTTATAATACATTAAGATCTTTACATTTTAAAAGTAGACGCGCTCGACTAAAATTGTTTGCCTATTTAAGTTAACAATCTTTGTCTACGCTCAGTGAAGTCGCTGTTTACAAACATATCTCTCAATGGTCTACTTTCAAAATGTAAAGATCGATTGCTAAATCTAAATAATAAATATGTCAAATAAGTCCAAAAAGTTTTTTCATCGTCTCATGGACATTCTAGGTTCAAGGGTAGTCTACACCCTACTCTCGATCATCATCGTTGCACTTGGTAGTTATTTAGCCATTCAATACGCTCGTGGCAGTTGGCGTATGACCAATAATGGCATTGTCGCTAACACTGGACTGTTAAACGTTAATTCCTTTCCAGCTGGAGCTCAAGTTTTCATTGACGATAAATTAGTTACCGCCACTGATGACACTGTTTATCTGGAACCAGAAACTTACCAGGTTAAAATTATCAAAGAGGGTTATTCTCCGTGGAACAAGATTCTGAAAATTCAAAGTGAATTAGTGACGCAAACCAACGCCTTACTTTTTCCTATTGCACCCAGCCTCACTCCCCTTACTTTCACTGGCATTAGCAACGTTCACCCTTCTGCTGATGGCCAAAAAGTTCTTTTTTTTACCAATCAAGCTAGTTCCAAACTAAAAAATGGCTTTTATGTTTTGGATCTCAATAGTAATTTTCTCTCTGTCCAAAGTGGACCTAAACAGGTTACCGATGATTTGCCAGATCTAAACTTAGCAGATGCACAAATTATCTGGTCTCCAGACAGTACGGAGTTCATGATTCTTGCAAACAAAAAGGAATTTCTGATCAACGTAGATAAAAAAGTTGTTCTCTCAGAACAAACTGATATTAGTTTTGGGAAAAAAGAAATTTTGGCCCAATGGGAAGAAGATATCTATTTACGTGAAAGACAATTCTTAGCTAAATTTCCTCAAGAGATTCTTAACATCACTAAGAATTTTGCCAAAAATATCTATATCTCTCCAGATAAGAAGCGTCTCCTCTACACCGCCACTGCTGCTGCTAGCATTGCAAAGAACTTAATTCCACCGGTGCCTGCTACTAACACCCAAGAGGAATCTAGAACTCTAGAAGCAGGTGTCATCTATGTGTATGATCGCGAAGAAGATAAGAATTTCAAAGTAGCCACCACTGCTGCTTTGCCTGATTTACTAAGAGAAACCAAAAAAGAAAATGCTTCAGTGAGCGCCACAATAAACACAGAGACAGAAAAAGCGGTTTTGGCTGATGACTTGGATCAAGTGACAGCTAAATCATTAGAAGCCTCTCCTACCGCCTTTAATCGCTTACAAAAGGGTGATAATTTCTACACCGCACTGAGTTTCGCCAATTACTACACAGCAGTCAGGTTGAATACTCTTCAGTGGTTTCCTGACTCAAAACATTTATTGTTTGTTGAAGATGGCAAAATTAAAGTTATGGAATATGATGGTCAAAACAAAACCACTGTTTACTCTGGGCCTTTTGCCAATGATTTTGTTTATCCTTGGCCTGATGGCAGCAAATTAATTATCAAGACCAGTTTCAGTCCAGACTCTCCCAATAACTTATACGTAATTGACTTGAAATAATCAACGGAGTGTAGCGCAGATGGCTAGCGCGCGGTGTTCGGAACGCCGAGGTCGCAGGTTCGAGCCCTGTCACTCCGACGGAAAACTTGAATTTATTCTTCACCAGGTGCTTTTGGCCAACCATGCCAAACATCTTTAGTATCTTTTTCTGTGGTTTCTTCTTTAAGCTGCGGCTCGTAATCTGCTGGAGGTGGCGGTGTTTCCATAAGAGGTGGATTAGCTGTTATGCTAATACTATCACTATCACCACCCGCTCCCATTCCTGGTCTTAAACCAATAGGTTGTTCATTCATATTTTTTCTTTAACCCTATAACTAAACACATTATATAATACTTTTTGGACTAATGTTATCCGCTCCCATAGTTTAACGGATAGAACGGAGGTTTCCTAAACCTTAAATCCAAGTT
>CAZIBP010000009.1:0-28174 GCA_964537665.1 uncultured Pseudomonadales bacterium
AGGCAATTCGTCTCAAGATGAGAACTGACACTACTTATTCGATTGTGGCAGTTTTTCTGATTTTACTTGGTTTATTGGTATTAATTTCCTTTACTGGACAGGGTCAGTTATTGGTTTTCATTAATGATTTGCTCTCGCTTAAATTTGGTCTGGCGATGTTGTTTTTGCCTTTTGTCTTTATTTCCGCTGGTTTAGTGATGATTCGCAGTAAACACGCTTGGTCAAAGCCAACTATTTTGCTTGGTACGATCTTGCTAATGTTGGGTACGCTTGGGTTGGCCAAAAGTGGTGAGATTGGCAGTAGTCTCTTTATTAATTTTGCTAGACTTCTAACTGAGTCTGGAGCATATGCTTTTTTTATTGCTATTTTACTAATTGGTTTATTGATCTTGTCACAATCTTCTTTATTGGAATTAGTTGATTTATTAGCTAAATTTGTTAAGCGAAAAGATAAAGATAAGAAAGTTAGCAAAGATATTTTTGCTGATCAGGTAAGTGAAAAAGAAATCACTAAAGCCAAAGGCTTTTCCATTCCAAGTTTTGGCTTTGGTTTACACAAGGATCAAGATTTGCAAAAAGGTCCAGCTTTTGACAAAGAAATTGAACAAGACAATACTACTGCCAAGGCAATCATTGAAGATGAACTCAAAAAGCAAATGACTCCCGGCACCAGCTTGGAAAATCAAGAAGCTATCAACCCTTCTTCCACTCCAATGGTTTGGGAATATCCACCTTTATCAATTTTGTCGCAAAAATCAGGCGGTAAAGCCGATCGTGGAGATGTAAAAGGTAATGCCACAATCATTGAAAATACTCTAGATTCCTTTGGTATTCGTGCCAAAGTGGTTGAATATAATCCTGGTCCAGCTGTGACGCAATATGCGCTAGATATTAGCAAAGGAACTCGTTTATCCAAAATTACCGCTCTTTCCACCGATTTGGCTCTGGCTCTTTCTGCTCCAACCGGGCAGATTCGTATCGAAGCCCCAATTCCAGGAAGAAATTTAGTGGGTGTGGAAGTGCCAAATCGCAGTGCTGAATACGTGACTCTCAAAACGATGTTGTCTGCCCCAGCCATGAAGAAACATAAATCTAAACTAGCTGTGGCACTTGGGATTGATGTAGCTGGTAATCCTTCAATTGTTGATATTGCAGCTATGCCACATTTATTAATTGCTGGATCCACTGGTTCTGGTAAGTCAGTTTGTATCAATTCTTTTATGTGTTCAATTTTATTTAGAGCGACACCTGAAGAGGTTAAATTTATTTTAGTTGATCCTAAGCGAGTAGAACTAACTGGCTACAGTGATATTCCTCATTTGCTAACTCCAGTGATTGTTGAGCCAAACAAAGTAGTCTCGGCTTTGAAATGGGCTACTCAAACTATGGACAAGCGTTACAAGATGTTGGCCGAAGTGGGAGTCAAGAATATCAATGACTATAATGAATTGGCTGGTTTGGCCACTATGCCCAACATTGTCATAGTCATTGACGAATTGGCGGATGTGATGCTTTTTGCGCCAGCTGAAGTGGAAGAAAGTGTCACTCGCATTGCCCAAATGGCTCGGGCGGTTGGTATACATTTGGTTTTAGCTACTCAACGCCCTTCAGTAGATGTCTTGACAGGTTTAATTAAAGCCAATGTGCCAACCCGCATTGCCTTCAATGTGACTTCCATGACTGATAGTCGAGTGATTTTGGATAGTCCTGGTGCAGAAAAACTACTTGGTCGTGGTGATATGTTATTTCAAGCTCCAGATAAACCTAAGCCAGTGCGCGTACAAGGTACTTTTGTAAGTAGCGAAGAAGCTAAGAGTCTAACTGATTTTCTTAAGTCTCAAGGTCAAAAGCCTCATTATGAAGAAGAAATTACCACCAAGTATCAGTCTAATAAAGTTACTGGGGGAAGTATGGGTGCTGATGGAAGCGGCAATGATATTGATGATAAATGTGTAGAGGCGGCACGGCTGTTTTTGACTGCCGATAAAGCTTCTTCATCTTTGATTCAACGTCGTTTATCAGTGGGTTACGCCCGTGCCGCCAGAATTCTCGATCAACTTTATGAGATCGGTTTGGTGGGGCCACCAGATGGTAGCAAACCAAGAGATGTAAACAATAACAAGATTAGGGAATTTTTAATGAGTAGGGAGCAGATGTAATATTGGAAGTGTGCTATGTCCCCCCATGAATCTGATCGATCTGCTTCACTTGCTAAATTCTTCAGACAGTTTTCATTTTTTAAAAATAGACCAGTAGTGCCAGAATTGTTGTTTAAAGAAGGTCCCAGAGCTCATTTTGAATATGGCAATCGCCAACGTAATGTGGACAAAGAAAGAAATGTTTTGGTTAAACTGGCCACAAGAGTGCTGGATCAAAAGTTATTTGCAGAATATAGCGGTCGTGTCTCAATAGAGGAATATCATTTGATTAGAGCTAGCATTAAGAATTTTTATTTGTTAGCTGCCCCATGTTTAAACCCAGATGCTTATGAGAAGATTTTGGAAGCTGAAACAAAACTAGCAACTAAACATATTGGAAGAAATGCTTTGCTTGGTCAGGAGGTTTGGATTGCTAATGAGAGGAGTAAAAAGGCATTTAATAATGTTGATATCGAATCATTAGAAGATGAAGAAAAAAGAGAAGTTGAAAGATGGCTTCAGCCTAACGATGGTTTGCTTGATCACACTTTTATTGCGGCTGAATTTCTCAAAAATTTAATTATAGCCATTCAGGAAAATATTAAAGAACATCAGAAACATGGGAAAATTAATGATGTTCAGGCTCAGTTTCTTTGGGTGGATCCTTATCTATACTCTATCAAAATGCTTTTTCATGATTTAGGTAGACTGATTACCCAACATCGTTTGGCACACGAATTTGAAACACAAAACATCCTAACAGCAGCTTTAGTTGACAAAAATTTTAGGGAAGAGCCAGCTTATGTGCCTTTGCTTAATGCAGAAATAACCGATTCAATTTATCAAATGGTTGCTGATGAGGATGGATTTATGAGATTTATTTTTTATTTGGCTGATTTTACCTCCAAAGTTAAATCCGAAAATGGTAAGTTGAGAAGACCTCAAGATTTTTTGACAATTATCGATCGTCAATCTGCTAGATATTCAGGTTTAGATAAATCTGCTCAAATTGTTTTTGACCAGGATGATTATGGTATTTTTGAAGGCATTACTTTGACAAAAATTCTTTTTTGGTTGCGAGATCATCAGTTGGGACTGGGATTCTCAAAGGATAAGTTGGAGACTGTTTACCAACAAACCGAGCTTGTTATACCAGAAATCAGGAAAGAACTTGGTATAATATGATAAGTTAGTATTTTATTTGGCAAAAAAGATTAATTTTATTTATTAAGATGTGGAGATGGCGGGTTATGACCCCGCGTCCGTATCCAAGTGTTTAGATAATTTCTACAGATATAGTTTGTCTTTGATTAAAAATTAGCCAGTGAATAAACAAACTGTTGCTAATTTATCCATGTCATTGTCTTAGGATTTCTTGCGACATGAGCTCAAGAAATCTGCCAAGTGACTGAGTTTTCACTTATATAACTGCGCCACTAAGACAGTTAAATAAATGCCAAACTTAGCAATAAGCTAAGACTGGAGTGCGGAGACTGGCTACGAAATCGCGGCCAATGCTCTTTACTTTTGAAATTAATTTATCGACAGTTATGTCTAGATCTTCTTTTGCGTCTTCTGATCTGAAAGACGATCTGCCACTATCTAAAAGATGTTACGTCAAAGCAATACATCCCCTTTTTAAAGTACTTGTAAATCTAGTACTTTCAAACCAAACTCGTTCGACTAAAACCGTTATTCTATTTCAGTTAACAATTTTTGTCTCACTCAAAGAAGTCGCTGTTTATTGGAGTAGAATTTCTTTTTAAGTTTTATTATCAGCGGCTTCAATGGTTTGTTTTCAAAGTACTAGATTTACTGAGGCGCTATTATAGCAAAAAAATAGGCTTTAGTCCATTTTTGAGGCCAAGATAATGACGATTACTTGTTTGGCTCCAGAAGATTTAAGTATTTTGCTAGCTTCATTAATTGTTGCTCCAGTGGTGATAACATCATCAAGTAAAATAATTGTTTTATTTTTGATTAGGCCAGTATATTTTTTTCTAATTATGAAAACATTTTTTATCCTCATCAACCTTTCTTTTTGGTCTTTAATTTTAGCCTGAGCTTGATTATTAATGTTTTTTGCAAGCAAATTTTTGTGTGGAGTTTGAAGTAATTTACTAAGTGTGAAGGCAATTTCTTGGCCTTGATTGTAACCACGAGTTCTTAGTTTAAGTGGGTGCAAAGGAACAAAAGTAATAAGGTCTACTTTTCTAATGTTTAGATGCCGATAAAGCATCTTTGCCATAAAAGGAGCGAGGTTTTTACCATGTTGATATTTTAGAGCTTTGATTAATTTGGCTAGTCCACCAGAAAAATTAGCCATAATTTGCAACTCATCAAAATATATTTCTTTGAAATTGCTTTTGATTGTTTGGATTTGGTGTTGGTCAAAATAAAATTTGAGTTGGTGGTAACAGTTTTGGCAAAGGGAAGGGCCGAGTCGATGACAGTTGAGGCAGAAATCTGGGAAGATCAGTTGGTAGACTAGCTCCCTGATAGTCATTTTGTTTTGATTATTACAAATGTAAATTGCAAGAAGTGTAGTGGATTGTCTTTTGCCCTAGAGTTTTCTATAATACGGCCTAATCGCTTTTGAAGAAGGACAATTAGCTCAGTTGGTTAGAGCGCACGATTCACATTCGTGAGGTCACAGGTTCGAGTCCTGTATTGTCCACGCTGTTTCAAGTGAGATTGAAATTTTCGCTAGTATTTCAAGCTAAGAAGCGAGTGGAACATAAACTTAAAAGTACAAGGAAAGGCAAATATGACTCTTAAAGATCAACTAATGGAAGACATGAAGAATGCCATGAAAGCTCATGACAGTATTAAACTTGATGTGGTGCGCATGATTCGTTCTGAGGTTAAGAATTTCGAGATTGATAATGGTGAGGCTGATGATGAAAAAGTACAAAAAATTATCAAAACCATGTTGAAGCAACAAAAAGATGCTCTTAATGATTTCACACAAGCAGCCCGTCAAGATTTAATTGATGAAACCAACAGTAAAATAGAAATTTTTGCTAGTTATTTACCAACTGAAATGTCGGATGAAGAATTAGAAAAAGTGGTCGCAGAAGTTGTTGCCGCTGCCACCAATAAAGATTTTGGACCTTTGATGGGCCAAGTGATGAAGAAAGTTGGTAATAGAGCTGATGGCGGAAGGGTAACTGCTTTGCTTAAAAAAGCTTTGTCCTAAAACAATTAAAATAAAATTTAAAAATGCAAACTCAAACTGTTGGCGATTTGCTGCGTAGTGCAAGAGAAAAATCTCACTATACCCTAGAGGATTTATCAAAGGATACCCATATTAAGTTGGAATATTTGCTTGCTTTGGAAGAAAATGATTTTGATCTTTTACCAGCAGCAACTTTCGTCAAAGCCTACATCCGTAACTATGCCAGGATTTTTCGATTGGATGAAAAACCTTTGTTTGCAATTTTACGTAGGGATTATGAAGAAAGTGCAAAAGGGCAGTTAATTTCTAGAGAATTTCTTTTTCCGGAATTAAAAAAGAAAACTTTGTGGTCGCCAGTTCGTCTAATTTTGTTAGCGGTCATACTCGTTTTTATGGTTTTCTTTTCTTATGCTGCGTGGCAATGGTATCAGCTGAGTAGACCACCGGCCTTATTTTTACTTTCTCCAGAGGAAAATCAAGAGGTGTCTGCGCGAGTCATACTCAAAGGCCAAACTAAAACTGATGCAATTTTAACTGTTAATTCTGCTCCAGTAGCAATTCAAGCCGATGGTCATTTTGAGACAGAACTTTATTTACCTCAAGAAGGTATCAATACGATTACCCTCAAAGCCAGCGATAAAAATGGCAAAACTAATGTTTTGCAAAGAAACATCAAAGTTAAGTTTTGAAAAAACTCCTCGCCTGTGGCACAATAGCTTCATGATGAATGAAATTCTTCCCATTGTTTTAGTCGTTTGCTTGGTTATTTTGACAATTGTCTTGGTGGTGGTGGCAATCAATTTGATTGGAGTTTTAGTTGAAAGCAAGCGTGTGCTCAAGAAAGCTAACAGCGCAGTTGATAAAGCTAATTTAATTATTGATCAGACTCAAGAAAAAATTGCTGGAATTCTCAATCCTTTTCATAGTTTGAGTGCTTTTGTGACTAACTTTACTGCAGGGCTAAAAGTTGCAGAGGGCTTCATGTCTTTCGTAAACAAAGACAAGGACAGCGAAAAAGAAAAACTTGATGTCAAAGACGGAAAATAACTCTTTATTGCTATTTGCTGGCGCCTTTAGTTTGGGCGCCATTTTTTCTTATTTCGCCAGTCCAAGTGGGAGTGAAAAATGGCAAAAACTCCAAAAAAAATGGCTGGAAGCAAGGGAATATTTATGGCAACAAGGCTTGATCAAAAATAAAAATATTTCTCTGGAAGATTTTCGCCAACAGTATCTGCAAAATTTAACGGATTCTTTTGTTGCCATGAAAACTGCTTTTGAAAGCAATGTTGTGCAAAAAGAATTGGCTCATCTTGCAAAACTTAAGCGTCGTCGCACGCGTAATAAAAAGCAGAAATTTAAGGGCATTTGATTTTTAGCTTACAGCTGCTTTTTGCTTTGCAAAAAGCAGAGGGCGGAAATATAATATGCCGCATGTCAGATTTATCTTATATTCGTCAAAAATATTTGGACTATTTGGTGAGTTTAAATCATAAAGTAGTCCCATCAGCGCCTCTTGTGCCTGAAAATGATCCCACCACTTTATTTACTAGTTCTGGAATGCAAGCAATGATTCCTTATTTTTTTGGTGAGGCTCATCCAGAAGGAAAGAGAGTTGCTGATTCACAAAAATGTTTCAGGGCAGATGATATTGAAGAAGTTGGAGACAACCGCCACACCACTTTTTTTGAAATGCTTGGTAATTGGTCTTTTGGTGATTACTTCAAAAAGGAACAAATTGCTTTTGTTTTTAATTTTTTGGTAAAAGAGCTCAAATTGGATCCAAGCAAATTATTTGTGTCCTGTTTTGCTGGTAATCAAGAATTAGGCATTAAGCGTGATGATGAAGCTGCTTCAACTTGGCAAAAATTATTTGCTACAGCAGGTATTGAAGCCAAAATTATTGTCAATTCAACTGATGGTTTGCAAGGTGGCAAGATATTTTTCTATGGTGAGAAGAAAAATTGGTGGTCTCGTTCTGGCGTGCCAGCTAATATGCCACTTGGTGAATTGGGAGGTCCAGATAGTGAAGTTTTTTATGACTTTGGTGAACAAACGAGTGATTTAGCCAAGAAAATCCACGCAACTGATGGTCCGTGTCACATTAATTGTGATTGTGGTAGATTCCTAGAAATTGGCAATTCTGTTTTCATGCAATATCAAAAAACTGCCAAAGGATTCGAACCATTAGTTCAAGCTAACATTGATTTTGGAGGAGGATTGGAAAGAATTTTGGCTGCCTATCAAGATCAACCAGATGTTTTTAGAACAGCCGCTTTTTGGCCAATTATTGAGAAGATTCAATCTTTTACCACTTTAGATTATGCAGCTGATGCTAATAAAAAGTATTTCAGAATTATTGCCGACCACATGAAGGCGGCGGTGATGTTGATGGCTGATGGGGTCTTTCCTGCGAGTAAAGAGCAAGGTTATGTTTTGCGTCGTTTGTTGCGTCGAGCTTTGCGCCAAGCTGCTTACTTGAACATTAAACAAGAAACTTTGGTCGAATTGGTGCCAATTATTATTGATATCTATGCTGATTTTTACCCAAATTTAAGCAGTCAGGCAGCTAAGATCAGCCAAGTTTTGGTGGCTGAGCAACAAAAATTCAGCAGAAGTTTAAACAAAGGTCTAAAAGAATTTGAAAAAATGGTAGCCAATCAGCATCAATTAACTGCAGATTTGGCTTTCAAGCTTTATGAAAGTTTTGGTTTTCCTTTTGAAATTTCTTTGGAGGAGGCTGTTGATCGTGGAATCAAAATAGAAACAGGCATTAAGGAGCTATATCTCAAGCAAAAGCTTGCTCATTCTAATGATTCAAGAACCACTCTTAAAAGCAAGTTCAAAAGCGGCTTAGCTGATCAGGGTGAAATGTCGACTAAATATCATACAGTTACTCATTTGTTGCATGCTGCTTTGCGTCAGGTTTTGGGAGAAGGTGTGGAACAAAAAGGTTCAAATATTACAGCTGAACGTTTACGTTTTGACTTTTCCCACCCAAAGGCTCTAAGTGAAATAGAAAAACAACAAGTAAGTGACTTAATCAATCAATGGATTGCGGCCGATTTACAAGTAGCCAAACAAACTATGTCAAAAAGTGACGCTCTAAAGTCTGGGGCAATGGCTTTATTTATTGAGAAGTATCCAGACATAGTTAATGTTTATTCCATCGGTCAGAATCCAAATGGTAAGCAAAAAGGTCGAGATTTCATTTCTCGTGAGCTTTGCTCTGGTCCTCACGTGGAGCACACCGGAGTGATTGGTCCAATTGTTTTAGTCAAGGAAAAAGCAGTTGCTGATGGAATCAGAAGAATATACGCTCTTTCTAAAAACTCTTAATTTTGCTTTAATGGAGTTGTAGAACTTCTTTTCGCTTAGTGAAGAAGTCGTTGTTCGTGTGTTGTGGTGGATTGTTTAATGTATGGAGTTCTACTTAAATAAAATACTATGCCTGACCAAGAGAAGCATTATTTTCTGACTGTTTTATTGACTGATAAATATTTGCAGTCTTCTTTGGTTGCTAATAACGGTCAAGGAGTGCAGATCAAAGAGTTCTCTGAGATCAAAAGTTATTTTGATCGTCAAGACTTAATTGATCAATTAGATAAGAGTCTTCAGCAGCTTGGTTCAGAATCACAAGATATAGTTGAGACCATTTTTGCTTTTGATCAAAATTGGTTGGAGGCAGGAGAGTTGAGTGATAGCAAAAAACCAATTGTCAAAGAAATCGCTGAAGAATTAAGTTTAGATGCAATTGGCCAATTCAGTGTTCCAGAAGCTTTGGCTGAAGCACGCTTGATTGGAGATGAGCACGATTCTTGTCTTTTAATTGTTTTCAAAGAAGATGTTTTGGATCTTATTTTTCTCAAACATGGCAAATTTTTGGATTTAATCACAGTTGGTCGTTCTGCGAATGTTGTTGATGATTTCAATGAGGTTTTGGCCAGAGCAGCTAAGCACTTAAATCAGGATGGTAAATATTTTCCCAGTAAAGTGTTGATGACTTCGATCGCTCTAAAACCCAAAGAATTGGAGTCGCTGCATCAACAATTAGTTCAGACAGACTGGTCAAATAATCCTGGTTTCACCCAGCCACCGACGATTGTTGCTTTAGAAGCTGACTACATGATTAAGTCGGTCAGTTTGAGTGCAGGCAAGGTTTTTGGTAAAGAAAATATGTTGGCCAAGTTACCACTTCAAAATTTTTCAAATGATCAGGAAATCATGAGCCAACCTGTCAAAGCAACAAAAGAAGCTGTTGTGGTTGAGCAAACTGATAATGATTATGCTCTAGAAAAGGTATCAGCTCCGGCTAGTGCTAGTAGTTTTGGTATTAATTTTGATCAGCACTATCTGAGCACGCAAAAAAACAATTCGTCTGATCTACCTGCTGCTCCTGCCGTTGAAAAGCAAGTTATTAAGAGACGTTCAGCCTTTGACAGGTTTTATTTATCTCACAAAAAAATGATTTTATTGGGGGTGGCAGCTGGTTTGTTGGGTCTTTTATCTATTTTTATGGTCTTTGCTTTTTTCTTCTCCAAAGTAGTGGTGACTTTAACTCCAGAACAATCACTGTTGCAGAAAAGCATCACCATCACCCTCGATCCAAATCTTGATGAATCTGACTTTAATAAGGCTTTGCTCAAAGCTTCTTTGCAAGTCAAAGAAATCAATGGTCAAGATGTGACTGAAACTACAGGAATTGGCTTGGTAGGAGACAAGGCTAAAGGTAAAGCTACTATTTATAATAAAACTGCCACCAAGACTGAACTCAAGCAAGGAACCATTCTAAGTAATAATGGTATTGAGTTTCTCACGGATGCTACGGTGGAAATTCCAGAAGCGACTGAGAAACAAGGTGGAGATGGCAAAGATTATGGCAAGGTTGAAGTTGCAGTTACCGCCAAAGATATTGGTTCCGAAGCTAATTTCAATAAAGATACTAAGTTCCGTGTGGCTGAATATTTTGAAGATAAGTTTTCAGCGGTTGCAGCAGATAATTTTTCTGGAGGTTCTAGTCGAGAAGTGAGAGTGGTGGCAGAGGTTGATCTAAATCGTTTAACTGACTCTCTTAGTAAGAAATTAGTTGCAGAAGCAATGAAAGAATTTGAACAAGAATCTGTCGATGGCACTTATTTGGTGCCAACGGGCAAGAACAAAGTTTTGAAGAGTAACTTTTCTGCCAAATTAGGTGATGAAACCGAATCTTTGACCCTAGATTTAACTTTGGAAGTTGAAGCGGTTAAATATTTCTCTGCCGACCTAAAGAAACTCGGTTTGGCTTTACTTGAGAAAGATTTGCCAGCTGGATATAGTTTTATTGATCAAGATCCTTCATTGTTAAGTGACAAAGCTCAAGTGGCTTCTGATTCTTCACAAATCAAATTGAGTGCTGATCTAAGCGCTAAGGCAATGGCCAAGCTAGACTTAGACCAATTAAAACAAGCTATTGTAGGCAAGAGTTGGTTAGAGGCAGAAGAGTATTTGGAAAGTAATAGCGAGATTAAACAAGCTCAGGTGTCATTTAGACCACCTTTCCTTATCAATATTTTGCGCAACTTACCAAATAATCCAACTAGGATTATTTTGGAAGTTGGTAGATAAATTCTTATGTCAAAAGATTTTAAGATAGATAAGCGGGAGCTTCTGGAAGTTTATAGGCAAGCTTTATTGAAGAATGTTTCTCTGACCGATTTGGATAATAAGGTACTAGATTTTGCCAAAAGGACCAAAGCCAATCAGAATTTTGAACAAGAGTTGGATAAAAAGATTAAGTCTAAATTTTGGCAGCGCATTCCGCAATTTGTTCAAGTGGGCGCTGCCGCTATTCCCTTAATTTTGATTAGTATTGGCATTATCTTGGCCGGTTCTGCGGCTTGGCCAATTATTAGTCAGGTTTTGCCGCAAAGTAACCAAAACAGAGAACGTCTTTTGTCTCCTCTATCAAACACTCAGTTGGCTAACACCAGTAATTTGGTTTATGCCAAAGCAGATATTATTGACGAAAATAAACCAGCTTCAGAGCCAGTTTTGGATGAACCAATTATTTTGGACTACAATTTGGACTACACAGATTTAAGTAATTGGTTTACAGATCAAGTTGCTGATTTTAAACAAACTGAATATCAGGTGGAAGAATATCGTTTAGATATTCCTAGTTTAGGAATCAGTAACACCAAGGTAAGAATTGGAGGAACTGATTTGAATAAGAGTTTAATTCAGTATCCTGGAACTGCTTTGCCAGGAGAACCTGGTGCACCGGTTATTTTTGGTCATTCAGTTTTGCGTCAATTTTATAATCCAAGCGAAAAAAATCCTCGTCGTTATAGCTCAATTTTTAGCAAGATTATGACTTTGAAAAATGGCGAAAAAATTTATTTGACTTATAATAACATCAAGTACACTTATCAAGTGCAAAGCAACACTGAGGTCCAGCCCACTGACACTTTTATTTTGGCTCAGCGCTATGATGCTCGTCAACTTAAATTAGTGACGTGCGTACCAGAGGGAACTGTTCTGCGACGTGGGGTGGTAATTGCACAGTTGATTAAGGATTAATGAATCGCGAGTTGCTATGAAGAATTTTTTAGGTATTGATTATGGCACCAAAAGGATTGGTTTGGCTTACAATATTTTGAGCTTAGTTGAGCCTTTGCTGGTGCTTGCTAATCAGATTAGCAAAGAAAATCCAATCGCCAGTACTGAGTCTTTGACGGAAATCATGAAAATTTGCCAAGAGAAAAAAATAGATGAAATTGTTTTAGGTCTTTCAGAGGCGGACATGGCTCACAAAATTAAATTGTTTGCTCAAATTCTGAGGACAAAAACTAATTTACCGGTTACTTTGATAGACGAGACTCTTTCTTCTTATGAAGTGGGTCAACGTATGAAAGAGGCAGGTTTTAAATTAAAAAAACGTCAGGGATCAATTGATCATTTTGCTGCGGCTTTGATTTTGGAAAACTTTTTGGAAACCCTACCCAAAACTTTCTTGGCCTAAATTTCCTTCTCTGTATGTTTTGTGCTACACTTTAGTCTCATTAATTTTATATGTTCAAAAAATTACCCAAATTTTTCTTTTTCTTAGTTTCTTTTTTAATTATTTTGATTTTGATTGGTTTTTTTATTGCTAATTTATTTCAGGCCAAAGTTGACACTACTCAGAAAAATGTTCGCTTTGTCATTCCTAAAGGTCAAGCTATCGCAGTAATTGCTTCTCGGCTTGAGCAAGAGAATTTAGTCAAAAGCCAGTGGGCATTTCGTTTTGCCGTTTACAAGAACGGTTTCACTAATCAAATTCAAGCTGGTAGTTTTGAACTTTCTGCAAACATGAATACCTGGCAAATTGCTAAAGCTTTGACGATGGGAACCGATGATTTGTGGATTACTTTACCAGAGGGTTGGCGTAGAGAAGAGATGGCTGAGAGTCTCAGCAAACAAGGGCTAAGCAATTTTAATAAAGAAGAATTTTTGACTCTGAGTAAAGGTTTGGAGGGACAATTATTCCCTGACACCTATTTAGTACCTAGAGAAATTATTAGTACGATGCTTCTCTCTTTATTGCAAAATACTTTTGAGAGTAAGGTTACTGCAGGATTAAGTAAGGAAATTGCTGATAGTCAGTTGAGTCTGAATGAGATCTTAACTCTTGCTTCACTGGTGCAAAGAGAAAGTGCTGTTGACAGTGAAATGCCACTCGTAGCACAAATTCTACTTAATCGCTTGCAAATTGGTATGCCTCTGCAAGTTGACGCGACTCTGCAATATATTAAAGGTTATGGCCAGGCTGAGCAGACTTTTTGGCAAACTCCTCTGGCAGAAGATAAAAAATTAGACTCTTTGTATAATACATACAAGAATGCTGGTTTACCACCTGGCCCAATTTGCAATCCAGGTTTAGCTGCAATCAGAGCTGTATTAAAGCCCAGTTCAACTACAGCCCTTTACTACATTCATGACAATAGTGGTAAAATTCACACGGCAGAGACTCTGCAGGAGCACAACGCAAACGTAAATAAATACTTGCGTTAGGGTTAATTTATTGCTATAATTGCCAATTGTCTAAAAAGGACTAAGTACAAAGCTAGCAGAAAAAACAAAGATTGGTGCCTTTAGTTTTTATAAAACAACTAAGTAAATAGTTTGCTTCACACAGCATTATCGAGGATAAGCTGTGTTTTTTTGCTTTATTTATCTTTGTTTTCTATTAGCCTTTTATTTTGTCTTAGATGGTCTTAGCAGTAGCAAGAAGAAATAATTAAGCATTAAGCTAAAAAGGAATTTTCATGCCACAAAAAGCACAGCGCCAAAATTGGGGTCAAAAACACCAAATTTTACCAACCCTAGATTTAATTAAACTGCAAAGTGAAAGTTATCAAGATTTTCTAGACAATGGCATCGGTGTTGCCCTCAAAGAAGTGAATGGCGCTAAAGGCATTGAAGATTTTACTGGTAAAAACTGGTCTCTTACTTTTGGTCAGTATCGTTTTGGTGAAGCTAAATACACTCCAGCTCAAGCCAAAGCAAAAAATGTTTCCTATGATATGCCTCTTTATGTGGAGGCCACTCTCTTGAATAAACGCACTGGTGAAGAGCGTACTCAGGAGGTTTTCTTGGGCGATATTCCCAAGATGACTGCCACCGGCAACTTCATTGTTAATGGGATTGAGAGAGGCATTGTGACACAATTAGTCAGATCTCCTGGTGTCTTTTTCTTGGGTGAGGAAGATTCCACTAGCAAGCAATTGCTTTACAAAGCTGAGCTTCGTCCATTACGCGGTTCTTGGTTGGAGGTAACTGTGAGTCGTCGCAATGTAATTACGGTCAAAATTGATCGTCGTCGCAAGATGCCTGTCACCGTTTTACTCAGAGCTTTTGGCTATGAAAGTAATGATGATATTGCTGCTTTGTTTGCTGACATTCTAAAAAAAGACAAGTTAGATTTACTCAATAATACTCTAAAGAAAGATTCCACCACCAATCAAGCTGAGGCTTTGATTGAAATTTACGAAAAGATGAGACCTGGTGAACCAGCTGTGCTTGATACTGCTCGTGAATTTTTGAATCACATGTTCTTTGATGAACGTCGTTATGATTTAGGTGAAGTTGGTCGTTATAAAGTTAATCGTCGTTTAAAAATTGAAATTGATCAAAAGAAAACCATACTTGATCCTCAAGATTTGGTGGCAGCAATTGCTTATTTGATTAAGTTGCAAAATGGTGAAGGTAAAATTGATGATATCGATCATCTTTCCAATCGTCGTGTGCGTCGTGTGGGCGAATTAGTTGCTGGCAACGCTTTCCGTATTGGTCTTATTCGTTTGGAAAGATCTATTCGTGAGAAGATGTCTTTGACCAAGACTGATGAAATTTTAACTCCATCAGCTTTAGTTAATGCTCGTCCTTTAATCGCTGCTGTTTCTGAATTCTTCCGTAGAAATCGTTTATCTGCAATTCTTGATCAAACCAATCCTTTGTCTGAGGTTGATAACTTGCGTCGTTTATCCGTGATGGGTACTGGTGGCGTGACTCGTGAGCGTGCCAGCTTCTCCATGCGTGATATTAACGCTTCTCAGTACTCTCGTATTTGTCCAATTCGTTCTCCTGAAGGTCCAAACATTGGTTTGGTGACCTATTTGTCACTTTACACTAGAGTTAATGATTATGGCTTTTTGGAAGCTCCTTACCTCAAAGTACAAAATGTCAAAGGTAAGATGAAAATTACTGATGAGATCGTTTATTTAAGTGCTGATGAGGAGGAGGATTACCACATTACTCACGCTAGTATTGGTATTAGTGATGATAATTACATTACTGATGAGTGGATTCCAATGCGTTACAGAAATGAATTTATTGAGAGTTCAGTGTCAGAAGTGGAATATATTGACGTAGTGCCTCGCCAAGTGGTGGGTAGTTCTGCTTCCTTGATTCCTTTTATTGCTCACGATGAAGCCAACCGTGCTTTGATGGGTTCTCACATGCAATGTCAGGCTGTGCCTTTAGTTAAAGCTCAAGCCCCAGTAATTGGAACCGGTATGGAAGGCGAGATGGCTGTGGCAATGGGTCGTACCATCTTGGCTCCTTTTGATGGCGTCATTGACTATGTTGATGGAGCTCGTGTAGTTCTCAAGCTAGATAAAAAACACCATGACAAAGCCCAAATTTTTGTTGAAGCACTTGGCAATGAATTAATCACTTTCAACAAAGGTATTATTGAATACAAATTGTCTAAATATGTGAGAACTTCACAAAGTACTTGTTTCTCACAGAAGGCGGTGGTTAAAGTTGGTCAAGAAGTCAAAAAGGGTGATGTTTTGATTGATGGTCCAGCCACCGATAACGGTGAATTATCTCTTGGTACCAACTTATTGATTGCTTACACTTCCTACAATGGTTTAGGTTATGAAGATGCATTGGTGATTTCCGATCGTTTGGTCAGAGAAGATGCTCTAACCTCTATCCAAATCAGTGAACATAAAGCTAAGGTCATGGATACTCGCTTGGGACCGGAGGAATTAACTAATGATATTCCAAACGTCAGTGAAACTTTCCTGGCAAACTTAAACGTAGACGGTATTATTCGTATTGGTAGTCATGTCAAATCTGGTGATATTTTGGTTGGTAAAGTTGCACCAAAGGGTGAGACCGAACTTTCTCCAGAAGAGAGATTGCTTAGAGCTATCTTTGGTGAAAAATCCAAAGAAGTCCGTGACACCTCACTCCGTATTCCTCATGGTGAGGAAGGTGTAGTGATAGATGTCCAAGTGCTTGATCGTGATTTGGGTGACGAACTTGATCCAGGTACCATTAGAGAGGTCATTGTCAAAGTGGCTCAGATGAGAAAAATTACTGTTGGTGACAAGCTTGCTGGTCGTCACGGTAATAAGGGTGTTATCTCCAAAATTGTGCCACAAGCCGATATGCCTCATCTAGAAGATGGCACTCCGGTTGATATTATTATTTCACCTTTGTCAGTTTTGGCTCGTATGAATCTTGGTCAATTACTTGAAACTCACTTGGGTTGGGCAGCCAATAAATTGGGTTATAAAGTGGCCGTACCAGCTTTCGAAGAATTTGATGAAGATAAAATTTGGCAGGAATTAGAAAAAGCTGGTCTACCAGTTTCTGGTAAAGCTCAATTATATGATGGAATGACTGGTGAAGCTTATCGTGAGAAATCAGTGGTTGGTATCAACTACATTCTCAAATTAAGTCACATGGTTGAGGATAAGACTCACGCTCGTTCCACTGGGCCTTACTCACTCGTGACTCAACAGCCTTTGGGTGGTAAAGCTCAAATGGGTGGTCAGAGAATGGGTGAAATGGAAGTTTGGGCTCTTGAAGCTCATCGAGCTGCTCATGTTCTTCAAGAAATGCTAACCATCAAGTCAGACGACGTTCATGGTCGCGCCAAAGCTTTTGAGGCTATTGTAAAGGGTGAGGATATTCCAACCCCAACTGTTCCAGAAGCTTTCAGAGTGCTTTGCAAAGAGCTTAATTCATTGTCACTTAATGTGGTGGCCCTTGATCCAACTGAAGAAGAAGTGCAAGACAGTGTTCCAACCATTCCTAAAGAAGAAATCTTGATCTTAGATGATCTAGAAGATTCCAATATGCATGAGGAAGAGGAAAAGAGTGATCTTGATGAAAGTGACAGCGAAGCTGATTTTGATGGAGAAGAAATTATCGAAGACGAAGCCGTAGAAGAAGACGCGACTACCGAAGGAGCGGCTGCAGAATAATTTTAGTAAATTTTTTGAAAGAACTATTATGAAAAACATTGTCGATTTCTCTGCTCTACAAATTAAGATCGCTTCTCCAGAAGACATCATGAGTTGGTCATTTGGTGAAGTTAAAAAACCAGAAACCATTAACTATCGTTCTCTTAAACCTGAAAAAGATGGTCTTTTTGATGAAAAAATCTTCGGACCAAGTAAAGATTACGAGTGTTACTGCGGTAAATACAAACGCATTCGTTACAAAGGAATTGTTTGTGACAAATGTGGTGTGGAAGTGACTGAAGCCAAAGTGCGCCGCGAACGTATGGCTCACATCAAATTGGCTTCCCCAGTGGCTCATATCTGGTTTTTTAAGGGTGCTCCTTCCAAATTATCACTTCTTTTGGACATTTCTCCAAGAAATTTAAATTCCATTATGTATTTTTCTCAATACATTGTTTTGGAAGTTGATAATGATGAGAAAAAAGCAGTTTTAGAAAGACTGGATATTGATCAGGTGGCTGCAGCTGATCAATTGCGTGATAATGCTGAAAAAGCCATTCTTACCATCAAGGAAACTCTAGACAAAGACAAACTTTCATTAGGTGAAAAAGTTAAAAGCAAAGAAGCTATGCAGCTTAAAATCACTGAACTTGAGCTCAAGGCTAAAAATAAAATTGTTGCCACCAAGCAACAACTAGAAGTGCAGTTGGAACAAACTGAAGAAATCTACAAAACCATTAAACAAATGGTCAAGAAAATCAAGGTCAAAACTGTTCTAACTGAAGATGAATATCTCAAACTTGATGAATATGATGCTGCCTCTCATTTACAAGTTGGTATGGGTGCAGAGAGTATTTTAGCTCTAAGCAAGAAGGTTGATCTTGATAGTGAAATCAAACAATTAAGAGATGAATTGGTGGAAAGCAAAGGAGCTAAAAAGGCTAAAGTGACCAAGAGACTACGTGTGGTTGAGGGTCTCAAGAAGTCCTCAATTGATCCAGCTTGGTTATTTATGACTGTTTTACCAGTCTTGCCTCCAGATTTACGTCCAATGGTGCAATTGTCTGGTGGTCGTTTTGCTGCTAGCGATCTTAATGATCTCTATCGTCGTGTTATCAACCGTAATAATCGTTTGGCTCACTTAATCAATTTAGGTGCTCCAGAAATTATTTTGCGCAACGAGAAAAGAATGCTTCAGGAAGCTGTTGATGCTTTAATTGACAGTTCTCAAACCAAACAAACTCGTCGTCGCAGTAATCGTCGCCCACTTCGTTCTCTTTCTGAGATGTTGCGTGGTAAGACTGGTCGTTTCCGTCAAAACTTACTTGGTAAACGTGTCGATTATTCAGGTCGTAGTGTGATCGTGGTTGGTCCAGATCTCAAACTTAATCAGTGTGGTTTACCAAAAGATATGGCTCTGGAAATGTTTAAGCCATATGTTCTCAGAGAATTAATTGTCAAAGGTATTGCACCCAACGTTAAGAGTGCTCGTCATCTAGTTGATCGTCGTGAACCTTCAGTTTATGCCATTTTGGAACAAGTGATTGAGAATCACCCAGTGTTACTTAACCGTGCACCTACTTTGCATAAGCTAGGTATCCAAGCTTTCTTCCCAGTTCTAATTGAGGGTAGTGCAATTTCCTTGCATCCTTGTGTTTGTTCTGGTTACAACGCTGACTTTGATGGTGATCAAATGGCTGTGCATGTGCCTTTGACCAAAGCTGCTCAACAAGAAGCAATTGACCTAATGATGGCTAATCACAATCTGCTTAAACCAGCTAACGGTGAACCAATTACGGTGCCTAACAAAGAAATGGCGCTTGGTGCTTATTACTACACTAGTTTTGATGAGCGTTTGCCTTTATTCCCCTCAATTCTGGGCAGTAAGAATGAAGCTTACCATTTGTACCAAATTGGCAAACTTGATTTAAGACAAAGAGTCAAAGTGCTCATGAAAATTAAGGGTAAAAAACAAGTGATTGAGACCAATATTGGTCGTTTACTCTTTAATAGTGTTTTGCCAGAGAATTTGCGCTTCATTAACGAAAGTGTCAATGCCAAGATGATTAAACAAATTGTCACTAAGGCGATTGAGACAGAAGACAACGATTTAGTGGCCAAAATGATCGACGCGATCAAAGATTTAGGTTTTGAAGCTGCTACCAAATCTGGTTTATCCGTGTCAGTGAGTGACTGTGAAATGCTTGAAGAGAAAGAGCAAATTGTAGACAGTGCTAATCAGAAAGCAGAAGCCATTCGTGATAATTATCTACAAGGCTTAATCACTGAAGAGGAACGTCGTCGTCAATCTTTGGACGTATGGATCAAAACCACTGATGAGCTGGCTGAAAAGACGTGGAAAACTTACAGTGATGATAATTCTGTCAAGATTATTATCGACTCTGGTGGTACTCGTGCTTCCAAAGATCAAGTTAAGCAATTAGCTGCTATGCGTGGTTTGGTGGTTGATCCGCTGGGTAATATTGTGGAAATGCCGACCAAATCCAACTTTAGACAAGGTTTGTCCATCTTTGAATATGTGACTTCAGCTCGTGGTTCTCGTAAAGGTCTGACTGACTCAGCTATTAAAACTGCTGATGCTGGTTATCTGACTCGTCGTTTGGTCGATGTGTCTCACGATGCTATTATCCGTCAAGAAGATTGTGGCAGTACTGAAGGTGTTGAATTAGTGAGAGAGCCTAGAAAAGATGTTTTTTACTACAGAATTTTAGGCCGTTATGCCAGTCGCGATATCAAAGTTGGTAAAAAAACTTTAGTGGCTGCTAATGAACTCATCACTGATGATTTGGCCAAAGAAATCACTGCTTCTGATCTAGAATCAGTTTGGGTACGTTCTCCAATTACCTGCCGTTGTAACAAAGGCCTTTGTGTCAAATGTTATGGCTGGGATTTTGCGACCAGAGCAGATGTGGAAATTGGTGTGCCAGTTGGTGTCATTGCTGCTCAATCTATTGGTGAGCCAGGTACTCAGTTAACCATGCGTGTTAAGCACTCTGGTGGTATCGTTGGTCTTGACGTGACTCAAGGTTTACCTCGCGTTGAGGAATTACTTGAGGCTCGTAGTCCCAAAGTTCAAGCTTTGATTGCCCACATTGCTGGTAAAGTCAAGGTGGAAGAAAAAGATGGAGAGAATGTTATTACTATCAAGAACAAAGAAGGTGAAGAAGAAACCTTTACCCTTCCAGCTACAGTGACCTTATTAGTCAAAGACAAAGATTTGGTTTATGCTGGTCAAAAACTAACTGATGGTGGAGTTAATATCCAAGAGCTACTTCAACTCAAAGGTTTAATTTTCACTCAGCAACACATTATTGATCAGGTTCAAGAGGTTTACGAATCTCAAGGTATTACCATCAATGACAAACATTTTGAAGTCATCACTCGTAAGATGGGTGACAAGTTACAAATTGAGTTGTCTGGTGATACTGACCTCTTGGTTGGTGAAGTGGTGGAGCGTGCTCATTTCATGGAAGTCAATGACAACGTGATGGCTGCTGGTGGTGATCCTGCCACCGCTAGGGTTTTGCTTTTGGGCATTACCAGATCATCTCTCTTTACCAGTTCTTGGTTATCTGCTGCTTCTTTCCAACACACTAAGCATGTTTTGACCGATGCCGCTGCTGAAGGCGCGATCGACTACTTGGAAGGTTTGAAAGAGAACGTTATCATTGGACGTTTGATTCCAACTAGTGAAGAAAGAGCTAGAGCAGTTGTTTAATAATAAGTAATAGTGAAAAACTAAGGCGAATATGTTAGAATTGCTGCCTTAGTGAAATTTAGAAGAGAAAAATATGCCTACAATTAATCAGTTGATTAGAAAAGGTGGTCGTGTTAGTAGAGTGAAACGCATCAAAGCTACGGCTTTGCGTCGCAGTTTTAACTCCATTGACAACAGACCAGTTAGCACCAATAGCCCTCAAAAAAGAGGTGTTTGTACTGTGGTCAAAACCATGACTCCAAAAAAACCAAACTCCGCTTTGCGTAAAGTGGCTCGTGTGCGTTTGTCCAATAAAATGGAAGTTACCGCCTACATTCAAGGCGAGGGTCATAATTTAGCTGAGCATAGTATTGTGATGGTGCGCGGTGGTCGTGTCAAAGATTTACCAGGTGTGAAATATCATATTATTCGCGGTAAATACGACTGTGCTGGCGTTGATGGCAGAAAAACTAGCCGTAGTAAGTACGGAGTCAAGAAAAGTTAAAGGAAAATTGTATGAGAACTAAAAAAGCCCAAGTTCGAGAAGTAGAAAAAGATGCTAAATATGGCTCTGTTTTGGTGCAAAACATCATTAATCGTAGCATGAGAGATGGTAAAAAATCGGTTGCCCAGAAACAAGTTTACGATGCTCTTGCTCTTATCGAAAAAGAAAGTAAACGCAAAGCTCTAGAAGTTTTGGAAGAAGCAATTGCCAAGATTCAACCACAGATGGAAGTGCGTTCTCGCCGCGTCGGTGGCGCTTCCTATCAGGTGCCTATGCCTGTCAGGGGTCGCAGAGCTAATTCTCTCAGTGTGCGTTGGTTAGTGACCGAAGCTAACAAAAGACCAAACAAGCAATATCACAGTTTTGCTGAAAAGTTAGCTGCTGAATTGCTTGATGCTTTAAATGAGCAAGGTGGAGCAATCGAAAAACGTAATGGTTCTCATCGTATGGCTGAAGCCAACAAGGCTTTCTCCCACTTTAGATGGTAAACCTTTTCTTTCTCGTTTATTATTAGCTAGAAAAATTATAGAATAATAGATCTATGTCAGATATCTCAAAACAAAGACAAGTTCCTCTAGAACGCATTAGAAACATTGGTATTATCGCCCACATTGATGCTGGCAAAACCACCACCACTGAACGCATTCTTTTTTATACTGGACGCAACTACAAGATTGGTGAAGTTCATGAGGGAGCTGCTACTATGGACTGGATGGCTCAGGAGCAAGAACGAGGTATTACCATCGTCTCTGCTGCCACCACTTGTTTTTGGGAGCCTTATTTTGAGACCACTTTACCAAAAGCTAAATATCGTTTTAACATCATCGATACTCCAGGCCACGTAGATTTCACCGCTGAGGTTGAACGTTCACTACGTGTTTTAGACGGAGGTATCACTGTTCTAGATGCTTCTGAAGGTGTGCAATCTCAATCAGAAACTGTTTGGCGTCAGGCTGACAAATACAATGTACCTCGCATTTGTTTTGTCAACAAAATGGATAAGCTAGGTGCTGATTTCAATGCCACTGTTGAAGATATCCGTGTCAAATTTGGTGTCAAACCAGCTGTCATGGTATTGCCTATGGGTAGTGAAAATTTCTTTCTGGGAGTGATTGATTTGCTTTCCATGAAAGCCTATTTTTGGGAAGATCATGAAGCTGCCACTGAGCCAGAAATTAAAGAAATTCCAGAAGAATATAAGGAAAAAGCTCAAGCAGAGAGACTAAAACTAGTTGAGGCAATTGCTGAAACCAATGACTCCTTGATAGAGAAATTTTTTGCTGAAGAGGAAATCAGTTTAAACGAATTAAGAGCTGCTTTGAGAAAAGCCGTGATCAATTATCAATTAGTGCCTATTTATGCTGGTTCATCGCTCAAAAACACCGGTATTCAGCCTTTGTTGGATGCAGTAGTTGAATATTTGCCATCCCCAACTGACATTGACCATATTAAGGGGCATGTTCCAGGAAAAGTTGAGGAGATTATTGAGCGCAGATTAGTTCCAGATGAGAAGTTTTGTGGTTTGGCTTTCAAGATCCAAACCGATCCGCACGTGGGTAAACTAACTTATTTCCGCGTTTACTCTGGTACCATCAAAGCTGGTTCTTATGTTTACAACTCCAGTAAGGATGTCAAAGAGAGAGTTGGTCGTTTATTACTTATGCATGCCAACGACCGTGAGGAAGTGGCAGAAGCTAGTGCTGGAGAAATCATTGCTGTTGTCGGCTTAAAAGATACCAAGACTGGTGACACTCTTGCCGATGAAAATGATCCCATTATTTTGGAAGGCATCACTTTTGCTGACCCAGTGATTTCCTTAGCCATTGAACCAAAAACCAAGTCAGATCAAGAAAAAATGGGTATGGCTCTGGCCAAACTCTCTGAAGAAGATCCAACCTTCAATATTAAAGTTGACCATGAAACTGGTCAAACCATTATTGGAGGCATGGGTGAATTACACCTCGAAATTATCGTTGATCGTATGAAGAGAGAGTTTAAAGTTGATGCTGACGTGGGTAAACCTCAAGTGGCTTACCGAGAAGCTATTACCAGAATGGCTGAGGGAGAAGGCAAATACATCAAGCAGTCTGGTGGTCGTGGTCAATATGGTCATGCTCTTCTTAGAATTGAGCCAAAAGATCGTGGAACTGGGTATGAATTCGTCAATGCTATCACTGGAGGTTCTGTTCCTCGTGAATACATCGAGCCAGTGAACAAGGGTGTTAAAGAATCTTTAGAAAGAGGTTTCTTAGCAGGGTATCCAATGGTGGATATCAAAGTAACTTTATATGATGGTTCTTACCATGAAGTTGACTCGAGTGAGTTGGCTTTCAAGATGGCTGGTTCTTTGGGTATGAAAGATGCTGTAGCCAATGCTGGTATGGTCTTAATTGAACCAATCATGAAGGTCGAAGTCAGCACCCCAGAGGAATACATGGGTGATATCATCGGTGATCTTGGTTCCAGACGTGCTCAGATTCAAGGCACCAACCAAAGAGGTAGTGTGGTAATTATCACCGCTTTAGCCCCTCTTTCTGAAATGCAAGGCTATGTGACTAACTTGCGTGGTATGACTCAAGGTCGTGCCAGCAGTGTGATGTTGCCAAGTCATTACGAAGAGGTACCCAAAAACATCACTGAAAAAATTGTTGAGGAAAGAAAAGGTATTAAGAGAAGATAAAAATCCAAAATAGCTTGTTTTGCCTATTTTTTTAGGGTAAAATACAAGTTCAGTCTTGTTCGTCTTATCAAAATTATAAATTAGTAAAATTATAAATATAAAGGAGAAATAATTTATGGCAGATAATAAATTTGTCAGAAGCAAGCCACATGTTAACATTGGTACCATTGGTCACGTTGATCACGGTAAAACCACTTTAACAGCAGCCATTACTCAAACTTTAGCCAAGAGAGTTCCTTGTGAAACCAACAAAGCTATGGTTTATGCAGATGTTGAGAACAGTAAAGAAGAAGTGGCTCGCGGTATTACTATCAATATTAAACATATCGAATACGAAACCGAGAAACGTCACTACGCTCACATTGATGCTCCAGGACATGCTGATTACATCAAGAACATGATTACTGGTGCCGCTCAAATGGATGGTGCCATTTTGGTGGTAGCTGCTACCGATGGTCCAATGCCTCAGACTCGTGAACACATTCTTTTGGCCAACCAAGTTAACGTGCCAAAGATCGTTGTCGCTTTAAACAAATGTGACATGGTCGATGATGCTGAATTATTAGACTTGGTCGAAGTTGAAGTCCGTGACCTCTTAACCAAATATGGTTACGATGGTGACAACACTCCAGTCGTGCGTGTTAGTGCTGCCAATGCTTTGGCCGGTGATCAAGCCGCTCAAGACAAGATTATGGAATTGATGGCTGCAGTTGACAGTTACATTCCAGAACCTGTGCGTGATGTTGACAAGCCATTTAGCATGTACATTGAAGACGTCTTTTCCATCAAGGGTCGTGGCACTGTGGTCACTGGTCGTATTGAGAGTGGTATCATCAAAGTTGGTGAGAATATTGATATCATCGGTATTCGTCCAAAAACTTCCTCTACCGTTACTGGTGTGGAAATGTTTAGAAAAATGCTTGATCAAGGTCAAGCCGGTGATAACGTCGGTATCTTGCTACGTGGTGTTGAAAAAGATGGCGTTGAGAGAGGCCAACTTTTGGCTAAACCAGGTAGTGCTTCTGCTCACAAGAAATTTGAAGCTGAAGTGTATATCTTGAAGAAAGAAGAAGGTGGTCGTCACAAACCTTTCTTCTCTGGTTACAAACCTCAGTTCTACATTAGAACCACAGACGTAACTGGTGAGATTAAGCTTCCAGATGGAGTTGAAATGGTTATGCCTGGCGATAACGCCAAGATGACCGTTGAACTCTTAGTGCCAGTAGCTGTCCACGAAGGTTTCCGCTTCGCTATTCGTGAAGGTGGTCTAACCGTTGGTGCTGGTGCCATCACCAAGATTTTGGAATAATTTCTGAACTCTTGTAGTTTACAAAAAAGAAAACCCCGCTTGAAAGAGCGGGGTTTTTGGCGTTTTATTATAGCCTAAACATTTGGACTTATATTGTTGAGCGGTTTAGTGCCAGATATTTATCGAGGCTATGCTAGAAGTGAAAGAAGAAAGACGAGGCATAATTGGTGTAATGGAATTTTTAAAGTGAATAGGGAGAAGGAGTTTTCTTATACTAGTAATTTTAATCACCCTTGCTCTCCTTAATTCCTTCTGGTACAATACTCTTCTCTCGAGAAATAACAAGAGAAATTCGTTTTTTTTAAAAAGATTTTAAAGTTTTAAATTAACTGACGAAGCTGAACTAAAAAAGCAAATTTCCCCTGTACAAGTGGGAGAGAATTAGTTATAATCGCGTTTTGTGATTTAAGATAATCACAAGTGAGAGAAAGCAATTAATTAAAAATAGTATGACTAAAAATCAAAACTCATACAAGATTAGAGTGAGACTCAAATCTTATGATCACCGCGTCATTGACGAGGCTTCTCGTAAGATTTTGCAAACAGCTTTATCTACTGGCGCCAAAATTATTGGTCCAGTGCCACTGCCAACTCACAAGAAATCTTTTAGTGTTTTGACTTCACCTCATACAGATAAAAATGCTCAAGAGCATTATGAGATTCGTACTCACAAACGTTTGATCGACATTGTCGATCCAACCAATAAGACCATCGATTCTCTTATGCACTTGGAACTACCTGCTGGTGTTGATATTCAAATCAAAATGTAGTTTATCAGGCGATAGAGTCGAATTGGGAATTCGACACCTTATTTTTTTGACAGACAATGCTAAATACAATATTTGCTACCAAAGTCGGAATGTCTCAAGCCTTCACCAAGGATGGCAAACGTCTTCCAATCACTAAACTTAAAGTTAGCGATAATATTGTTGTTTCCAAAAAAGAAACTCAAGATAAGCAAATTACTCTTGAAGTTGGTTATGGTCCTAAAAAATTGAAAAACATGGACAAATCAATTCGAGAACAAATCAAGAAAAGTGGTTTTAAGGTGGGAGTTAAACAGATCAAGGGTGTGAAAGTGATGGATGCAGATGGAGAAGTCACTCTCGCTGCTGGTCAAACTTTGGTTTTAGCTGATGTGCTTAGTTTGGGTGATGTAGTTGAAATTCAAGGTGCCACCAAAGGTCGTGGTTTTGGAGGAGCAATGAAGCGACATGGTTTTCATGGCGGTCCCAAGACTCATGGTCAATCAGATCGTGCTAGAGCAGTCGGTTCTATTGGTTCCGGCACTACTCCAGGTCGTATTTGGAGAGGTAAGAGAATGCCTGGTCGCTATGGCCAAGAGACTAAGACTGTGGCTGGTTTGGTCGTGGTTTACATTGACCCTCAAAACAAAGAATTTTGGGTTAATGGTCCAGTGCCAGGATTTAATACTGCAACAGTTAAGGTTGTTAAAACTGGACTCAACAAAAATGTGCAATTAAATTTGGATGTGCTTGGTTTGACTAAAGTTGAGCCAGTGACTAATGAAGTGCAACAAGAGGTTGTAGAAGAAAGTAATTCATAATGCAATTAACAGTCATAGATTCTTCTAGCAAAAATGAAAAGGTTAGAGTTAGTGACTCTTTGTTTGCTAATTCCACTTCTGATTTTCTTTTGGCTCAAGCTATTAGAGTTTATTTAAGCAATTTTAGACAAGGTACTGCTCACACCAAGACTAGATCAGAGATTAATCGCACCAAGAAAAAATGGTACAAGCAAAAAGGGACTGGTAACGCTCGTCACGGAGCTCGTACCCCTAGCATTTTTGTTGGTGGTGGAGTTTCTCATGGACCAAGAGGTATTTCCAATTGGACCAAAACTTTGACTGCCAAAAGCAAGTTAATTGCTTTGAAGGTAGCTCTGAGTGCACAAAAGGCCAATCTATTTTTAAGTAAAGATCTTTCTTCAATGAAGGGTAAAACAACTGAAGCATCAGCTCTTTTATCTTCTGTGAGTAAAGAAAATGAAAAAGTTTTGGTCATTATAGCCAAAAATTCTGAATTGGTTTTACGTTCTCTGCGCAATTTAGCCAATGTTTTAGTGATGACTGCTGATCGCGTTAATGCTTTGCACGTGGCGATGGCTGATAAAATTGTGATTGATTTCACCGCTCTTAAAGTTTTGGAAGATAGATTACTAAAAATTAAAAAAACAACTCTTAAGAAATAATCATGAATGCTTATTTAATTAAAAAACCAGTTGTCACCGAAAGATCTTTGGAATTAGCCAAGAAGGAGCATGTCTATACTTTTGAAGTAGAAATGAGTGCTCACAAAGGTCAAATCAAAGAAGCAATCGCAACAGTTTTTGGTGTCAAAGTTCTTTCCGTTAATACGGTTGTTAGACACAGAATTAAGAAAAAAACTGGTAAGAAAAGAATCAATACTGTGAGTCCAAAAACCAAAAAAGCATATGTGACTTTGGCAGATGGCAACCACATTGATCTTTTTGATTTAGGAGGAGAAAGTTAATGCTAAAGAAAGTCAAAGGCACTACTGCTTCCAAGAGACATCGCGTTGATCTTGATCGTAGCTCTTTACACAAGGGAGATCCAGAAAAATCTCTTTTAGTCAAAGGACACAAGAAAAGACAAGGTAAGGATGCTTCTGGTCACATCTCCATGCGACATCGTGGTGGTGGAGTAAAGAAGAGAATGAGAGTTATTGACTTTCGTCGTGACAAATTTGGCATTCCTGCCATTGTGAAGAGAATTGAATACGATCCAATGCGCAGTGCCAATGTTGCTTTGCTCTTTTACAAGGATGGTGAAAAAAGATACATCATTGCTCCTGAGGGTTTGGAGATTGGTGCAGAAATTGTTACTGAAGAAAATGCTGAAGTTAAAATTGGCAACTGTTTGAAACTAAAAAATGTGCCAATCGGTGTG
>CAZIBP010000010.1:0-26926 GCA_964537665.1 uncultured Pseudomonadales bacterium
AATAGTGAATTTTCCAGTTCCAAAGAAACCTACTGTTTTTTCTTGGGCACCAGCTTGTTTGTCTGACTTAGGAATAAGCAAAGATAGTGGATTTACCGCGCCTGTGCCGTTATCAGTCATTTCTTCGACATATTCATCGCCAGATGTATAGAAATCTACTCTCAATTCTCCATTGTTGATCTTGCCTTCTTCAATTCTTTTACTAATCGCATCATAAGAATTTTGAGCAACTTCACCAGTATAAGCACCAGATTCTCTTTGGACGGAAATATTTTTGAGTAATTCTGCCAAATCAGCCAAAGATTGGTCGTCAGACAAATCTAAACCATTAATTGCTCCTGAGTTAATCGCCAATAAGAACTCTTCTGTGGTCATCGTTCCTAGTCCAGACCTGAGACGTTCAAATTTTTGAATGGCTGGAATACTGATTGGCTGCTCAACCTTAACAGATTGACCCACTAATTGTTCGCTTAGTGGATTATCTTCTTCTCTAACTAAAGCAGCGTCATTGGTCAAAAATTGGATAAATGGCATCACATCTCCACCATCCTTAATTTGCTCAACCTTGCTTGGACTAACTGCTGCAACGATATTATCTTGAGAAACTTTGCTGAATTTGGTCAGCATGTCTTTTAAGAGTTCGTCATTGCCAACTTCTAAAAGTCTTTCAATTTGAGTTCTGATTAGATCAACTTTTTCAACGTCATTTGAATCAAAACTTCTTCTCAAACTCAAAATTAATTTTTGGACTTCCTCAGGATAATTTCCTAAGTCATTTAAGCGTTGAATAAACTGACCTATTTCAAAGGTGGCATCAAAGGAATTTTGTGTATTTCCACTTGTCCAACCAAAAGCTAAACCATAGTAAAAGTCTTGGGTAATTGGCCTCATTACATCTATTTTTGATTTATCAGAAGCTGCCAATTCAAAAATACTCTGCACCAAATTACGATATAAAGTTCTTCTTAATTGAGGAGATTGACCAATTAAATCATTCTCTAATTGAGCCACAAAAGCTGGTAACTGATTAGTTAAATGGGCCAAACGTTGTAAATACAACTTTAAGGAGTGTTCAGTTTCACTAGTGAGAGCAAACTCACCAAAACTGGCTACAAATTTTTGCTCTAGTTCACTTTCGAGCAAACCATATTCTATCTTTAGGTCGCGACTAATTCTTTCAATAATTTCTTTATCAGTTTGAATATCCTCTGGCAATCCATCAATAATGCCGCGATAGACACTTTGAGCTTCACCAATAACCTGTTCTCTAATTTCACCATTCTCTCCAATAATATTCTTGTTCCAATCTTCTGAAAGATCTTTTAATTCTGGCGTTTGAGGATCAACTTGACCATCTTTTGTCGGCATAACAAAGCCACCATAGTTAAGAGCATCCTTAAAACCCAGAATCATTCCCAGTCTTGTAGCTAAGCCATCAGTTCGAGTTACTCTAGCAGAATGAATGATGTTATATACACTCATATCAGGCATTATTTTGCTATATTTTTCAATCTCTCGAATTCTTGCGATAACTTTATCAGCATCCAATTCCTCGCCACTAGAATAAATTATTTTGCCTCTTATCCTGATTGCAGCAATCAATTCTTCAACAGTACTAGCATTGGCATAATCTACAGCAATAGTTTTATAAACTTTAGAGTTACCAGAAGCATCTATTATTGATTTCTTTTGAGAAACAGAATTATAAAGAATAATTTGGTTACCTTCATTCCAAACTTGATCATAATCTGCAAAAGATAAACCAGTATCTTTAACTTTTAAGATATTAATTGCACCATCATCATCCACTAAATACCATTTGCCATTATCGACGTATATTAATTTTTTAGATTGAGGATTGTACATGGCTTTTTCATAAACAATTAAATCAGAGCCATCTGAATAATAGGCTTTGCCATTTTCATATGAATAAAGTTTAGAAATAGGATGATTAAATAACTTGTTTCCACTTCCAAATCTTTCAATCGCCACAATTTGACCAACAAAATGAATTTCCTCTCCAGTGATTCTATCAATTAGACTATTTTCTTTAATAAATAAGACACCATAATTATCGTCAAAGTAAGTAGTATTTTTTGATGGATCAAAAACTGATATTTTCCATTTAGGACTAATATTAGTAAAATCTTTATAAGAAACTTCATTTGTCTTACTATCATAATAAAATCTGATATTAGGGTTATCAGCATCATTTCGATTTGGAGTGAATTCACCATCTTCATTTAAGTAAAAGACTTTATCTCCACCTTTGGATAATGTATCCACAATAATTTCCGTAGTAATTTTTTCACCAATGGAAGAAGAAATGGATTCTATTTTCCCTACCGGTAACTCGCCATTTAATTCAATAATGCGATTGTTAGCTCCAATCTGATTACTAACTCCATAAAAATATATGGAAATGCTGTTATCATCATTTTGCAAAAGAAGATAACCTGGACCAGGAGCAATACTTTTATATTTTGATTTTTTATTTGTTAAATTATTTCTTAATTCATAGTTACCATCAAAGAAAGTGTAGCCATTTGTATTATTTCCAATAATAAAAATTGAAGTTCCTTTAACTGGAATTACTTCTGCTTGATAACCAAACATTTCTCCTGAAGGAACATAAACGTTTTTAATTACACCAAGATCACCTTCAACATTAATAAAATATTTGTCTTTTGCTTCTTGGTTAAGAGTAAGAATATGTCTACCACTATCACTTAAAGCTGCATGAACTATTGGTTTTTCTAACTTTTTAAGTTGTCCAGTTATGGCATTAAAAGTAACTGGTTTACCATCAATATCCCAACCTACATACATGTTGCCGACAACTTGATCGACTGTAAAATAATTAGCATTAAATCTTGCATCAGTTTTAGTAAAGGCTCCTATATCATAGGCTTTAACTATAAAGGTTTCTTTAATTGCAGCGGCTAAGCGATTGACTAAGTAATAATCATTTCCCAAATAGACTAAAGATTCAACGCTGCTCAAAGTTCTTTCATTTGAATTAAGCCCATAAATCTCTCCAGCGGCGTTTACTCCAAATTTAGGAGTGAACTGAGAATTATCAGAGCTAGGTGAGTTAGATTGAGAAATTGGTAAAGGATTTACTTTCTTTGCTTGAGCAATGTTTTCAATTTCTTTTATGAAATTTCGATATTCATCACTATAAATTTTATCTGGAGAACTAGAGTTTAAAGAATATTTAACCCCTTCTAAATTCTTTATCAAATTCAAGTCATCGTTTATGAGAACTGTTTCTTCGCCATCAATAAAAAGTGCCTTAGCACTTGAATATGTAGGAATTAAATTAAATGGATCTCTAACTAAACCATTAACATCAACAAGCACCTGAAACTTTTGCCCAAAGAAATTGCCAGTCAACAAATAGCTTTCTTCACCTGCATCATTGGCTAAAAGTAGATCAAAATTTTTAAATGGAGATTCGAATTTAATACCTAGAGCAAGAAATGTATTTAGATCTATTGGTCCTCCAGCACCACCTCTAAATAAAATCAATTCCTCAACACCAAAAACTTTTCTTTCAAATACCAATTCTCTAACTACTCCATTTCCAGCACGATAGCTAATTCGCAACTGATCTCCATCATTGTGGCCAATTAAATCTTCAACTAATCCCATTAATAAATTATTTTCGAGTTTATTAACACTACTCAAGCTACCAACATTGGAAGTTGTATTTAATATTTCCAGTTCTTCTTTTTTAACTTCTGCCTTATAGAACTTAGCTTGTTGTATTAAATCTGTATTTTTATCTGCAATCAATAAAGATCCTTTTGGTTGTAAGAAATTACTTAGAGCCACACTATCAACTTGCCCTTCTTCAACTTCAAATCTAACTAGATTGGCATTTTTTTCCAATTGATCAACCACTTCGTAGCTAGTCACTACTTTGGCAGCTGTATGAATATTAATCGCTTGAACTAAACTCTTAAGTTCAAGATTTTCTGCTTCTGTCAAAGTATTTTTGTTGTATTTAGCTGAAAGTTCATTCAAGCGTTGACCAAATTGAGTAGGAATTATCAAATAATCATCGGTCACTACCACTTGCAACCACGAGGTAGGATCTTGGTTAATTAGATTTCTATTAGCTTCAGCTAAAGCAGCAGTGAATTCTGGCTTGAAATCCATCGTTAATAGTGGAATGTCCTGCTTTTCACCAAAATAAATTCCGGATATTTGTTTGGCTCCAGCTTTTTTGGCACTAGCCACACCAAGCCAAGTAAAGATGTCTGGATCAAGATAAACAATTTCTTGCTTGCCCTGTGGAACTGCAATTTTTTCAAAAGAAATTTGATGTGGTAAAACTACCACTCCTTTTTGTTCCAATTGAGCAACTAAGGGTTCTACAATCTTGCGAATTTGTTTTTTGACCTCAATTAAGAGTTTTTTATTGGCATCAGTGGCAATTTTTTCTAAACCAACAGAAATTGTATTAATGAACTTTAACCTCTCTTGCACACTTAAGTTTTGATTGCCGGCAATTTGAGTTGACATATAAACGATTGCTTCTTGAAAATTAGATTTCTGACCCGATCCGGGCAAATCTGGCTTAATTGCATCTCGAGCATCAGACACATCAAATAATCTTGCTCCATCTAACATTAAATTGTGATCAATAGTGGCTGCAGCAATAATGTTTGCAGGAATATCGAGAGCCATGATCACCTCTCCATTTCTAGCTAAAGACAGTCTCTTTGGAGAATTGTCTGCAAAATCATAAACAGCCTTCACTCTTGTTAGCTCTTGCTGACTTGCTTCACCACTTAGCGGAGTAGGATGTTTTGTCCCAGACTGCGGCACAAACATATCAGCAATCACTTGAGCATTCATGCCTTTACCATTGTCTTTGATAATTATTTCATTTTTAGTAAATTCAACGTTAATTGTTCTCTCTGAACCATCTGTATTAAACGTATCAGCCACTAATTGAGCTTGAGGTATTAATTGTTGTTTGGTCTCATAACCATTGATATATCTAGCACTTGGCTCATCAGATCGTTTAGTGTTTATTTTAATTTCATTGATAAATGGATAGCGCTTGTGCAGTCCAGTAGCAATTTCTTCTTGACTAACATATTGATTGGAAGTGACATCTTGATTTGTGATTGGAACGCCATCGGCCACAAAAATTTTGATGACAGTACCCTGATTTTGACTCCCAGAATTATTCAAGAATTCACTCAATTCAATTGTTGCAGTTTGAATGTAATATTGTCCTTGCTCATCTTTAATAATGGTTGTTTTATAAGCTTGACCGTCTTTTTCTCTAGAGAAAACCTCAATTTTATCTTGACTTCCAGAAGATAACCAAGTCAAAGCTTGTTTAATACCTTTTCCAAACTGACCAATAGTCTCTCCACCATTATTGGTCAAAATAGCATCAATACTATTTGCCACAGCTTCAAAAACAGCTTGCTGACGTGGCGCAGAATTCTGGCCTTCAACTAAATTATCGTAACGATTATCATTGTTATATTTGTAAGAATCACCATTGACGGCATCGATGACAATTGCTAAAGATAATTGTTTGTCATGTAAAAGCGATTGGTTGGTAAATTGACGACTTATTTCTGCATAAATATCATTTTCATTTTTTCCTTCTGTATTAACCTCAAGTAAGGCGGCTACTTGATAAAGTCTGTCTCCCAAAGCCTTTGATTTTAATTGTTTTCTGGCCCAAGCATAATGTTCGATGTCAACCATGTCTAAATTAAGACCTGGTCTTCGATAAGAAGTAGCCTGTTTTTGCGTTTCTCCTCTAACATCATCAACTGGTTTGTTGGGAATTTCATCTTTTGAAGTGTCAATTGGCTCATAGATAAGCTCTTCACCGCTATCAAGTATTTCTACCACAGCGTCGGTTTTATCATCAACTAATTGACCAACTTGATCTCCGTCACTTTCTTCATCTCTAGATTTAAATGCTAAATTCACCTTCTCCGCCAACCAAGTTCCTGCCTTGCTTGCCCAAGTTGCATCATTCGAGTTGTAGGCTGTCTTGAAAGATGTGATCGCTTGTTTGAAATTAAAACGATCAAATAAGAAAAGTGCTAATTTCGTTTCAGAAAATTTTAACCACAACTGGGCTGCATTTTGTCCCAATCTCGCCCCCCAACCATCTTGCGTAGCTGGAGCTTGAGTGGTCCAACCAGCTTTAATCCAATTAGCTACACCTTTCAATCTAGTACTAAAAAGATTTGATAAATTATTAGCAATTTGACTTTGTTGATTATCGATATTACTTAGATTTTCTTTTTGATCTGCTGGCAGAATTGATTGTTTTTTGAAAATACGACGTATATTCCAACTCAGTTTAGAAACATCTGATGGACTGTCAAAATTCTTACCAATCAATTCTTGTTGTGAATAAACTGACAACTGATTTTTTTGATCAGTAATTTTGGCTGCCAAATCATTTTTTGCGCTTTCATTGCTTGTTACAAATCCAACAATTTTATTGTTGGAAACTTTATCAAAAACTTTAACTTCAGCAAAATTTTGCCATTTTTCAATTTGCTCCAAAACAGGGGCTGAGACTTCCTTGTCTGCTCTGACTTGACCACCAATCGCATCAAGAGGATCTTGGTGAGTTATAATTGAAGCAAGGGTTATAATCTCAATAAAATCTTTACCTCTAACAGCTGATTTTTGGTAATTTGATTCATCAGTTCTAGCTATATCTGCAATGGTTACTATAGTCGAATCATTTTGCAACAAACTTGGATTAATAATTACCATCGTTGAACCATAAGCCGAAGAGAAACCCTCTGGTCTAGCCCATGATCCAAAAACATAATGATTCAGACCACGATCTATATCGTGTTGACTGGTGTGGCCAACTGCAACATCTTTTCCACCAGCAACTTGATAAGCTGACAACAAATTTTGTCCTGCTATTAATTTGTCGATTGTTTCGGCATCAGTCAGTCGAATAATTGGAACATCCTTAAAAAATTTGCCATACTCCGCAACTTTTCTGTCAATCTCTTGATCGCTCAAGCCTTGTCTGCGAGCTTCTGCTCTTAATTCATTTAAAATTCTTGTTGCATTATCACTTAAACTTTGATCAGTCCACATTGGAATTTTGGGTGGACTAGAAAAAGCTTTTTTCACTTTCTCCGCCAACCAAGTTCCTGCCTTGCTTGCCCAAGTTGGGTTGTTAGAATTGTAGGCAATCTGGAATGATTCAACAGCTTTTCTGAAGTTAAAACGATCAACCAAGAATAAACCTACCTTCGAACTTGAGAAATTTAACCACCAGCTAGCTGCGTTTTGTCCCAATCTCGCCCCCCAACCATCTTGTGTAGCTGGAGTCTGAGTGGTCCAACCAGCTTTGACATAGTTGAAAGCAAGCAATAAAGGTTTGCCTACTTTGCCTGCCAGTAAAATTCCAGCTCTGTTAAACCAAGTTTTAGTTTGCTGGATATTGATAGAGTTTTGATTGGTATATACATTAGCCAAACGATTGGCCCATTTAGACCAAGTAGCAATATTTTCTGTCTCGAAAATAGCCCTGATCTCTGCATTAGAAAACCCAAGTTTTTGTAATTTTACGTAAGCATCAATCGCTGCTGAAAGTTCTGAGTTATATTTTGTTTTTAAAGCAATATTGTCTACATTCCAAACTTCAAAAAAAGGATAAAGTTCATTTTTACTGCCATCTACTCTAGCACTTAAATACTTTTTTATTTGATTAGGAGTAAAATCTCCTCCCTCAAAAAAAGCCAAGATTTCATCTCTTGCCCAATTATTCACCACACTAACATCAGAACCAGAATTATCATAAAAAGCATTGTAAAAAGAGTGTTGTCTCTCATGTTTATAACCTGCTTCATTCATTAATTGATTAAATATTAGATAAACATCACCATGTGTAACTGAGACATCAGTGCTTCTTGTAAATGAAAATGAATTCAAAACCATTGCGCCACTGCCAGTATTATCGGCTATCTTTTTATAATCATTTTTTGAAAATACAATAGCAATATCATCAGCATGATAAGTCACTGTAAACGGATCTACGGGTTTTTGACCAAAAAGTGCTTCCACCAAACCAACTGGATTACTCTCGTACTTAGCTTTTACCATCGCCACTTTGTCTTTTTTGGCTTGATAAGCTTGATAGTAATAATCCAGACGGTCTCCAACTACCAAAGCTAAAGCGTATTTTTTTTGGTAACGAGTAAAAATGTTTTTAAGATCAGTTAGACTAATATTTGGGTTAGCGGCAACAGCCTCCTCAATTTCCTTTCTCATAGCTGCTAAACCTTTGAGCTGAGCAGAGTATCTTTCTCTAAAAATTTTTCTTAAAATCTCTCTTTCTTTACTACCAGCTTTAGTTTTTCTCAAAGCAATTATTTCTTCTTGAACATCGAAGTGGTTGGATTTAGTTTTCAAAAATTCTTCCGGATTAAGGTTGGCAGTGAGCAATCTTTCTTGTACAGCTAAATCTATTTTTTCGCTAAATTGTTTAGCAGAAAACAAATCCCTCAATCCACCACCTTCAATTCGATAATAATCAGCGTATTTGGCTACTAAACTAGATTTAACCTGCTGATCGATCTCTTGTCTTGCAAGTTCAATTTCTGCAAGTTGTTGTTCTATATCTTGCTTGTCTGGTCTATTTGGATTTGTAGCTAAGAGTTGACTGATGCGAGTCAATTCTGCTTCTAATTTTTGGCGAACTGCTGCTGTTTCAATATCAAATTCAGCAGCATGATCAAAAAGCAAACTTTCTTCATCAACTTGTCCTCTCCACAAATCAGAAACATTTTTGCCTAACCTCACCACCTGCTCCGCACTAATATTCATCCCGCCACCTCTCTCTGGAATTTGTGCCAAGAAAGCTTTGATGCCACCACTGCGATAATCATTGGCGAATTGATTTTCCGTTTTGACCTCTGCTGCCAAAGCAATCGCAGTTGTATTAGCTATTTTGAGCTCCAAACTATCAATCTCTGCCTGAATTTTAATTTTATCTTCATCAGTTGCTGTGCCTAATTCGGCTTGTTTGGCAGTTAATTGTTGATTTAAATCAGCCAAAATGTTTTGCTTATTTTGCTCCAACTCTGCTGCTTTTTCTGTCAAAAGTTTGGCTGAGTCTACTTTTCCATTCCATAAATTATTTAAGCCCATTCCAAAAGCAGCAAAATTAACACCCAAAGGATTGACTCTTCCGGCAGAATTAGCGACAGGCGCAGCGTCAACTATTTGCGTGTCAACTCGCGCCGCATCGGCTGGCGGAGCAGGAGGCAGAGTGTCATCGCGATTGGTGGTGGCAGGCGTTTCGTTGGTAGTTTTGGCAATTTCTTGACCAACAACTTCTCCAGGAGAAGTGCGATTGGTAAAAGCAATATTTACATCGTTCAAGTGTAGAGAACTCTGATTGATCAGATCCACAATTTGGCGATAAGAAGGTTTCTCACCCAAGACTTGATAATCACCATCACTGGCAAAGGCAATTTTGACTTGATTATCACCAACTGCTCCATCAGCTCGTTTGGCCAAAAGTCTGGCCGGCTCTCCACTGCCTTCCAGTAATTTCGTCAGCTCAGCATAGCTGGCTGCCACTTGTTCAGCCGTTTTGGCTAGCTTAGCTTGAGCAGATAAATCATCGCTGCCAAGCAAGTAATTCATCTGAGTCGTCTCTTTCCATTTCTGCTTAGCTGCTTCCAATTGCAATGCCAAATCTTGGTTAGCTTTGTAAGTCCCAAAGCCCAAAAAGCCTTTTTTGCCGTTTTTGGCGAGATCGATTAATTCGGCAAAAGTACTATCAACTGAATTTTTGAGCAAGGTTTCTTTGAAGAAAACTTCCGCCAAAGCTTCATTGACAATTTGGCGATCTTTGATCGAACTGGCAAATTCATCAATACTTAAATCAGTCCTTGATGCTGGTGCATCAAGCCAAACCACATCCATTGGAGCAGATTTGGCCACTAACTTGCCATCTGCATTGGGCTCGACTTGAACACGCAAACGATTGATACCTTGCGAGAAAGTGGTCTCATCACAACCATTACAGATACCCACAGCTCGACTAATATCGACATTATTTTTGGTATCCACTCCAACATGAGCTCCATATTCATAAAATTTGATGTAACGCTGATTACCACCATTTAGCTCAGCGGTTCTAGCGTTAAGATCATCGGTAGTTGGAAAGTCGCGCACATACTGTAGACTACCAGCCACCAAATCATATTCAGTTAATTTGCCACTGGCTCCCACCAAGAAAAGTTTCTGATATTTATTGGTACTATCAATACTTCCAACTTGAGACACCAAATCTCTAAGCGTCACTTCATTACTACGCAAGCCAGACGCCATGTTAATAAAAACTTGATCTCTATTTTCAGCTAATCGCGCGGTAATTTGTTCTTGAACGCTAGCAAAAACTTTGGAATCACTGGCCTTGAATCTAGCAATCGAATCATCTACTGCGCTATCACTAAAGACCTTAAGCTCAATGCCATATGCCATTTGGTAAAGTTTAGCCACTGTTTCTGGAGTACCAGTGTAGAGAGAGAAGCCTTGACTCTCCAACATTAATAAGGCGTAGTTAATTTCACTGCCATTTTCACCCACAGTCAATTTACTTAAATCAACTTCGGCACTGACGCCAAGAATCTTGGCTCCTAAGGTGTTATAGAGCAAGGACTCAGCCACCGCACTATATTGACGACCAGTTTCACGATTTTGCTCACGAGGAGCAATACTATTCACGCTTTCTTCAACACCATTTACCAATTTAGTATTACTGCTTAGGCCATAATCTTCTCCAGGTATTCTGGAAAGGAAATTGACTGTCTCATTAATCATCGCCAACTCAGCTCGATGTTGATGAGTTTCGGCATCTGTATTGGTAGTTAGGTAACTATTAATTTGCTGCCTGATGACATCGACATCAGCCGACATATCTAAACCAGGAATTTTGCTCTGCCCACCCCAAGTATCTAACCATTCACTCAGTACTTGTTTCTCCAATGCTGGATCAGCGAATTTACCTCCCTTGCCATCAGCGGTACGCGTGATCCCTTCTGGAATTGATTTACTAGCTTCCAGCTCATTAATGAGGGCGCGCAAAGTGCTGTTGCCTGCACCGGCTTGTAGAACACCATCTTCACCAATCCCTAGAATCTTTTGCTGGGCTGCTAAATAAAGACTGTATTCAGTCTTATCTCGCAAAGCCACTTGAGTGCCAGAAAGTTTATAGTTTTCATTGGGATTAAAAGTCCAGTCCACTTCATCAGCGTGAACATAAGAATTGCGCCACTTATCACGCAGTGCTAAGCCAATTCTGCTGCTGGTATTTTGCAAATCAAAGGCCACATCTTTGGTGGTAATAATGAATTTAGCTTTGGCAATTAAGGCCGGATCAACGTTTGGATCATTAGCTTTGACAATCAAAACACTGCCTTCGCCAAAGCGAGATTCCACATAATCAATAAAGGCTTTATTGGGGATTGGGTTGTCACCGCCAGTGGTCCAAGGTTTGCTTAATTTGGCTTCGGGGAAAACTACAAATTGAGATTCTCCAGTCAAGCGTTGCTTGAGCAAAACGTTAAATGGCATCACCACGTCAGTTTTACCCATACCTGGTAAAGCCCCAAAAACAGTGCCGCGACGCCCCGCACCAAAAGCTTCCAGTTCCGCTAACAAGAAAACGTCCTGATCTTTGAAACTGCCAGTGTCACTGTAAATTTTAAAACCTGGAGTACCGGTGTCGCGTCTAAATTGCTCAAAAGCTTCCAGTTCTTTATTTAAAATATTGAGTTGTTCTTGCTTGATGCCAGATTTTCTACCAGCCTCTGTATCTGCAACAACATACTTGGTAAAAGTGCCACTCTGATCAACTGCAATTAGAGCGTTGCTACCGCGCAAAGTACTTTGGACTGTCTTGTTGAGATCAGCAATTTCTGCTTCCAATCTAGCAATATCCACAGCATTTTTAGCTGGATCGTTAGCATCTCTTAATTTATCCAGCTCAATTTGCTTGCCAGCAATTTGCTCCGCGAATTCCAAGTTTTTGGTCCCCATCTTCTTGGCAGCACTCTTCAAACTAGCAACTTGGCGATTGGCAATCAGATTTGGGAAAAAATTGGCAATACTCTTGATAATTCCTTGACTTGGATTGGCAGCTGCATTGGCTAATACATATTTCTGATCAAGGATTTGACGATCAAGATTGGCAATTTGCTTTTTCAATTGTGAAGCCTCATCGCTTGCAGCATCAACTGTCGTTAATTTAGCTCGCAACACCTCCACCTCTGTGGTTAAGCTAAGAGCTTTATAGTAAGCTTCGCGATTGGCTTTGCCAGGGCTAAAGAAATCTACAGCTTTTTGCAAGAAAGAGCGGTTGTCAACTGGAGTGGTAGAAATTAGCTTGCTAAGTGGGGCAATTTCCGCATCCAAACGGGCAATAGCAGCAGTTTGAGCTGCCGGATCTGGATCAGGATTGGCCAGAAGTTTTTGTTTTTCAACTTCCAACTTGGCTAATTTAGCCGCGTTTTCTTGAACCGCTGCTAAAGATAACAAACGTTGATTGTCGGCAGTTTCCAACTTAATCTCTCCAGCAGCTAATTGCTCAGCCTGGTATTTGGCCACAACTTCACTATCTGGAGTTTGAATGGTGACTAGCTCTGTTTTGGCCTGATCCAATTGAGCCACAATCTTGTAATCATTAAAGGCTTGATTTTGCTTAACTGTTTGCAAGATGGCTTCATTTTGCAAGCGAATTGATTCGATGACTGTCAAATCCTTCACTGCTGTTTCCAAGTTTTTGACCAGGCTCTCACGCTGCTGTTGTAAATCTGCCAACTCTGTCGGCTTGAGTACAAAACCATTTTCTGTGACTTGTTTATCGATCGAAGCAATTTGTTCACGCAGCACAGTCACTTCTGCTGTTTTGCTTTTTAGCACATCAATCTGTCTAGTGATGGCGGCTACTTCGTTCGGTAAATTAGCAGTCAAAGCAGCTTGGCGTTTCACTTCCAGATCACCAACAATACTATCTCTCGTTGCTAAATAACTCTCAATTGAATCTGGAGCAGCAATTTTGATGTTGGGATTGATGGCGGCAATTTGTCCAGTTAATTTAGCATGCTGGGCTGTGAGATCGAGCAATTGCATATTTTGGGCAAGAGTTTTGTCTGGCACAGCTTTGAGTGCCAAAATTTCTGTACCCACCACGTCAATTTGTTTCTGGATATCGGCAATTTGAGCGGTTTGAATATCAACTTTGTTGGCCTCAATATCTGCTAAATAAGCTTTCCTGCTACTAGCAATTTGCGAGACATTTTGCCCAGCACTCAGAGCTAAGCCAATCCAAGCGTTGGTACATTGTTGTTGTGAAAAAGTATCTGTCGAACCAAAACAAGCCACTGCCACCTGCTGAGCATCAACGGCAGCTCCAGCTGGCACGTTCATAGCATCCAAGACATAATCAATTTTATTAGTGTAGGTGGTTGGACCCAGCAAACCAAAAGTGTTGCCAGCTACACCAGAAGCCGCCACAAATGAGCTAATTCCACTCATGATCCCACCGCCAATGTTGCCCTCACTGAAAGCGTTGTATGAAGCAACTCCAGAGTTATAAGCATTGTAGGAGTTAAGAGCAATTCCACCTGCTTGGCCAATTTTGGTCAAAACTTGACCAGAATTGGCCAACAAACTAGCTGTATTAGCAGTCGTGGCTGTGTTGGCTGCACTGGTCAACCAACCTCCAGCACTAGTCACTGCTGCCACCGCAGCATTGGCCAACATCAAATTACCTTGCTGATTAAGAGTAGCCACTTGTGTGTCTAAGCTGGCTTGCAAGTCGGCGAGCTCTTGTTCACTTGCTCCACTTTGGCGGTATGAATGAACAATAGCATTTTCTCGAGATTGGATGTCAATTCTCTGGATTTCCAAAGCTTGAGCCTTCATCCCAGCTCCTTGATAAAGTGAGAAAGCCGAAGAACTCATCCCCAGGAGAATTGGTGCACCCACACCACTAGCCACCATTGCTGGCAAGATCACCACTGCGGCGGCTGGGGCCACCACTTTTTCCAAACGTTCATAATTTAATTGCTCGGCTGAGCGTTGAATTTCTGGATCATTCAAGAATTGCTCAAAACTGACTTGATCAACTGGACTTAGACCTTTTTCTTTGCTGCTAGCGATGTAGTTTTCATAGAGGTCAACCATTGCACTTTGTGAATAATCAGCTCTAAATTCAGCGGTTGCTTGATCAGCATATGCAATTGGATCAATTATGGTAAGGTTCTCTGCTCCAGAATAAAGACTACTGTCAATGGCCGCTTGGTTCATTTGGCTAGCCGCATAAAGCGAACCGGCATTAGTCATGAATGCACCCAAATCCTCTCCCCAAGCACTGAGGGTTTTGTCGACGTAGTAACCAGAGTCAGCAGCTTGATAGTTATAATCAAGCACATCAAGGTTTTGAGCTGCCAACAAAGCTACATTAGAAATTCCCGTATCAGCTGGACCAGTGTAGTTATAGTACTTACTGGTAGCATAATTGGCTGCAATATTTTGCGCCACATCAACATTAGCCAGTTGTGAACTTAACTGATTGAAGGTTAAATTAATTGTTTGACCAGTACTCAAACCCATCTCCTCTGGAGTGAATTCTCGATTGAAAACATTATCAGCCATCAAAGCATTGCCATAAGATAAACCCCAAGTGTAATCACTTAGCGATTCGCGATTGGCCGTGGCATAAGCAAAAGTGTCTGAGGCATTAAAAATTTTGGCTGCCTCAATAGCAGTTGAGTAATTAGCCATTGCTTCAGTTTGATTTCCAAGAATTGCAGTAGCATTTTGCGCCAAAGCAGAATCTTCACCTGCTAATGCAATCGCCATTGATCCACTATCATAAGTTTGTGCAACAGCATAGTTAGCAAAAGCCATCTCCCAAAAACTTTGGTTTTCTTCATCCTTAGCCGCACCGTAAATCTGGTTTGAATAGTTAACCGCCAAATCAGGGATATTAACATTAGTGTTATCTCCGTACATCTTGTCCAACATCAAAGAAATTGTTTCAGTGGCATTGCCAGAAGAAATATTACAATCAGTTACCCTTAATTCTCGACAAACAGAAGTTAGAGAAGCTCCAGCGTCTAGAGAAAAATTAGCCACCGCCTCATTGAAACGCTGAGGCAAAACAATATCTTCATAAAGTTGAGTGCCTGCTTGTTGACCATAAATGCTGGTGAGAAGTAACTTTGGGTCATCAGGAATCCAAGTACCGTAATTGTGAGCCGCACTACTGTTGGCGTAGTAATTCTGCAAATAGGAAACGTCTTGTGTTTCTGCATAAAGACTAAGAGCCACTTGTGGGCTATGTTTGGCAATTTCGTGTTGAATCCATTCTTCAGTCACACTCCCTTGCAAAGTTTTGCCAGTGTACAGAGTGTATAAGGCCGATAGATCATCGTAAGAACTAGCAGTTCCCTGATTTTTGATAAACTGATCGGTGAGTTGTTGCTCTTTGATCGCATCAGTTCTCGCCTCAACAATTGCTGTAGCAGTCTGCTTGGCTTCAGTCACAGTAGTGTCAGAAAAATTAGTCAGAAGTAAAGCCAAAACATCTGTTTCCGATAAGTTTTTGACTTGCTCAGCCGTAATTACTCCCGCTTCAATCGCGGCTTTTTTCAAAGCATCAATGTTGGCACTACCACCACTCACATATTTTTTGTATTCCTCATTGAGTTTACTGAAATCTTTGGTTTGAGCAGAAATAGCTTGAGCATAATTAGCGCGATCAGTCGCTAATTTGTTTGCATCAATCCCAAAAGCACCCAAAATTCCATTAACATCTCCGTATTTAGTGCTTGGGTCATAACCAAAAATGGCGATAAATTGATCAGTAGCAATTTTGGTAAGATCAGCATTACTTCCAGCAGTCACCAAATCCGAATACATCTTGTTGACCGCCCCATTAACTGTTAACTGTTGTGAGGCTGAATCATTGAGCTGATCCAAAACTTGGTAACGTGTATCTAAATTTTTATCATCAATAATCCTCTGGTTAAAATCAAAAATAGCCTGTTCATTGGGAGTGAGGGTACCTTTTTTGGCTAATTCAGCATTTTGCGCTGCGGCTTGTTGTTGCAAAACTGAAGCACTGGTCAGAGAAGCAATAATAGCCTGAGCTTCTAGCAAATCAGCATTAGGAGCATTTGGATCATAAAGTTCTCCTGGATTAAAACTGACTCCATAAGTTTTTTTGTAAAGATCTTCTAGAGCTTGAGTGTTGCCAGTTTTTTCATATTCATCCACTGCAGCTTGCCAATCATCATAAGGCACCTCAATTTTTTCCAGATGTGCATAGCAGTAATCACCAGTGGTGTTATTGCAGTTACTGGTGCGAGGAGGCACGATCACGTAACCATTGACCACCGCCCCATAGGCATAACAAACTCCATTGATGGCTAAACCTTGTCCACCACAATCTTTACCCAGACTTGATTCTGAACCTAAAACTTTCTTGACGGTCTCAGCTCCATAATTGACACTTTCATAAACTTTCTTGGACTCAATGTAGGGGTAGTTATAACGACCAGAACTGAGAATAACGTAATTGCCATCCAAAACGTCACCAGGCATATAACAAAAATTGTTCATCCATACACCCTTGCCATTGCAAGAGCTTTCCGAACTAGGACGATTACCTGTATAGGTTGTGCTCGTCACACCCATGTTATCTAATTCACTGCCAGGGACAGTGGTGGGCACTGGGGTGGCAGTTGGATTTTTGCAATAAGGGTCATTTGCTGGACAGCCACCAGAAGCTTGTTGTCTGGTATCTTGGCTTCTTTTGAGCAAAACAAAACCAACTGCGGTAGAAATACACAAAAAAAGAAACAAAAGAGCAGAAAAAAGATAGCGTTTCTTGTTTTGAGTTAGCATTTTTAGGGTAATTTTATGCTTAAAAATGACGCAAATTACCCTATTCTAATTTACTATAAAAAACATCTGGTAGGAAGAGGGTAAAAACAACAAAAATTGAGGCAAAAAAACAGCAACTAGCGACGCTTGCGACCATCAAAAGCACCAGCTAGGGAATAACTCCAAATACCAGTTAGAACAAAGAACAAGCCACCCACTAACAAAGTGATTGTTGTGCCAACTGAACCAGAGCGATATTGACCGCTATCAGTCGCTACGATGGCTGAACCACTACTTATACTGGCAGAGACAGTAGATGAGGCAGGCGTAATCGTCACTGGCGGTGAATAAGGATTGCCAGAACCATAAGGAATACTGGGTATGGCGCTAGGCTTAGGGGTTGGAGTGGGCGTTGGAGTGGCACTGATGGCAGCAATTTGTCTGGGTGTAGCCTTTGGATCAACAGTAAAATTATAAGTTTTGGTCACTTCCTCTCCAGTAATTGGATCAATATAAGTGTAAGTTGCAGAGTGTTCTCCTGGTTCCAAGTTCTGACCCAAACTGGCCACATCCAAAACAAAGTTACCATTTTCGTCAGTCTGCACTGTCTCATCTATTTGTGTATCTGAATGGACCACAATTCTCACCATAGTGTTGGCCGGCAAAACCGCTTTGATTTGAGGTTGAGTAGTCTGGATAGTTGTGGCGGAAGCCTCACTGGCTTCACTAATTGAACCTAAATCTAGACTCTCAATTTGTTCTTCCATAATTTCCGGCTGTTCTATTGCTGAAATTCTTGAACTTAAAGTGGAAGAACTGGCATTAAACTCTAATTCTGGTGAAGAAGAGGCGTTACCAGCTAATAATTCTTCCTTATCAACTTCTATGGTAGGTTCTGGCGACACTTGTCCACTCGTTCCAGCAACTTCACTTTGTCCCAAAGTAATGTCTGGTACCGGCGCAGCCAAAGCAATTGTGTTCTGCCAAGTGGCAACTGAATCTGGCTCCACACCTTGAACTTTAATGTCCAGCAAACTGCCATCTGTCAAAACAGCGTAAGCAGTTTTCTCAAAATTAAAGGCATTAGCCAAAGAAATTCCCCAACTACCTGAAGATTTGACCAAAGTAGATAAAGCCCCCATGCCTTCACTGTAAAGATAAACCACCGCTCCCTCTGCAGGAGTGGCGTCACTCTTTAGAACATTGCCATAAATGGTTTGATTGTTAATTGGCGATTGATTGGGCTTGGCAGCAGTCTTGATGGAATAAGGCTGACCTTCATTATCAAAAGTATTGGAACCAGTACCCAAAACGTAGTAATAAGTTTTTGCAGGATTCAGACTCCTGACAGTGATGTGATGTAGATAATAGTTTTTGACCACCCCAGAGAGCTGATCTCTATCATCACTTGCTTGTTTGTTGAGAGCATTGGCATCTTCACCATATTTGACAAAAGCAATGGTATTCTCACTAGTGTAGAAAGAAATGGTAAAAGTTTTGTCAGTCACATTACTAATTTGAATATTTTGAGGAGTGGTTTCTGGAGTGGCTCTAGGAGCAAAAACTCCGGTGCCCTGTCCAAAAAGTAAAACTCCAGAAATTAAAGCTGCAAATAAAATCAGTAGTCCAAGCACTGTAGGAATTTGCTTCTTTGATCCACCTGGTCGTTTCGCTTTGACTCGAACATTCTTAGTTTCAACTGGAGGTGGAGGTGGAGTGACAGTGGAAGAGACTGGTGTAGTATTAAGTTGATTGAGAGTGGAAGGTGGAGTCAATTTGGTTTGAGACACAAAATTACTGCCATCAACAGAATTTCCCATAGCTGCTGAGCTAGAAGGATTGGCCTGATTAACTGATACATGCGACTGAACCTGCATAAAAAACCAACAAAAAACGTCTTTTTATTTCTCTATAATTCTAATTTACATGATCTAGCACTAAGCAACAAGTATTAGACTTACAACTGACTTTGATTTTGCGGACCAATGATGTCTTCAATTGGAATCGGCATAAAAAATTCTTCGTCAGTCGAATTACCAACTTCTTGAGTAGCTGCTTCACTAGCTACATCCACTTGATTTTCTTGTCCAGATTCTGATGCTGTTTGCTGTAATCCAATTTGATTAGCTGATTGAGGCAACTGACTAGTCGATCCAAGCAATAATTGATTGGCTTGTTGAATAATGTCAATTTTTACTGAACCACCATCGACACTTTTTTTATCAAAAATATAAATTGGAAAAGCAGCTAAATCTTCTTTCGTAAAAGCCCTTTTACCGAGAATTTCGTCAAAAATCTTTGATTCTAATCTGGGCACGAAAGGTTTTGCTAAATCGCGCAATTCTTGCGAGACAACACTAGTCTTGGAAGTCGCAAAAATACTCACCAAAATCCATAGTACGACCAAAACGAAAAACAAAACCCCCAACCACAAGACTCGCTTGTCACGACGCAACTTGGCTAGTTGTTTTTGAATGTCATTGCTTGTCATTTAGTTGTTGATTACCATAGTAAGGCAGATTAATTCTAACCACTGCTGTTAAATTCTTCTGGTAACGATTGTTACCCAAGCTAAAATTAACTTGGTCTACAATCATCATTCTGCGTGAAGCGATCACATCTTCAATAAATTGACGAATTTTCAAATAATCTCCTGACAAATCAACATTAAAAGTCAGAAGATTACGTTTTGCCAGATCTGCACTAGCCTCAACTAACTCATCGGGAACAGAAGAAATGGTAATTCCCTGTATCACTAAGTCGTTGTCGCTGGCTAATTTCTCAACTATCTTGAGACTACTGACCAAGTTTGCAGTTTTTGGAATGGCTTCATCCAACAAATGGAGTTTGTCACTAAATAACTGATATTGACTCTGAGCAGTGTTAAGGCTGGCAACTTTTTGCGCCAATTGTTCATTGAGGGTTCTTTTATCCTCTATTTCCTTGATCAATTCAGACATGGTTTGCAGAGTGGGTTTGATGGCAAAAACAGCAAAAAACAACACTGCCAGAATGGAAAAGATTAATTCCATAGAAACTCGAGCTACTGGATTTTTGTAGAAATCAAATAAGGCTTGCTGGATTAATTCTTGTCTACTTTTTGCCATTTAAGTTAATCTTGGATTTAATATCAAAATCGAAACCAGAGGTTTTCTCCCCTCTAGATTCAATTTTGTTGACACTTATTTGTGAAAAATAAGGACTAAGCTGTAAATTATTAACCAATACATTAAGAGCATCTTGTGACAGTGCTGAGCCAGTGAAATTAATTGAATCTGGTCTAATTAACAGAGTTTCAAAAACTACATTGTCTGGGACATTGTCATTGAGCACTGGAAAAATATCAACTAAATTAGATTCTTGCTTAAATTGCTGGTAATCCTCAATTTGTTTTTGCACAAAACGAAAATTTTTCTCCAAGTCACCATAGGAAGCAATTACGCTTTCTTTCTGGTGAATGTCTGAATTCAAATCCGTCACCATACGATCAAGAGTAAACCGTGAAGCAAAACTCAAAATAACAATTAATTCTGTAAAAATCACTATGTAACGCCCAGTGGACAAAGCCCACTTCAAAAATCGACCCAAAGCAGTTTCAAAAAAGGGATCCTGAGGCACCAAATTAACAGCAATATCTACTTTTCTAATGGCAGGCTTTTTTGGCATTTTCTTAAAAAATAAACTTCCAAACTCCATGATAAAGGTTAAATCAGTCTTTTACAATTCATTATTCGTTGTTGAACCATCCAATAACACTTCTGAAGAATCTTCAATTACCTCTTTCCACTTGCCAAATTTCTTCAAAATATTATGAATATAACCCAACTCTTTGACATCAAAAAGTATGGAGAAATAAACATAAACCAGAGTAGCCACGCTAGCAGTGGAAACAGTCAAAGCGATCAAATCAATGGTTCTGGAAGTATCAAAAACTACTTCGTCAAGAATTTTGAAAGGCAAGTAAAGAAAAACTGCCATAAAAAAACTAGCAGCTAACATTTTGAGCTGAGGCCACCAAAATTCTTTACTACTAAAGCAAGCAATTTTTCTATTAAGCAAAAGTAAAAATAAAGCCAATTCCAAAAAAGCCGCCAGAGAAATTGCCAAACCAAGCCCCAAAACGTCGAGTGCAAAGACATAAACTGACAAATAAGAGATAAGCAAGTAAGTTATCACCGTCGCAATAGTGATCAGAAAAGGTGTCTTGGTATCTTTGAGCGCATAAAAGGCTCTGACTAGCAGCTGCACCATTGCCTGTGCAGTAATTGAAATAGCAATAATTGCAACAACTTTGCCAGTCAAGACGGTAGTTTTCCAAGGAAAATTGTAAGTACCAAAAATTAAACGCACAATCGGCACCCGCAAAATCAACAATAAAACAGAAGCCGGCATAGCAAAAAAAGCAATTTGATTGAGAGACTGCAGTAGTAAGTGATTAAATTTTTCTCGATTTTCCACTGCTGATTCTTCAGAAAGAAAAGACAGAGATGCTTGAGAAATAGGTACTCCAAAAAAACGAATTGGTAAAGCCATCAAGCGACTAGCTAGTTTGACCACCACAAAGCTAAGATCACCAATAGTGGTAGCAAAAAAACCAAGCGCTAGATTTTGAAATTCAGTGACTCCAACTGCCATTAATCTTGGAGGCATTAGAGAAAAAAGTTTTTTGACTGAATGAAATTTGAGATTAAAATCAAATTTGAAACGAAAACCCATTTTCCAAACCAAAGGCAACTGCACTGCCATATGCAAAAAGGCTCCGATTAATACCCCTAGTCCTGCAGCATATATGCCAAAATATTTAGCCAAGAAAATTGTACCCAACATAATTCCGAGATTATAAAAAATAGGGGCCAAAGCAGGAGCAATAAAACGTTGATATGCCTGCAAAATCCCTGTTAGGAAATTGGAAATAGCAAAGAAAAACTGAGCGAACAGCATGAGACGTGTCAATTTGACCGCAATGACGATTTGTTCTGGAGTAAATTCTCTACCAGTTCTCAAATGAGTGATCGGCTCAGCAAAAACAAAAGCCAAAATGGAAAAAAGCATAAAAATAAGCAAAACCCAATTCATAACTATCGAAGTGAAATGAAAAGCTTGTGTCTCATCTTTTTTCTTGAGCTCTGTAAAAAGTGGAATAAAAGAGGCCGCCAAAGCACCCATGATGATTAGTTGAAACAACATGTCTGGAATTTGGAAAGCAACTTGAAAAGCTTCATAGGCTTTTTGGGAGAGATCAGTGGAAAAAAATTGATTAATCAATACTCTTTCTCGCCATAAACCAAAAATTGAAGAAAAGATATTCGCCAAAGTAATGACGACAGCCGCCGAAAGAATAGAATTCTGTTTTCTTTCCAACCACTTACCATTATTATTGAAAATTTTGATCAAAGAAATCACAGCTAGATTATACTTTAAAAAAAATGAAAGAAGTAGTATAATTGCTCTCCTATGCCAATACTTAAGAATGCAATTAAAGCTCTAAAAGTCAGTCAAAAAAAAGCCATTATTAATGGTCAACTCAAATCTAAGCTAAAAACTGCTGTTGATGAAATGAAAAAAAATCCTACAGCTGAAAAGTTAAGCACTGCTTTTTCTGCACTTGATCGCGGCGTCAAAAGAAATATTTTACAAAAAAATAAAGCTGCTCGGGTCAAAGCTTCTTTGAGCAAGCTTCTGAAGAAATAATTTTTGTCCATGACAAACAGCGGCTCGTTAGACACCTCTTTGATTAGAAATTTTTCTATCATCGCCCATATTGATCATGGCAAAACCACTCTCACTGACGCTTTTTTACGTCTGACCAATACTGTTAGTGACTTGAAATTCCACGATCGCATCATGGATAGCAATCCCATTGAGCAAGAAAAGGGTGTAACTATCAAATTGGCACCAGTGCGAATGAATTTTGAATATTTGGGAAAAAAATATATCCTAAATTTAATTGATACACCAGGACATGTAGATTTTGGCTATGAGGTAGACCGTTCGTTAGCAGCTTGTGAAGGAGCTCTGTTGTTGATTGATGCCACTCAAGGAGTGCAAGCACAAACTCTAGCTAATTATCAAAAAGCAAAAAATCTCAACTTAACAATTATTCCTGTTATTAACAAAATTGACCTTCCATCTGCCAACGTCGACCAAAGCATTTTGGAAATCATGGAATTTTTTGAATTAGACGAAAAAGAAATTCTCTTAGTTTCAGCCAAAACTGGACAAGGCGTCAAAGAAGTCTTGCAAAGAATTGTGGAAAAAATTGCTGCTCCTCAAAAAAAATTAATTCAAGAAAAAGAAGTCAAAAATAGCGATAAACCAAGAGCTTTGATTATTACCTCCAAATTTGACAATCACCAAGGCTCGATTGCCTATATTCGAGTTGTCAACGGAGAAATTCGAAAAAAAGAACTCTATCTCAGCTTTAGCAAAACTAAATTTACTCCAGTGGAAATTGGTGTCTTTACTCCTGAGAAAACCAAGCGAGAAGTGCTTAGAGAAGGAGAGGTTGGTTACATCGCCACTGGTTTGAAAGACATTACTCTGCTCAAGGTTGGTGACACTGTCACTAGTTTTGAAGATAAAGAATTTATTGAAGCCTTACCAGGATACAAAGAGCCCATTCCTATGGTGTTTATGGAGCTTTATCCAGTCGATAGCAAAAACTTCACCAACCTAAAAGACGCAATGGCCAAACTGACCATGCATGATAGTGCTCTGCAATCTCAATCCACTCATTCAATTGCTCTTGGTAATGGCCTGCGAGTTGGTTTTTTGGGGATTTTTCATGCTGAAATTGTACGAGAGAGACTCATGCGAGAATTTGATCTAGATTTGATTGCCACTGCGCCATCAGTGACCTACCAAATTCTCACTACAAGTGACAAAATTATCGAAATTCATAGCCCAGCAGAAATGCCAGATTTAAGCAGAGTCAAAAAAATTCTGGAGCCAATTGCTAAATTAAGTATTTTTTGTCCTGAAGATTATGTCTCGTCTGTGATGAAACTCTGTCACGAAAAACGAGCTATTTTGGAAAATAGCATTGGTTCCGGCAATCGCACTCGACTTGAATACTTAATTCCTCTGGCCGAACTAATCACTGACTTTCATGACAAATTAAAATCAGCGACTTCTGGATTCGCTTCAATGGAATATTTACTACATGATTTTCAAGAGGTGGATGCAGTCAAAGTTGAAATTTTGGTCAATGGTGAATCAGTTGAAGCCTTGAGTTTTATTACCGTGAGAGAGAATGTTGAAATCAAGGCTCGCAGCATCGTCAAAAAACTCAAAGAAGTTATTCCTCGTCAACTGTTTGAAATTCCGATTCAAGCCAGCATCGGCGCCAAAGTTATCGCTAGAGAAACCATCAAAGCCTGGAGAAAAGATGTGACCGCCAAACTTTATGGTGGCGATCGCACTAGAAGAATGAAATTGCTTAACAAGCAAGCCAAAGGTAAAAAGAAAATGAAACAAATTGGCCAAGTCCAATTAAATCAAGATGCCTTCTTGGCTGTGCTTGAAACTTAAAAAAATCCCTCGACCAATGATCGAGGGATTGATATTTTTAACCACTTAAATTTTAAAGATTGATGCTTGGCGCAAATTTGAAGTAATTAATTTTGGCAGTTTTCTTAATTTCTGCAAACCACTTTTGTTGCTCAGCTGCCAACTTTTGCTGTTTGAGTTGAGCTTCAATATCTGCCTTAACATCTTCAAACTTAACGTCATTTCCTCCCATAATTTCTTTGTTTTGGTTGAAATAAGTCTGAACCTCTTCTTCACTGACACTAACCTTGTCAGATAAAAGTTTTTCCAAACCTTTACTCAGGGCCAATTGTTCCTTGACTTGAGCCCTAGTAATTCCTTGTGCTTTGAGCAAATCGTCTAGGTTTTGACCTTGGGCAGTTAGTTGCTCTTCAATCTTGGCAATTTCAGCATCCATTTCTTCGTCACTAACCACAATGTTAGCCTTCTTTAATTCTTGCTCTACTAACATTTTGAGAGTAATATTCTCCAAAACTGTCGGAGCACTTTGCTGCTCCAAGCTACGAATTAATGCAAAACGTGTCACTGGCTTACCATTAACGCTGGCTACAATTAGCTCATCCTTGAGCAAATATGCTGCTGCCAAAATGATTAAAAAAATCAGAGGCTTGATTAGTTTTTTTGCTTCTAATTTTCTTGCAGCAGGTTTGCTGACTGCCATAGTACCCACATCAACTGGCATAGCTTTGACCACTGTTTTCTTTACAGTTGGCTTAACAACAGAAGTCTTGGTTGTGACTTTTTTGTTAACTGCTTTACTGGCTGCTTTGGTGATTTTTTTTGTTGGCATTTTTCCTCTCATTATAAAAATGATCTAGTATTAAAATAACTATAGATTAATTCTGTCCATTAACAGCGACTTCTCTGAGCAAAACAAAGATTGTCAATTTAAATAAAATAAACAATTTTAGTTTAGCGTGGTTGTGTTAAGGAACAGAATTAATCTAGGTCATAAGATAACAAACTTTTGGCTAAATTCAAAGTAGCAATGTTTTTGGTGTTATAATTAGGGTAGTTTATGTCCAACAAAACCACTGAGGAATCAAGAAGAAAAGTTGAAGATTATTCTGAGGTAATGAAATACGAGAAATCTTCCAAAAATTTTTTTAAGTCTTTTATTGCCAAACCCAAAAACATTTGCTTAGACATTCAAGATAAGAATGAAAAAATTATCTTAGTATTGCGCCAACACTTAATTACTCAAGTCAAAGATCTATTTATTTTATTTACGGCGATTTGCTTGATTCCCACTTTACTCAAATTTTCCGGTTTTATGGATGCCTTTCCAGACAAATTTATCACTGCTTTTGATATTTTTTGGACAATATTGGCTTTTGGCATGATCTTAAAATCATTTTTGATTTGGTTTTTTAATGTATACATCGTGACTGATGAGAGAGTAATTGATGTTGATTTTGCTTCAATGATTTATCGAAACATCAGTAGCGCCAAGATTGAAAATATTGAAGATGTCACTGCCCGTACCACTGGTCCACTGGCCGCCATCTTTGACTACGGTACTATCTTGATCCAAACCGCTGGTGAAAAAACTGAATTTGAATTTGAACATGTGCCTCAGCCAGCCAAGATCACTAAGTTAATTAATGAATTAATAATCGAAGAAGAAAGAGAAAAAATAGAAGGTAGAACGAGTTAAAAACTATTTGAAAAAAACCTTATGATTGATATTTTTAACTTAGATCTGATTCAAATTGCACTCAAATTTATTTTTGTGGTTAGCGCATTTTTTTATTTAATCTACACTTTTGTAGTTTTTCGCCAGATTCAAGTGATGAAAAAAACTCTCATCACTAGTTTTTCACCAATCGTTAATTTGTTGGGACTAGCCAACTTGCTATTAGCCACCGCTCTTTTGATCGGCTTCATATTGTTTCTCTAATTTTGGAAAATTGGATCGTCTTTCGCCTATGCTGCGGACATTCCCTCACATGAAATTTGATGGTGTCCTCCGTTTTCACTTCGGACACTTTTTCGCGCACGAGCTCAGGCACAAAAAAAACGCTTTATTCTGGCCTCGACCTATCTTCGCAGGGGGAGAACCCCCAACTATTGTCAGCGCTGAAGCGTTTCAAGACTCTGTTCGGGATGGGAAGAGTTGGGACCACCTCGCTCTAGAGACCAGAATAAAACGTTTTTGACGCTCGTGTATTTTAATAAACACACGATTATGTTAATTAGCGAATTGTTCGCTAATAAGTGAAGCTAACTGTTTTGTAAGAGTATTACAAAAGTTAGTAGTAAAAAACGAATTTTTCACTACTAACCTACTCAATAAGACTTTTCAAAAAACTGATAAATATTTTGTTCAATCGACACTTAGTACTGCTAGGCTAAACATGTCGCCATGCTTACACCGGCAGCCTATCAACGTGGTAATCTCCCACGGGTCTAATGGAGAAAGTTAATCTTGAGCATGGTTTCCCGCTTAGAT
>CAZIBP010000011.1:0-26539 GCA_964537665.1 uncultured Pseudomonadales bacterium
GCCTTGATTTTGCTTTTGCCTCTTTTGCTGACCAAAAAAATTCAAAAAGTAAATAAGCTCGATTGGATATGGCTTTTCATGCGTAGCTGCGGAGGAGTGTTGGGATTTTTGGGTTCGTATTACGCTTTTTATTATTTACCAATGGGCACCGCTTATTTCATTTTTTACGGTGGTTCCACAGTGATGGGTTTTATACTTGGAGCTTGGATTTTTAAAGAGAAAATTAGTCTTTTGGAGAGAATTTCCCTGTTAGTATCTTTAATTGGTTTGCTATTAATTTATTCAGTGGGAGGAGTGTCAGAAGATTTATTGCCTTACTTGGCTTGGGCTTTATCAGGAGGAATTGGGGCAGCGGTTTGGAATACTTTTTCCAAAAAAGTTTCTGGACAATATAGCGCCACTCAACTCAATGGGATAGATTTTGCCATATTTATGCTTATTATGATGGTTTTATCACTTTTACAAAAAGAAGTTTGGGTGTTGCCAAGTCTTAGTTCTGCCTGGATAGGTAGTTTGGTTTTTGCAATAATGTTTGTGATAACTGGTCAACTAATGATTTATGGCTTTAAATACTTGGATGCAAAAAAAGGTAGCCTCATTATGCTTTTGGAAGTGGTCTTTGGCGCGTTGGTTGGCTGGATTATTTACCAAGAGACATTAAGCTTCTGGGCACTACTTGGTGGTGCCTTAATTTTAACCGGAGCAATTCTGCCGCAGCTTAAGAAATAAGTAAATTTATGATCCTTCACTTGGTAGCTCGTTCTCTTCGCTTCCGTCGTCAATGGTAAGAGCAATTGCCACCACCTGATCGCTATCACTCATTTTCATGAGAATGACGCCTTGCGTAGGTCTAGTTAGAGTGGGAATAGAAGCTTTGCTGATAGGCATCTTAATAGCTTTGCCGAGCTTGGTGCTAATCACCACTTCTTTGTTAAGGTCAGAGACCATCTTGGCTGCAGCGACTTTGCCAGTGCGCTTGGTAATTTCTGAAACTTTGACTCCAAGACCAGATCTTTTTTGCAGTGGATAATTTTCCAAAGTGGTTCTCTTGCCCATACCATTTTCAGTGATAATCAAGAGACTATTTTCTTTCAAAACTTCTTTTTTGTCTTCAAAAACTTCAACTCCAACCACGTAGTCACCACTATGTAAGGTGATTCCCTTCACACCCTTAGTGTCTCGTTGTGAGGATTTGACTTCCTCTTCACTAAAGCGAATAGATTTACCATCGTGAGTAATCAGCATGATGTGGTCGTGACCAGTGGTGATTTTGCCCCAAACTAATTCGTCACCTTCATTGAGGATGATGGCGACAATGCCACTTTGGCGAATATTGGTGAAGAATTTCAAGGCAGTTTTCTTGACGAGGCCATTTTTGGTTGCAAGAGTGATGTACTTATCTTTGTCCACTTCTTGATCAACAACTAGAATCGAAAGCACTTTTTCTTCGGCTTTGAGGTTGAGGATATTGACAATGGCAGTGCCTTTGGCTTGACGACTAGCGTCTGGAATTTCAAAGGCCTTCATTTCAAAGACGCGACCTTGATTGGTAAAGAGGAAAAGATTGTCATGAGTATTACAAGTGACGATGCATTTAAGCACGTCTTCTGCTTTCATGTTCAGGCCTTTACTCCCCTTACCACCTCGAGATTGAGAGCGAAAAGCGTCAGGACTAAGACGTTTGATGTAGCCACTTTCAGTCAGGGTAATCACTGTTGATTCTTCAGCAATTAAATCTTCTTCGTTGAATTCTCCAATTTTGCCTTTGATAACTTTGGTGCGACGAGCATCGCCGTAGAGTTCAATCATTTCTTTGGTTTCACTGGCAATTTTTTGTAGAATTTTCTTTGGGTCACTTAACAAATGAATTAAGAGGCCAATGGCTTCTTGGATTGCCTTATATTCCTCTTCAATTTTTTGTCTCTCTAGAGCCGCCAAACGTTTCAATTGCATCTCCAAGATTGCTGTGGCTTGAATGTCACTTAAGCCAAATTTCTTCATCAAGGCATCATGAGCAGTGGGAGTATCTTTGGATGAGCGAATTGTTTGTATAACATCATCGAGATTATTGAGGGCAATTAGTAAGCCTTCCAAGATATGGGCACGATCACGAGCTTCTTTGAGTTCGTTCTGGCTGCGGCGAACTACGACTAATTGACGATGAACAATGTATTCTCGCAGTACTTGACGCAAGGTCATCAAGGAAGGGGTGCCTTCGCTGTTGAGGGCAACCATATTAAGTGAGAAGCTGCTTTGCAATTCTGAGTATTTAAAAAGCTTATTTAGGACTACATTTGGGCGAGCGTCCTTCTTGAGTTCAACAGTGATCTGCATACCCTTGCGATCTGAATCATCTCGCAAATTGCGAATACCAATGATTTTTTTATCACGGACTAGGTCAGCAATTTTCATTAATAAGCGAGCTTTATTAACTTGGTATGGTAATTCAGTGATAGCAATGGAAAATGAGTCTTTCTTGCCCTCTTCAATGCTGGCTTTGCTACGAATGACGATGCGCCCTCTACCTGATCGGTATGCTTCTGAAATGGCTTTTTGATCGTAGATAATGCCGGCAGTGGGAAAGTCTGGACCCTTGATATGCTCCATGAGTTCCTCGTGAGTAACCTCGCTTTCAAATTTACCAGACAAGTCATTTGGGTTAGTGGTAAGTATTGTATTAATACATGCCGAATCAGAACTTAATTTTTCTTCACCGATTTCCATCTTGATGTTGGCTGTGGCTTTGCCTTTTTCAATCATGGCAACAATGGCATTACAAACTTCAGTGAGATTATGTGGGGGGATTTTGGTGGCCATACCCACAGCAATTCCTTCCGAACCCATGAGTAAGAAATTTGGGATGCGAGTTGGTAAAACAGTTGGTTCTTTGGTGGAACCATCAAAGTTATCGACAAAGTCAACAGTATTTTTGTTGATGTCAGCCAAAAGCTCTTGGCTAATTTTGGCACTACGAGCTTCAGTGTAACGCATGGCAGCTGGACTATCACCATCAATGGAACCAAAGTTACCTTGTCCGTCAATGAGCGGATAACGCATGCTGAATTCTTGAGCCAAGCGTACGAGGGCCATATAGACAGCGCTGTCGCCGTGAGGATGATATCTACCCAACACGTCACCAACAATGCGAGCGGATTTTTTGTAAGGAGTGTTCCAGTGGATGCCAGATTTGAACATGGAATAAAGAATACGACGATGAACTGGTTTGAGACCATCGCGAACGTCAGGTAGTGCACGCGAGACGATGACACTCATGGCGTAATCTAGGTAAGACTTTTCCATCTCGTTGACGATGGAAGTGTGTTTGAGTTTGCCGTAAGTGCTCTCTTCGATGGTGCCAATTTTTGATTCTAATTCTTGATTGTCAACTTCTTTATCTTCAGTTTTTTCAATAGTTTCTTCAGTTGGATTTTCATCTAACTCTTCAACGCTAATCTTTAGTTTTGTTTTTTTGTTATCTTCTGACATATTGTTTAATCTTTAGATATTTTATTTTATATTTTGACTGTTTTAATATATTTATCTCATAAATAGATTGATGGATCAATCAAAATATTTGATAAGCGCTTTTAGCAGACGATTACTAACTCTGCTAAAATTAATTTTAGCAACTATTAATTTAGAACCTTCTCGATTGGTGGAGCAATCTCTTTTTTGCGAGATAAACGCCCTCCAATGTCTAAGATTTGCTCTTTGCTTGTTCCACCAAAGGCTTTGGTGGCCACCTCATTGGCTGCTTCATCAATTATTAATAGTTTGGTGTTAACTTGGAGAATGTCAGTGATAGCTACGAAAATCATGTCAACTTGTAGTTCTTTTTTAACTTTGGCCATCGCTTCCAAAAGACAAGTTTTCTTTTCAGAGAGTACTTTATCTTGTTCAACAGTTTCAAGCTGATCGATCATGACTTTTTTGCCACCAAAGTCAAAGACCTTGTAGTCATTTTTGACAATTTCTTCACAGCTTAGCTTGCTCACATCAGACTTAGCTTTGAAAATTTCTAGACTAAAAGCATCTAAGTCATCAATCTTAGCAATTTGGGCTAGCCACGCAGCCATTTCTTTGTCTCTTGGAGTGCAAGTGGCAGATTTGAAACCAACCGTGTCAGATAAAATGGCGGCCAGCATTAAACTGGCTAATTTTTGATCAGGTTCAAAATCATTTTTCTTCATCATGAAGGCGATGATGGTGTTAGATGAACCCCAAGTCTTGAAAGTTAGGTAAATTGGTTGCTCAAAGTTAAGGTTGGCTTTATGGTGGTCAACGATTTCCACAATTTGGTTGGGATCTAAACCTGCAAGTCGTTGTGACGCTTCGTTGTGATCAACCAAAATCACCTGATCCTGAACATCAAGCTCACTAGCCTTAATAATTGCGGGAGCAGTCATGGCAAATTTGTCTAAAAGAAAAGCGGTTTCAGGGTTAACAGTAGCTGTTATGGCTGCTGTGACATTTTGGTAGCCAAAGCAAGTAACATTTTGGTATAACTTGGCCAAAGCCATAGCGGCTACGACCGAATCGGTGTCTGGTTTGAGGTGGCTAATAACGTAAGTTTTCATTTGTTTGCTTTCCTTTCTTTCTAGACATCTAGTTGAGCTAAGGCAGCCCGACTCTGTATAAACTTTTTGCGAGGGGCGACTTCGTCGCCCATCAAAACTGAAAAAGCGTCATCTGACTTAGTGATGTCTTCAATAGTAATTTTTTTGAGAATACGAGTTTTAGGGTCCATTGTGGTGGTCCAGAGTTGCTCTGGATTCATTTCACCCAGACCTTTATAGCGTTGTACGCCAATTTTGGCATTAGGATCTTTGGCTAAGATATCGGCAACCATTTTTTCTTTGTCAAGATCATCGTAGACATATTTTTCATCCTTGCCTTGAGTGACTTTGTATAGGGGTGGCATGGCAACGTACAAATAGCCAGCTTCAACTAGTTGATGTAAATGGCGGAAGAAGAAAGTCAAACCAAGTGTTGTAATATGCTCGCCATCAACATCAGCATCATTCATTAGAATAATGCGGTGGTAGCGTAATTTATCCATATTGAAGCTCTCGCCAATGCCGCAACCCAGTGCCACCACTAGATTTTTCAATTCCTCTGAGGCAACAATTTTGTCCAGGCGAGCCCTTTCGGTGTTCAAAATTTTGCCGCGCAGTGGGAAGATAGCTTGGAATTTGCGATCTCGACCTTGTTTGGCAGAGCCACCAGCACTATCACCCTCAACGATGTAGATTTCACTTTCGGCTGGTTGTCTAGATTGACAATCAGCTAATTTGCCAGGCAGAGAGACGCCTTCGAAAAAGCCTTTACGAATGACGGCGTCTTTGGCGGCGCGAGCCGCGAGGCGAGCGCGAGCAGACAACATAATCTTGTCGATGATGGCGCGGGCTACTTTAGGATTTTCCTCAAGGAAAGTGGCGAAGGAATCTTTGAAAATCTGGTAAACGGCAGTTTGTGCTTCAGCGTTATTTAGTTTAGCTTTGGTTTGAGATTCAAATTGCAGATCATTGGCTGGCATTTTGACAAACACAACGGCGGTTAGTCCTTCTCTTAGGTCGTCAGCGACAAAAAGCTCCTTTTCTTTGATAAGGTTGTTTTTCTCAGCGTATTCTCGAACTACTCTTCCAAGTGCTAGACGAAAACCCTGCACGTGAGTTCCTCCATCTGGAGTATGGATGACGTTAACGTAACTTTCAGTGTGTTCATTGTAAGTGTCGTTGTATTGCAAAGCGAGTTCAATGCCAATATTTTTGCCAGTGTCTGGGTCTTGCCAGTCACTGTTAACGTAGAAAACTTTATGCAGTGACTTGCGGGTCATGTTGAGATGTTCTACTAGAGAGCGAATGCCACCTTCAAAATAAAAATGTTGCTCACTGCCTTCAATTAGATCGAAAAATTGAAAATAAATACCGGCCATCAAATAAGCGCGATCTTTGACTATTTGCACCATTTGTTTGTGACTGTATTCGACAGTAGAAAAAATGGTAGGATCGACCACGAATTGAACCATTGAGCCGGATTCATATTTGATAAAAGCAGCTGATTGTTCGCTAAAAATAGTAATCAATTCAGTTTCGCTAATTTCTTTGACTGGGGCGGCTGGGATACCTCGAGAATGGCTTTGGTAAAAGTATTTGCCATTTCTCTTGACTGCGACCTGCATAAGGCTTGACAAAGCGTTGACTGCTGAGGAACCAATGCCATGTAGACCACCAGAGGCTTTGTAAGCTGTTTCTTCGAATTTACCGCCGGCGTGCAGCTTTGTCATGACGATTTCCATTGCTGAGACGCCAGATTCATGCATGTCAGTTGGAATACCTCGACCGTTGTCCACAACAGTAATCACTTGGTTGCCCATTTCTTTTTCGTCGGCTTTCTTGCCCTTATTGTTTTTGTGACTCAAGAATAATTGGCGTTGTTGATCATTGATGCTTGTTCTAAAAAGTTGCACTGTTTTACCAAAGCCAGCAATAGCCTCATCAACCGAGTTATCAAGAATTTCCTTAACTAAATGGTGGAGTCCTTTGGTGTCGGTTGAACCGATATACATGCCAGGTCTTTTACGAACTGGTTCAAGCCCCTCGAGAACTTTAATTTGCGAGGCTTGGTAGTTTTTTAGGTCATTACTGGTTGCCATAGTTTTTTATTCCGATTTTTTATTGATAGATCTTTATCTTTTAGATGTGAGGCCATAGAAGAGGCTGAATTACAAAAGATATAAAGAGCTGAGGAATCTGTTGTATCACAGTTTCTATTCTAAAAAAAGGACTTGTTTTTATCATAAAAATGTGAAAAAGCCGATTTTAAAGGCATTAAGAGCCTAGCTTTCCAGAGACACCAGAGAAAAAAAACAATTTTCCAAAACTAATTGCACATTTTGATTGCGGAGTAGGGCTTGATAAGCACTTAGCAATGTTTCTTTTTTTTGTCTTGATAGATTTGTCGCAAGTAAGTTTTCCACCAATTTTAATGCTTTATGACGATCTTTGTTTTGTTCCGCCAAAAGAATAGCTTGACTATAATTTTTTGGCCAGGAAAAATTGATTTTTGCTGGAGTTGTTTGTTTAAACTTGGTCTCAAAAGAATCAATTACCAAGCAACGAGAAATAATAGTTTCAAGTATTCTCTCTTTTCTATCAACTAGCAATAAAATTAGAGTGTCTGCTGGACTTTCTTCGATAATTTTAAGGGCAGCATTTTGGGCAGGGATTGAGGCGGTATCAAAATTACATAAAACAAAAACTCTTTTTGCTTGCCCACTCAGGCTGGAACTATATTCTGCTTCAATTTGCATTCGTCTAATTTCTTCAATAGGAAAATTAGCATGTTCTAGATTGAAGAAACTGATGTTATTGGTAGTAGCAAACTCCTTTTTACTTGATAAATAATCCATTATTAGTTCTTTGCTCAATTGAACTTTCTCTGCTAGTTGTTCTGTTAAATCTAAAGAACTGATTTGTTTGGGTAAAACCAAAATTTCACTGGTGAAAAAACTTCTCATTTGTGCCATTATAAAGCATCAAGCTTCGCGAGAAGTTGAGGATTTTTGTATTATGTTAACTGCCCAGAACGACATCAATTCAGCTCAATTCATTCCTAGTAATTCTTTTCTTGATGTTTTGTTTCAAAATCAACAATTAACTTTTGAACAAATTGAAAAGATTCGTAGTCAAGCACTTAGTAGTGGCAAAACCTACGAAGAACTGATTAGGGATGATGATTTATTGACTGAATCAGTGGTTAATCAGGCTAAAGCAGAATATAACCATTTGGGTTATGTTGATTTGACTCAAGTGGGTATTGACCCAGAGGCGCTAGGCTTGATTGATGAATCAATAGCCAAGCGATACAAAGTTTTGCCCTTTGCCCTCGATCAAGAAAAAGATTTGCTCAAGGTGGCCATGTTGGATCCACTCAATCTGACGGTAATTGAATTTCTCAAGCAAAAAGCTAATCATGACGTCGAGGCTTACTATGCTGATACAGCTGTTCTGGAGCATCTAATCGTTGATCGTTATTCTCAGAGCTTGTCCACTGAGGTGGATGAGGCTTTGCGCACTACTAGTCAATATCAACACAGCTCATCTCGGGGAGTGGCGATTAACAATTCTGGTCAGATTTTGCGTGATGCGCCAATTAATCGTATCGTGGAAAACATTTTAGATTTTGCAATTACCTCCAGAGCTTCTGATGTGCACATTGAACCTCAGATTAATAACATTAGGGTTCGCTACCGTATTGATGGAATTTTGGTGGAAAAACTAATCTTGCCAAGAAGTGTTCATGAAGCAGTGATTTCGAGAATTAAAATCATGTCCAATCTAAAAATTGATGAAAAAAGATTGCCTCAGGATGGGCGTTTCAACTATGTTTCAGCTGGCAAGGAAGTTGATTTGCGTATTTCCACTCTACCAACTGTGCATGGTGAAAAAATTGTGATGAGACTTTTGGAAAAAAATACGGCTGTTCCATCGCTTCAAGATTTGGGTTTACGGGGTTTGGCTTTGCGTCGTGTGCTAAATAGCATCAAAATTCCTCATGGCATTATTTTGATTACTGGACCAACTGGTTCTGGTAAAACTACAACTTTGTATTCAATTTTGCACATGATTAATAACGTTGGAGTTAACATCATGACTCTGGAGGATCCAGTTGAATATCAAATTCCTGGTGTTAGTCAGGTGCAAGTTAATCCCAAAGCTGGTTTAACCTTTGCATCTGGTTTGCGCTCTTTTTTACGTCAAGATCCAGACATTGTGATGGTGGGAGAAATTCGTGACAATGAAACGGCTGATTTGGCTTTACAAGCATCTTTGACTGGTCATTTGGTTTTCTCTACTCTACACACTAATAGTGCAGCTGGAGCTTTACCTCGCTTACTAGATATGGGTGCAGAGCCATTTTTATTGTCTTCCTCAATGCTTCTGACTTTGGGTCAGAGAGTGGTCAGGCGCATTAATCCAAAATACAAGGAAGAATATAAACCTGACCAAACTGTTTTACAAAACATTAAAGAAGTCTTGGGTCCGCTCTTTTTAGCTTTTTGTCGAGAAAACAATAAAGATCCAGAAAACATTACTCTTTTTCGTCCAGCAGAAAGCAGACCTTTACACGAACCTGACTACAAGGGTCGAATTGCTATTTTTGAAGTGATGGATATCAGTTCAGAAATTTCTCAATTAATTATGAAGCGCAGCTCCGAGGCTGATCTTGAAGCGATTGCTCTCAAACAGGGAATGATGCTGATGAAACAAGATGGTTACCTCAAGGCTTTGGAGGGTTTAACCACCATTGAAGAAGTTCTGAGAGTAGCTGAGGTCAAATAAGAATATTTAAATCATGCAAATTCAAGATTTATTACAATTTACCATTGATAATCAAGGTTCAGACATCCATTTGTTGGCTGGATCGCCCATTTCGGTTAGAGTGAATGGTGTTTTAAGTTTTCCAGCTGGACCACAGATCTTGAATAAAGATCAAGTTGAGTCCTTGATTTTTGCGATTTTATCTAAAGAACAGCGTCAAAATTTAGAGCAAAACAAAGAAATTGATTTAGCTTATCAATTTGCCAATAAGGGTCGTTTTAGAATTAATGTGTATAGACAAATGGAGAGCTATGCTGCGGCTCTGCGTTTAATCCCTGATGCTATTTTAAGCGTCGATGATTTGGGTTTACCAAAAATTTTTCACAGTTTTTCAAACTATAATCAAGGTTTAGTTTTATTTACTGGTCCAACTGGGGAGGGCAAATCAACTTCTTTGGCGGCAATCATTGATGAGATTAACCAAAATGAGAGTCGTCATATTTTAACAATTGAGGATCCGATTGAGTTTGTTTATAAATCAGCCAAAAGTATCATTTCTCAACGTGAAGTTGGTAAAGATACTAATGCTTGGCAAGCTGCACTGCGTTCTGCTTTACGCAGTGATCCAGATGTTGTTCTAGTTGGAGAAATGCGTGATTTTGAAACTATTTCTTTGACCTTGACTTTGGCAGAGACTGGTCATTTGGTTTTTGCCACTTTGCACACCAACACTTCGTCACAAACAATTGATCGCATTGTGGATGTTTTTCCTGCTCATCAGCAAGCCCAAGTTCGTCAGCAGCTTTCTACAGTGCTTAATGCTGTTGTGTCGCAACGTTTGGTGCCCAAAATTTATGGTGGGCGCATTGCTGCGGTTGAGATCATGCTTAACACCCCAGCTATTTCCAACCTGATTCGTGAGGAAAAGGTTTTTCAGATTGATGGAGTGATCCAAACATCTTCTAGTTCAGGCATGATGCTGATGGAAAACCATCTTTTGGATTTACTTAATCAAAAAATTATTAGTAAAGAAACCGCTATTTCAAGATCATTTAGACCAAACGAACTTATGAGATTGATGGGTTCTTGAGTTTATGCCAATTTTTAAATATTTAGTCAAAAATAAGCAAGGAGAAAACATCAAAGGCAAAGTTGAAGCTGCTTCTCGTATGCAGGCAGTTTCAACTTTGATGGGTCGAGATTTATTTGTGATCGATGTGGTTCCACTTGGCCAACAAGATGGTGTATTGAATAGTTTAGCTCACAACAATAGAGTTAAGTTTGAGGATTTAGTTAATTTCACTAGACAGCTAGCGACTATGATTAATGCTGGTTTACCGCTGGCAACAGCTCTATCTATTTTAGAGGAACAAGGCAAATCAGAAATGGCCAAGTTGACTGGTAATTTACTTAAAGATGTGGAGGGTGGTTTAAGTTTTTCAACAGCCTTAGCTAAATACAAAGAGAACTTTTCCAGAATTTACGTTCAGTTGGTCAAAGCTGGTGAAGTTGGTGGTGTACTTGACGATGTTCTAGAGCGTTTGGCTATTACAATGGAAAAAGAGAAAGATTTTAGAGCCAAGACTAGAGGGGCAATGGTGTATCCGGTGATTATTATTTTAGCGATGGTGGCAGTGGTGGTGGTGATGATGGTGGCAGTGATTCCCAAGTTAACGGAAATGTATAAAGATTTTGGAGCGGATTTGCCAGCGGCAACTAGAGTTTTAATGAGTATTTCTAATTTTTTTGTGGATGCATGGTGGGCTTTGGCCATTTTTATTTTTGGAGCTTTTCTTTCCCTTAGGACTTGGAAAAAAACTCCGCGTGGGGAAAAATCGATTGATGGCTTTTTTCTAAAAATGCCAATCATTGGAGTCTTGAAGCAAAAAATTGTTTTGACAGATTTCACTCGCACCTTGTCATTGCTACTTGGGGCAGGTGTGTCTTTACTAGAAGCCCTAGATATTGTGGCTTCCGCCATTGGCAGCGCTGTTTATCGAGAACAACTCAAGGAAGTGAATAAACAAGTGGAAAAAGGAGTAACTCTTTCTGACGCGATTGCTCACTATGAAAATTTTCCCCCTATTCTCTATCAAATGATTGCGGTAGGTGAAGAAACTGGCAAAATGGACGAAATTTTGGCCAAAATTTCGGAATATTTTGAAAAGGAAAGCGAGTACGCAATTAAGAATTTAACCACTGCTATTGAGCCAATGATCATGATTTTGCTTGGTCTTGGGGTGGGCTTTATTGTGATCGCTATCATCATGCCAATTTACAGTCTGACTAGTCAATTCTAGTACTTGAAAAGGATTAGATATTTAGGCTAAACTGGAAGAGGCTTTCGTACTTTGAGGGTAATTCTATGAAAAAAATAAATTTTTTGCAAAAAGTTAGAAATCAAGCAGCTTTTACCATGATTGAGTTATTGATCGTGATTGCTATTTTAGGCATCTTAGCCGTAGCGGTTTTGGCGGCCATCAATCCTATCGAACAAATCAATCGTGGTCGTGATACTGGGTCTCGTTCTGATGCTGAGCAGCTTCTAAGTGCCATTGATCGTTTCTATGCTTACAAAGGTTATTACCCTTGGGTAACCAACCCAAACGATACTTCCACTTTAGCTTGGAGAGGGGTAGCTGGTGACACTGCTATTAGTTTAGAGAGTGGTTCAATCACTGCTTGGGGCGATAATGCTACTACTCCTTGTTATGTTTTGGACAAAATTGCCAATGGTAATGCTGATGGGACTTGTGTTGGAACCAATGAAGTAAAACGCAGTTTTGTGGATAAAATTACCAAAACTGACTACAACCATTTATATGTCTACTACAATGGTGAGCCGGGTAGCAGTATGTACGTGTGTTTCAAACCTCAGTCTGGAGCCATGCAAGAAGAAGCTGCCACTCGTTGTGCAGATACCTCTGGAACTGGTTTACCAGACGATTTAAAGGATGCAGCCGCTTCAATTTGTGCTGATGGTGTAGAGTATATCTGTTTGCCATAATTGCGATCAATGCTGTTTTATGAGTTAAGTCTAGCGTTTTGTTTCTCTTTTTTCTTGGCCGTCCTAGCAAGCTTCTTTAATGTGGTTATTTTCCGGACTGCCAGAGAACAATCATTTAGCAAAGGTCGCTCTAAATGTGATTATTGTCACAAGCAAATAACTTGGCATGACAATGTTCCCCTTTTTTCATTTATTATTCTTGGTGGAAAGTGTCGTTTCTGTCAAAAAAAAATTCCTCTACTTTATTTCTTGACTGAATTATTGGCTTTTTTGCTGGGTATAGCTTTTTATTTCATTTATCTTAATTCACCTTTTTTACAAAATTTGCCGCCTTTACAATTAATACTTGGTTTTCTAATTCTTTTTACTCTTTTGTTTGTTTTCTTGGCTGATTTGCAGTATTTTCTTGTACCAGATTTTTTTGTAATTTTACTTAGCATTTTGGCACTTTTTTGGCAGATGCTGTTTGGTCAAGGATGGCAATTACCTATTTTGGCTTTATTTTTTTCCACTGGATTTTTTTGCTCTCTTTATTTTTTGGCAAGAAAATTATTAAAAAAAGAGGCTTTAGGTCTGGGAGATATTAAATTAATGATGCCTTTAGCTCTGATCTTGTCTTGGCCAAAAATTGTCTTGAGTATTTTTTTGGCTTTTATTATTGGGGGAATTTTTGCTATGCTGGTATTAATTACAGGAAGAAAAAAAATCGGTCAGGCCTTGCCATTTGCGCCTTTTTTGATTGCGGCGGCAATAATTAGTTTTGGTTTTGGAGAAGTAATTTGGCAATGGTACTTTAACTTGTTTTTTTAGCAAATCTTTGTAAAAAAATAACATATGCGTATCCTTCGGTTTTTTCTTTTTTCTTTACTTGGAATTTTTATTTTTAGTTTAATTGGTTTTTTTCTTGGCCGAGAAGTTTTATTGGTTTATGGTTCAAGCATGCTCAAGTCAGATTATAATAATTTGTTTAGAAAAAATTATGCTGAACAATGCGTGCGTCAGTTTGATTACAGCCAAGACTATTGGACGCAAATTAGATTTATTTCCAATAAAGAATATAATCTGGAAGTAGTTTGTGCTGATTTTGTGGCGGCACCAATTGTTTTAGCAAGCAAAAAGCTCCCTCCTCTACTTTTTAAGAAAACGTCTGGTTCAGGTTTTTTAATTGATCAACGCGAATTGCCTTTTTTCATTGAGTTGAGCGCATTAGGACGAGAGTTGTTTGTTTATACTGACAATCAAGAAATGCATTCCAACTATTTCTTTAAGCCAGATTTAGATTACGAAGCTGGTCCGCTGAGTTCTTGCCAAGCTCACAATTACCGCTGCTGTAGTCTGGAAGTTGAGAGTGGACTTGGTGAGCAAATTACTGCAGTGAACGATTGTCCCAAGAGTTGCTTTACATCGTGCTTGCTTCGCCCAGTCGTTTTATCTTTTAATGGTCGACCAGCTCTTGATGATGAGACTAGAACGATTGAAGTTGGTTCTGGTGAGGCAGTTACTTTATCTTATGTTCTTGGTAATGGTAAAACTGATGTTTTTACTGGTCAACTAAATAAGGAACAAAAACAATCATTTTTGGAAAAATTACAAACAATTTTTTCCAAAAACTTAATCAATCAAAGCGATGATGAATTGGCTTTGCCGGTACAAGTAACTATAGATTTGGGAGATGGGCAAATTTTCCAGAGTACCAATTTGCAAGATAGTTTTGATCACATATATACTTGCCAGACAGGAAATTGCTATTTTAACGTTAAATTAACAGCCCTAGATGCGCGTGGGGTGTTGTCAGTTGACAACGAATTGGCTAAGATGATTATCAAGGTAAACTAGTATGAAAAAAAACGGCTTTACTCTTTTGGAGATTTTGGTGGTGATCTCAATTATTGGTATATTGGTGGCACTTGGAACAGCAGCTTTTTCCACTGCTCAGAAAAAAAGCCGTGATGCTAGACGTAAAGCCGACATTAAAGCAATCCAAAACGGTTTTGAACAATATTACTCGAGAGAAAATGCTTATCCCATCACTCTCACTGAAGCCGGTGACGTCACAATTTTTCCCGCTGGTTTGCCAGAAGATCCTAAATTATTTGCTGGTCATCCAGATTATTATATGACTTTAGGCGTTGACGCTTTTTGTGCTTGTGCACTTTTGGAAAGTACGGCTGGTAATGCTAGCGCCTTTCCTAATGCGGGTGATACCAGTTGCAGTTACGGAGCTGGTGATTATTATTGCTTAAGTAATTTACAGTAAAAAAGCTTATTTTTTAAATAGATTAAAAATGAAAAAAACTCAACAAGCTTTCACCATGATTGAACTTCTGGTGTCTGCCACCATTATTATTTTATTAACAGCTATTGGTTTAGTGAGTTTTAGTCAAACTGCGATTAGTAGTCGTAATGCTAAGCGCAAAGCCGATTTAGAGACTCTTAGACAGGCCTTGACCATATATAAACAGGACAACACTTATTATGCCAATTCAACCACTGTCAGTTTTGATAGTTTGGTAACTAGTCTTTACACTGATGAGTATTTATCAGAATCATCTTTGGTGGATCCAAAAAATATTGCTCCCTACACCTATCAGGCAACTTGTTCTGCAATTAGCGGGACCACTTGCATCAAGGTAACTTTGCGAGCAGTTTTGGAGCCAGATGCAGAAACCTATGACGTCATCGCACTCTAAAGGACAAAAAGCTTTCACTTTTATTGAATTGTTGATAACTGTAACGGTGATGGTAATTTCTTTATCAATTGGAGTGGTTAATTATTTGCGTTTCTTGGATCAACAGAGGCTTTATCAGTCTGGAGCAAGCGTTGAAGCAATGTTGAAAGATGCTCGTTCTAAAGCTCAGAATGGCTTTTTAGGTAATGAAGAATTGGGGTTTTGCGCTCAACTAAAAGCAATTGAACTTTCTTCTAGTGAGACAGTAGATGAGCAGCTGGTTTTCACTGCGGCCTTGCGTTGTACCAATAATAATTTATTGACTTATGAGACTTATTCAATTACGCAGAGTGGGACTACCCTTGACAAAAATTTCAAAATTTCATTCTTGCCTCTGCGAGGAGCGGTAATTTTATTAAATAATATTGGAGTGGCAAGTGGTAGTGCGCTGCTTCAGCGCAATGACAACCAAGTTATTTTTAATTTTGATCAAGGAGGGGCGGTTGATGTGCAGTACCAATAAACAAACTGGTTCTACTTTGGTGGAAATTCTAGTTGCAGTGTCAATCATCGCAATTGTCCTAACGGCTGTTAGTGCCATGATGTCGATGTCAGTTAAATTGGCTGGAAGTAATGAAAAAAAGCAACTAGCTCTACAAAAAGCTCAAGAAGCTCTGGAATTTTTTCGCAAAGAACGTTTAATTAATAGTTGGCATGGTTTCTCTACCCCATTGACTGATGGAGGATTGTATTGTGTGAGCAGTTTGCCAACTTCTGTAGCTAGTATCTCAGCCAAATTGGGTGCTTGTACCAACAACGATCTCTTGGAGGCTGCTAGATATAGCTTCAAAAGGGAAGCTTTAGTCAATTTTAATGATGCAGACAACGTAAACATTGAAATTCAAATACGCTGGGATGATGGAAATAAAACTAAGGATTTGTCTCTGGAGCAGAATTTTGAAAACTACTAATTTCTAGTGGCGATACCAGAGCCAAAATCTAAACTGGTAACACGAGCGTTGTTCGTGGCTGTTCCCTCTCCCACTTGTAGGCTGAAGCTAACTTCAATGTATTTTTTGTTTTCAACTGTAGGATAACAATTGAAAGTTAAATTGCGTAAATAGTCAGTGCTAGCACTTTTTTCAGTGAGGTAAAATTTGCTATTAGCAGAAATCGAAGCGATGCGGTCACTATCTTCTTTGATGGTAGTTTCCAAGCCATCATAGCCAATTAGGGTAATATAGTTAAGTGGTCTAGAGCTATCGCATGTAGAAGTAATTTCATTGGCACTACGTATCATGTCAATAATTTGTCGGGTGGCATTGCCACCTGACTCGCGGAGGTTTTGGCTGATGCGACTTTTATAAGCAGTGGCTAAAAAAGTGATAAAAAGACTACTAATAGCTAACATCATCAAGGCGGTAATACTAGAAGTGATTAATAATTCCAGTAAAGTAAAGGCTTTTTGCATAGCTATGGCGCGATTAATTGTGGATCAATCTCTCGCCAGTTGCTAATGCTAGCTTTAATTTTGAGCGGCCAATTGGCTAGAAAATCTGGTCGATAGATAAAGTTATCAATGGCTTGATTGTTGTTGAGAATAGCACCTAAATTACCATCATCAAAAGTGCGACTCAAGTTAACATTGGTCCAGCCAACAAAAGTTCCGGAACCAATAAATTTTTTGTCTGGCAATGCTTCACCTACGGCAACTTTACTCTGAATAGTGAGATTGCCATCAGCCAGAAAAACACCAACTAAGTTACTATTGGCATTGGAAACAGCTGGTACTGTTGGAGCAGCTGGGTTGAGTTCATAGCCTACATCTGGAGTAATGATAATATCACCCTTGACGAAAAAGACCAGTAAACCTCCACTATTGACGCTAGTTATTTTGCGATTAACATCATTAGGATTACTATCATCAAAAGTTAAGTTGCCATCAACAAAAACAACTAATTTCTGACTTGCATTTAGGAAGAAACCTTGACTTTCATCAATACTCACGTTGCCATCTACTTTGACATAATTAACTTCTCCACTTTGCCACCAACCACTAGTTCTCCAGTCATTAAAAAGTGGCTCTAGATCTTGACCATTACCGATGTTAGTAACTGAACTTTCAGCCAAATTGTAAAAGTAATCATAAGAAAGTTGGTTGAGGTTGGAGCTGACAGAATAAGCATTCGTATTGCTAGTGCGAGTTGCTAGATGCAAGTAATTGCGATAAGCACTACTGCTCGGACTACTCTTGATTTGATTACGGTTGGCAAGACTAATCAAAGGAAAACCACTAGCTAGTTGATTGCTAGAACCTGTCTTGGGCACTGACAGAGCTGCCTGACAACTGGCATCGGTAGAACAAAAACTATATGGAACATTGCTGGTAATACCACCTTGTGAGAAGAAATTGCTGCCAAAAACTTGGAACCAGGAGGTGTTGGAAAGATTGTATTCGCGCAAGTAAAAATTGACATTCCCCATGGGAGAATTAACACCAGTGTATCGACAACGATAAGGATTATTTGGGTCAATTGGAGCAGGACAGGAACAAACATAATCAGTGGGGCCAGTTTGGTTGGCTAGGTTCAGAGTTACAGTGTAATTCCCGGTGTTAAAATTAGTGTCGATACTATAGTTTCCATTGGTCAAGCCAAAGCTGGCACTATATATATTGGTGCCATTAGAAGCCCTTAAAACTAGGCCAGAAAGATTGAGGGGTGAGTCGGTGGCCTGTGTGCAAAAAGAGCCGCTCATGGCTGCACCCATATCTGTTTGAATTCTGCCAGTAATCAGCGTAGCAGTTGGAGGTGTTAGTGTAGGCGTAGCAGTTGGAGGTGTTAGTGTAGGCGTAGGAGTTCTGGTGCCGCCAGTGGGAGTGGGGGTGGGTTGATCGCACATACAGACTACAGTGGCAGTTTCGTAAATGCAGTTGCTGCCACCTGTTTGGGAGCATGGTTTGCACTGAATTTGATCACAACAAACTCCTTCCACTGGACTCCAGTTGTAAGGACTATTAGGATCACTACAAGTATGACCAGCATCATAGCAATTATATTCAGCGCAAAACCCAGGATCACAATGCTCATCATCTGACCATCCTAAAGTTCCGGAATATGTATTGGTTTGTACGCCACAAGGACCACTACATTCTCCCCAATCGGTATCGCCACAAGCTGCTTGAACTTTAATATTAATAACTAACATGCCTAAAAAAATCGATAGAAAATAAAAAAAGAATTTTATTCGCATAAACCAGTTATAATGATTTTTTTGACGTAATTAGTTTTATTCTTGTCAAAATCTTCAGTCAGTTGAATTAAAAGAAGGGTTAGATCGTTACTCTGTTCTAAAAATTGATCGAAGGTGATCGCTTTTTCTCTAAAAACATATAAATTAGCATTGTCTTTGACTGGAATAGTTAGTTTGCGCATGGGATAACTTACACCGGTATTAGGATCAGTGTAGTTTTCAGGTACACAATATACGGTTTGTTTTTTTGAAAGTTTAACTTTTGTAGTTTCAAATAAGTTATTTTGAGTGAAAGCTATTGCTGCTTTTAATGTTAACGTTTCTGTTTTCTCGTCATACTTTTCAAAATAACCTTTTAGAATGGAATAATTATGGAGGCCATCATTATTATCTGCTTTAACTATTTTCGATCTATCTATGCCATTTGAGTTGATTTTTACATCTTCCCATTCTCCAGTAAACTCGTTATAGATCTCGCCCTCCAAAAATCTACTTTGTTTTTTTTGGTAAAAAAAATAATAGAAAACTGCTGCAAATAAAACGACTATTAAAAATGAAAACAAAATTTTTTTCACTACAACAGTTTATCACGCAAATCAAAACAAGATCAATTGTAAATTGATTTCTGGAATTAATTGTTTATTTGTAACAATGCATTTCCGCAAATCAAAACAAGATCATTGCTCTGATTAGGAAGGATTGATAAACCATGATATCCATCTGTTACGCTACCAGATAATTGTGGATAAGTGATACTAAATCCTTTTTTTTGATCGGTCATATAAATCATATAATATAAGGTATTTTTTTCCAAATTTTTCCACAAACCAGAATTTTCTCTTAGTGAACCACCACTCATGGCTGATAGATTATCGCCGTATAGAACTATTGGCCCAGTAATTAATACAACTCTAGCGGCTATTGGATTTCCTTGATTATCTTTTTCAACAATCAATCCTTTAAATGCGCCATTCATACCAAAACCTTCAATTTTTATTTCTCCCATTTGTTTTTCAAGAATTACGACAGGTGCCATAGAAGCTGGGTAAGCCTTACTCCCCAAAAGGGCTTGAGGAATTGTTAAACCAGCAAGTCCTTTATCTGGCTCTGCCAACCAATCGGCCTGAACCTTTTCTGTATCCGGCCATTTAATATTAGGATCAAAGGGATTGCTGGTGACTTCGTAGGAAACATCTTTGGAATTATTGATCTGAATCCATCCATCTGGAGTTTTCACCATTAGATATCCCTCAGTGTTTGGGTAGGCAGGTAGATACATCTGAATGGTTTGTTCTTGTTTGCTAGTGCCATCATGAATATCTAAGAAATCGAGACTTAATGGATCAATATAGCTTTCATTGTTATAAATTACTGGATTGGCTCCTCTTTGTTGGTTAAGTTTTTCAGTATAAGTTTCAGTCAGACTTACTCTTTGCTCAATTGTCAAACTACTAGTGTCAATGGCTTGGCCAGCGATTATTTTATCGGCAATGGCGGCAATTACTTCTTGATCACTAACCAAAATCGGGCTCTCATTGATATTTGGATCAGTTGGAGAAGTGGGGGTGGCAATAACTTCTCCGGTATCGCCAATTAAGTCCCCATTTTCATTGAGAGCTTTCCACTGTCTTTCTCCTGGATTAGAAGCACTTAGATCAACCCCACAAACAGCTCGACCACTCGCATCAACTAGTCTAGCAATTACGCCATTGGTGGCGGTGAAATCTAGGTGGGCTCCAGTTGGATCAAAATTGGGGTTGAGAGTTTGAGCACAGGCAATGCCTCCCTCCAGAGTGACGTAGAGGTAAGTATCCTTACCATTAATTTGTTGAACAATGTCAAAAATGGCTGTATCTCCAGTTTCATTTAGGGCATATTCAAAACCATAGGCATTTATGTGAAAAGTGTTATATCTCGGATCAATCAGAGCCAGACCATTTGTACCAATACGATTGGCAAAGTCAGTGGCAGTCTCAGGAGCCTTGCCTAGCTCGATTAAGGTGTCAGTGTAGATTGACTCAACACTTGAACTAAACTCTATCTGGGTGATTTGAGTGGGGGCTTCTATGGTGATAGTGGCAGGAGCGGTTTCACTAGCTTCTGGTGCCCCAGTAGTTTCTCCAGGTACTGGAGTGTTTGGGTTGGGTAATTCTACGGTAGGAGTGCCACTTGTGTTGCTGCAAGCAGCTAAGACTAAAGTAAGAACTGCTCCAATTGTAGCGATTTTAAAAACTGTATTTGGTAATCGATTGATTACCCAAATCGCCAGCGCGACCACTGAACCTAACAAAATATTTTCTGGAGCTTGTTGAATTAATCTTTCAGCTTCTAATTTCACCTGTTGTTCTGCACTAGCTAGTTCAATTGTGCTAGCAGTGCTGCTTTCTGTTATGGTTATAGCTCCGGCTTTTCTAATTCTGATCGCCTCTAGGATTTTTTGTTTGGCTTTTTGACCGATTTTTTGCTCAACCGCAGCTAGCATTTGAGGTTCGAGTTGCAATCTGGCATTAGCTAGTGCAGATGCATCGGCGTGTTCATGCTGCGCCCTAAGAGCTTGCATCGTCCAGTCAGTTTGTTGTTGATTTTTCCAGTCTTGCCCATGTTGCAAGCCAACTATTTCTTCTTTAGCTTTAAGTTGTTTTGGGGTGAAGGTTTCAACTGGTTTGGTGGCATTTTCTGGAGTGCCCAATTGTTGAGCTCTAGTATTTATTTTTTCTCTTTTCAAAGCATTTACAGCCCATTGTCTTGCTTCAAATACTCCTACTCGTTGTTCAAAGCCTTTTGCCATTTTTATTTTTCCTTCTTTGTTATAATGTGACTAGATAATAAAACAAAGGATTGATAAAATCCACTCGAGATCATATTGTACCTATATCCTATAATTTAGTCAAATCTTGCGCTTCTCTACTAGAGCGGTTATAATCAATCTTTTCTAGAATAATTTAAAGAAAAGATAAAGGAAATTTATGGGTGCACTACCAAAGAACAAAGTTACCAGAGTGGAACAAGGCAAACGTCGTGCTGGTAACAAAGCCATCATCAAAAAGGATGCTAAAACTAATTCTATCCCCTTACACAAACAGAGTTTTGTGGCGGCGATGCTCAAGAACTTAGGCCTTTAAACGGTGTTTGTTTTTGCCTATTGAAAAAAGTTTTTTTCTCCCCTAGTCTACTGTTTGTATTTTTACTAAAGTTTTTATGTATTTTTTGGATGATGATCTTTCAGTTGCAGGTGATGCCCGTCATGAACGTCGTGTTTTTCTGATGCAATTGCTTTTTGCGGAGACTTTCGAAGCAGATAGTCAGCAATATTTAGATCCAGAATTAATTGGGGCAGCTGAAATCAACTTACTTGAAGAAATTAAATCAATGGTGCCTTCTATTGATCAGGCTATTGCTCTACATGCTCCAGAGAGACCACTCGCCGAAATCAACAAAGTTGATTTGGCCATTATGCGTCTAATTATTTTTGAGAGTCAGAAAGAAAAAACGCCCAAAAAGGTTTTGATTGATGAGGCAGTCGAATTAGCCAAAGAATTTGGCAGTGAGACTTCGGCTAAATTTGTCAATGGAGTGCTTGGCAAAATTTTATTTCAAGAAGAAGTAATTACGAAAGAAGAAGATGAAAAAAATTGATCCAGAAATTTTTAACCGTTTACGTCAACTAATCACTGATGTGACTGGTAATGATATTGAAGAAGTGGTCCCAGATGCCGATTTGGAAGAAGATTTGGGCTTAGATCTTGATGTAGATACTGGTCGGATTGTTGATCGTATCAATCAAGAGTTTGATATAAATTTGACTGAAAAAGTTGTTTACAAAGAATTAACAGAAGAAGCTCATGCTAGTGTGGCTGAATTGGCCAAATTAGTTTATGATGAGTATGAATTAGGTTAGACTTTCCAGAGTATGATTTTAGATTTTAAAAATCCTGAACTTTTGATTACCGCGCTCTCTCATCGTAGTTCTTTGAATGAGAAGAGCCAATCTGGAACGACAGCTCTAGAGTCAAATGAGCGCTTGGAATTTTTGGGTGATGCAGTTTTGGAATTAGCTGCCACTCTTTACCTCTACAAAAATCGACCAGATGAAAATGAAGGCAAATTAACTGCTTATCGCAGCGCTTTGGTGCGCACTGAGACTTTGGCTAAACTGGCCAAAGAGTTGAGTTTGGATCAGCAGATGTTTTTGAGTAAGGGTGAAGAACAAGGTGGAGGTCGGGAAAATGAAAGTTTATTGGCCGATTTAATGGAGGCAGTCATCGGAGCCATGTATTTGGATCAGGGTTTTGAAGTGGTGCAAATCTTTTTGGCCAAGCATCTTTTCCCCAAATTTAGCGAAATTTTGCAAAACAAAAGCTATAAAGATCAAAAGAGTTTACTTCAAGAGGAGGTTCAGGCTCGTTCTCTCAGCACTCCAATTTATCGAGTTGTGCAGGCAACTGGTCCTGATCATGACAAGGAATTTACCATCGAAGTTCTGGTGGGTGAGGAAGTTTGGGGAGTCGGAGTTGGCCATAGTAAGCAACTGGCTCAACAGGCCGCCGCCGCCGCCGCCCTCAAAAAGATCGCTTGAGAAATTATAGATTTAGGGTACAATAATCTCCTTACAAAGGAAAATAATATTAGTTCTATGCTAAAAATCAAACTTGCTAGATTCGGTAAAAAACATCAAGCTCATTATCGCATTGTGATTAATGAAGCTCGCGATAAGAGGGACGGTAAATACACCGCTCTAATTGGTCATTATAGTCCAGTGGCACCTAAACAATTAACAATTGATATCAAAGCCTATGAAGAATGGGTGCAAAAGGGAGCCAAACCAACCGAAACTGTCGCCGCTCTTTTCAAGCGTTTTCAGTCCGGCAATCCTTTCCCAGCCAAAAAAGCTGGTTTATCTAAAAAAGCTAAGGCTAAGGCCGCCGCTACTGCTGAAAAAGTAGAAAAAACTGAAGCAACAGAAGAAGTTACAACTAAGCAAGAAGCTCCACAAGCTTAAAATATGAAAAGTTTACTTGAATTTATTTTGTTACGCATGGTGGAACACCCAGAGGATTTGGAAATTAATGAAGTTGAGGAAATGGGCTTAACTGTCTACAAGCTTAAGCTTCACCCAGATGATATCGGTCGCGTCATTGGTCGAGGTGGCAACATGATTAAAGCCATCCGCAAACTGGCCCAAGTAAGAGCGGTCAAAGATCATTTACGAGTTAGAGTTGTCATTGAAGAATAATTTTATTCTTCTTTATTGAGTGTCTTTTCTAGTTCTTCAACACTTTGATTTTGTAAACCAAAAAGGTTGCCTCGATCACCCTTAATGATGTTTTCTTGTTTTTGCAAATTATTTGGAATTAATTCATTAATGTTGTCAATAATTTGTCTTTCCGCATCGGCTATTTCTGGTAAGGGACTAGTAATGGTAGTTTTAATGGGTTGAGTGAAATAAAAACTACGCAAAATTAAATCAGCTTGTGCTAAAGCATCTTTGTCTTCATCAATATTACGATTGATAGAAATGCTAGTGATGGTGCTGATGGGAGTTACCTGTTCAATCAGATTAAGAAATTTTTGAATTTTCCACAATGGTCCGCTAACGCTGAAGTCTAGATCCAAATAATCATATTTTTGATTACTGGTGCTTTTTTTCACTTTTGTGGTGTCTGAGGCGATTTCGCCAGGGTTGAGAGTGAAATTTTTAATCACCACTTCAGAAGTGTTTGCCACCTGATTAAGGTTGTTAAGGATTTCTAACAATGGCTTATGTGAAGGCAGCACCCGATCAATATCCGAGGATTTATTGAAATTTGGGTCGATAGCTAACTCTTTTAGTTGTTCGGCTTTTTCGTAGAACTTTTCAAGTTCTACTTCTCTTTCTTTTAACTTGCTGATGTCTTTTCTGATTGGTGAGATTTGCCTAATGATACCGATTAGTAAAATCATGGCGCTTAGAATGAAAAATAAAACTGCCAAAACAAATTCTTTGCGAGTATTCCAAAATAATTTCCAGTTAAATTCATTTTTATTTTCGATCATCTGTTTTGAGTTCCAACTTGAGAGTTAATTTGTAGTTGCCAAGTTCAGTGCGAGTTAAAATGCTTTTTTCTAAATTCTGATATTGCTGACGCAGATTATCTGAGTCAAGAATTTCGTTAACTTCTTGTAGTTGAAAAACATTATCACTGTTCAATTGCAAAACTAATCCGCCTTGGTCTTCTTGGTAGTTCATACCAATAATTTCTGCCTTGCCAGTAAAGGCGTTGGAAAAATAGTTCATTGCTTCTTGTTTATTACTACGTTTTTGGTAGATCTCGCTGATCACCTTAATTTTATTGACAAAAATTAGGTAGTTAATTTCAGTTTCTTCCTGACCCAGAATACTTTCCTTATATTCTTTAATTTTTTTCTCGGCGTTATTAATTTTTAGATTATTAATTAACTTAAAAGTTACAGTTGCAACCATGAGTAAAAAAATGGCCAACAGAACATAAGTACTCAGACGAAAAATTTTCTTATCTCGTTCTTTTTGCTTGTCTTTTTGGTTGACACGATTAACTAAGAAATTGATATTAATCATAGTTTTCTAGCAACTAGACCCATGCAAACACTAAAGCTCAGCTGATTTTTGTCTGGAATTTGCCCTTTGGCTTTGGCAAAAGGAGCTGCTTGTAACACTTCCAAATTAAGTGCTTGGCTAACTTTCTCAATTAAGCCATTCATTTGGGCTGGTCCACCTGAAAGAACAATTCTTTTGATTTTTTGTTCAGGATGATTCTGGCTGAAAAAACGAATGGTTTTTTGCAAGTCAACAATTAGGTTATTGATAACAGGGGCAATTACTTGACTGAGTTTGCCTTCCAATTGATTTGGATCTAAGCCATAGTTGATCTTGTATTCTTCTGCCTGTTTTTTATCAAGATTAAAACTTTGGGCAATACTGGCGTCAATCAGAGTGCTGCCAGTTTTGGAGTTAAAAACAAACTCAAACATGCCATTGGCAATGACAGCAATATCATTGCCGCTAGCTCCCATTTGTAGAACTATGGTTTCTGGATCACTAGAATCAATATCTAGAGAACGAATCACTGAAAATATTTGAGTTTCCATTAGGGTTGCTTCAATACCAATATTGAGGAAAGCATTATTAATCTTTTCTACCAGTGACTTACGTGAGCCAACTAGCAAAACTTTCATGGTGGCATTGGGTGTTTTTTTGTCTGGTTGCTGTATGACCTGATACTGTAGAGACAAATCATTTTTGGGAATAGGGATGGCTTGTTCAGCTTGCCAACCAATTGCTGAGGCTAATTCTGCTTCATTGAGGAATGGAATTTCAATGACTTTGCTAGTGACTAAATATTCTGGCAAGCTCAATCGCACATCACTTTGATCAAGTTTATAATCATGAAACAGATTGACCATTAATTCGGCAAATTGCAACGCTTCTTGTTCGCTTTTGGGAACTACCAGACCTAATTTATTATTAATTTCAACGGATTTAATTATTTGATTCTTATTTTCTTTGGCGACCACAATTTTGATCGAGTGTGTGCCAATATCTAGGGCAGTAATTGACATATAGTTTTATTTGTTCAAATTTCCTCCACTAACTAAGGCGAAATCCATGAAGGCTGGAGCACTGGGAATTGACCTTTTAACTTCAATTGCTTTGGCGCTGGAACCATCAGGCATTTGAGCCAAAGAAAGAATTGTGTATTGAGAATTTGAAAGTAATCCAGTAGCAGCTTTTAAATTGACATCTGTGCCTTGACCAAGTGGAAAAATTCTGAGGAAAGCAGACTGATTGTTACTGCTATTAACGTTGATAACATATTTAAATTGGTAAGGACTTATGGTTGAAGCAATAGAGCTGATTAAGTTTTGATCGCTATAGGTCGGACAGTCACCGACTAAATAATAATTAACATCGTAGCTACCAGCATTAAGGAAATAATGCCCAATTAATAAATTGGCTGCTCCTTGAGCACAAGTACTTTTTGACCAATGCAAAATAACATTGCCAGTTTGAGAGTTGTTGATTTTGATTTCCAGAGTGTTTTTTTCAGCCACGTAACCTTCAAAAGTGTTTTCAGCAACAATGCTAACCTGATTGAGATTGTTATCCGCAAAAGAAAATTCTGCTGGTAAAGTTCCGTTTTGGTCACTTTCAAATTGAAAAATGTTGCCTAATGCTTGTTGAATACCTGATTCAGCGGTGCTAAAAACTCTGGCATTATCTTCTTGAGCAAGATTACTTTGACTTTCTTTGACCGTACGATTGGCAATCGATA
>CAZIBP010000012.1:0-26077 GCA_964537665.1 uncultured Pseudomonadales bacterium
AAATCTAGCATTTGCCGACGGATGAATTGCACAAAAGGTATTGTCTCACCTACCCTGTTTGCTTTTTGTGTGTTTTCTGCTATCTTTTGATCTATTCATGTCAAAATTTCTCGCAAATCATCGCTATTGGTTGGATTTTTTGCACGCGATGACCGCCAAAGAAATCAAGGCACGTTACAAACGGGCGCTGTTGGGGTTTTTGTGGATTGTGATCAATCCGCTGTCGCAGATGTTGGTGATGGGGGTGGTGTTTCAATTTTTCGTGCCGGTGCAGGTAGATAATTATTTTTTGTTCCTGTTTGCGGGGCTGTTGCCCTGGAATTTTTTCGCCCAGAGCCTGACCAAAGGGACGCCGGCTTTTTTTTATGAGCGCAATCTGATCAAGAAAGCCCGTTTTCCCCGCGAGGCGATTGTGCTCTCGATCATTTTGTCCAACCTGTTTCACTTTTTGGTGGCCTTGGGCTTGTTGCTGGTGGCGCTAGTGGTCGACAAGTGGTGGTTAGAGAGCTACTCGCTGTGGGAATTGCTACTATATATAGCGCGGATGGGTTGGCTGCTGCCGGCTTTGGCTTTGGCGTTGCTGTTTACGGTGGGACTGACTTTGCTGACCGCCACCCTCAACGTGCGTTTTCGTGATGTCAGCTTTATCGTCCAGCTGGCGGTGATGCTGTGGTTTTACAGCACGCCGGTGATTTATGCCCTTAATTTATTGCCTGAGCTACTGCGGCCGCTATTTTATCTCAACCCCATGACCCTAATTGTGGAATTGTTTCACTATGCGTTGATGGGCCTGCCGCTGACGCTACCTGAGTTGTGGTGGGTGGGAGTGGTGATGATCGGGGTGGTTTTGTATGCGGGGGTGCTGGTGTTCAGGAGGGAGAGTAAAAATTTCGATGATTGGCTATGAAACTCATAAATAATGCTAGCTTGAAAAAAGAACGCTCAACGCAAACTTTGCTAGAATTTGTTTGGCAATCTTGTTTTCGCTCCATGAAAAAACTGTTACACAGCCATACTATTCTTTTTAGTGACCACGCAGTTTTTTCAATGTCTCTTTTCAAGCCAGCATTATTCACGAGTTCGGCAGCTATTAAGGTTTTTCATTGCATCACCAGAGTGGGGCGACTGCCGCTAGAAAGTCTGCGATGACTATTTTGACTGAACAAGTTTTGCGCAAGACCAGCCGCCACAGTGAGGTGGTGATTGATCTACGGGAGGTGGGCAAGAAATACATTGTCCATCACGAGAAGCCGACTCTGGCGGAGGATGTGGGGCGGCTGCTGCGCTTCAAGCCGCGCGAGGAGTACTGGGCGCTGCGGGGGGTTGATTTGCAGGTTCACCGCGGTGAGAAAGTGGGCTTTTATGGTCCCAACGGCGCCGGCAAGACGACTCTACTCAAGTTGATCGCGGGCATTAGCGCGCCCACTGAAGGGCGAGTGCGCACCAAAGGGCGGATTATTTCTCTGATCGATTTGGAGGCGGGTTTTCACCCCGATCTGACTGGTCAAGAAAACATTTTTCTCAACGGCCTGGTGATTGGCATGTCCCGCCCTGAGATCGAATCCAAGTTTGCCCAAATTGTGGATTTTGCTGGCATTGGTGACTTTATCACCGCGCCGCTTTATACTTATTCCAGTGGGATGAAACTGAGGCTAGGTTTCAGCGTGGCGATTCACGCTGAGCCTGAGATCTTGCTGTTGGATGAGGTGATGAACATGGGGGATGAGGAGTTTCAGAGGAAAACTAAGTTAGCAATGAAGGATACGTTTAAGCAAAAAATGACTATTCTATATACTAGCCACATCTTTCAAGATTTGGCTGCCGCTTGTGATCTGATTTATTTTGTTGCAAAAAAATAAACATGAATAAAAATTTAAACACTTATTCTTACTTTGACAATTCTAGTACAGGTATAAATGAGTTTGTTGCTATCAACGAGCCGTTTCGCGACTATTGGCAACAGTCAGAAGACTATGTTTTGGATAAATTGTTTTCCGAATACTTGGTCAACAATAAGGCTGGTTCTTTATTAGACATTGGTTGTGGAGATGGAAGACTTAGTGAAAAAATTTATTCTCACTTTGAAACTATAGTTGCCATTGATCCAGACAAAAAAAGAATAAAGAATGCAAGGAGAAATATTGCCCCAAAGATTTTAAAAAAAACAGAATTAGTTGTTGGAGACTTTTTAAATGTGGAATTTCCCGCCAATTTTTTTGACTGTATCATTTGTTGCCATATTATCCAACATATTCCAAACAGATACCTAAAAGCTTGGTTTAAAAAAATTTATAAACTTCTAAAGCCTGGTGGAGTGTTGTTTCTTATGACCTCTATTACTCCAGCAAAATCAGATGTTTTTGTGATAACTAATAACAAGATGCAATGGCGAAAAGTTAGCCAAAGGGTTTTTGAGTCTTCATATCATGAAAAATGCTTGATCGGACGTCAGTTTTCTGAAAATACCATATCTAAACATATTTCCAAATTTAAGTTTCGTTCTCAGATGTATTATCATGCTCTTTATAGAAGAAATTTCTTGGATAATCTTATTTTTAGAGACAGGCTGCTGAATTTTACTTCAGCCGGAAGGTTTTTTGGTAAAAAACTAGCCACCGACGTCATTATTGTTGTTGGCAAATAGTTGTATTTTTTTGCTTTGAATGAAGCCTATCATCATTCCCTTTGATCTAAAAAATAGCTCTCGAAAAACTTTTATCCAATCCTGAAGATTAACATCTCCTTTTTGCAGCATTATTTTCAGTAATTTCTTAAATTTATTTTTACTGTCATTAAAGTTGTACCAAATTATTCTTTTTGTGAAAGCATGCCCTTTAAAAAAATAATATCCATAACAGGCTGTTTCTCCACATAAATATTGGAGCATTTGTGTGAAACTTTCTTTTTCGTTTAACCATTTATTGTGAAAAACTAGAATTTTTGAGTTATATCTAATCTTGTTACCGCTCATCAACATTCTCAGTGATATTTCAGCATCTTCTGCAGCATGAGCTGCAGAACCGGGTCCAAGCCAACTGGCGAAATAAATACTTTTATCTAGTAAACTGTCTCTCCTGATTGCCATATTGTTTCCAAAGCCAATTTTTTCTGCATGAAAAGTTGGTTTGCTGATGACATGATCTGAATCCATGGTAAAAACTGAAGGGCAAACTAAATTTGGATGCTTTTTTTCTTGATAAGGCATGCTCTTGCCAAACAACATTTTTATTTTTTTATCTTCTTGGAATGTTTTTTTAATGGAATAAAGCCAGTTGTGTGAAACAATGCAGTCATCATCTGTAAAAGCTAAAATATTTCCTTTTGCCATGCTGATTCCAAGATTTAAAGCTTCAGATTTTTTTGCTTTATTTAAGTGGTGATAAATAATTTTTGATTTTTTAAAAGTTTTAGCAACAATTTCTGATAAGTTGTTTCTGCTTTGATCAATCACCAGTATCTCAAAATTTATTTCGCTGTTTTTTATAATAGAGTCAAGGCATCTAGCGAGATGCTCGCTTCTGTCTTTGGTGGCCAAAATAACTGATATCATGCAGATTGAATTTTAACTTGTTGTAAGTCTTAAGCAATAGCACTTAGCTTTAGAAAGCTTGTTTTTGTCTCCATAATAAAGTCTGGAAATTATTAAGCTCCTCTGTTAAGATGGCCACAATTGCTTGGTAAATATGAAAAAATTATCTGTTTTGGTAATTACGGACGGACTTCACTTTATTGGAGGAGCAGAAACTTATGTTAATGAGTTTGCAACCATATTTAAAAAATATGGGAACAAAATTGATTGTTTAACTTATTTTCAAGATCCTTATTTGAAAAGTGATTCAAAATTTAGGCTATTATTTTTTAATGAGCGAAAATTTAACTTTTTGGGACTAGGTTTTTCTAGATTTCTTTCATTCGTATGTTTTGTTAATTCTTTAGTAAAGAAAAAAAAGTATAGCCATATCTTTTTACATTTGTATACTGCTCCATTTATTATTTGTTTGTTTAATTTTTTTCCTAACGCAAAAAAATACACAGTTGTTCATGGAGTTAGATATTTGGAAATTAAATCTACCATAACTCCTCCAAAAAAATACAAGTTTTTGGGAGGCATTAAAAGAAAAATTAAATTTGGTCCAAGCATTTTATTTTATAAGTTTATTCAGAATTATGTTTTAAAAAAAGCTTTGGGAGTCATTGTTTTAAGTCATTATGCCAAACAAAAAATAATAGCAGAATTTGCTATTAATCAGCAAAAAATTCATGTTATTCCTGGAGCTATTGATAACAATAATTACAGAACTGTCTCAACTGATCAAAAAAAAATAATAAAACAAAAATTGGGTTTTTCTAATGAATGTAAGCTAATAGTTCTAGTCTCTAGAGTTGAGCCAAGAAAAAACATTTTAGCGGCCATAGCGGCAATGGCGGAAATTGTAAAAGAAATAAAAAATATTAGCTTGCTTATAGTTTCTCCAGCTCAAGATGCTTACAATCAAAATTATTTGGCAGATTGTTACAGGCAGGTTTCTACAGCTAAACTTGGCGAGCATGTGGTTTTTATTACTGGGGCAAACAGAAAAAAAGCAATCAGCTATTATCAAGCAGCTGATGTGGCTTTGATCATATCTAGTGACTTGGAGACCTTTGGCTATACGCTAATTGAAGCTTTGGCTTGCGGTGCTCCAGTTGTTGGAACGAATGTTGGCAACATTCCGTTTGTTTTGTCCAAAATAGATGAGAATTTAATTGCCAGGGTAAATCCTAAAAGTATCGCAAAAAAGGTTCTAAGAATATTGTTTTTGGACGAAACATCAAGATTAAAATTGGTAAATAAATGTCAAAAACAGATAAAAGAAAGCAATAATTATAAGCTCTTTATGGATAAGCATAGGCTTTTACTTACAAATGAGAAATAAAAAAAAATTAACAATCATTTCTATATCAGGAATAAAAGATTTTGTGGGCGGTGCAGAGACTTTTAATTTAGAGCTATGTGGTCAGTTGAGCAAGAGAGGTCACAAGATCATTAATTTGTTTGCTGCTACAGAAAAAGTAAATGACAGCAGCTTTAATCAAGAATACTACTACAAGCTTGGAAAGATCAACTTGTTTGATATTAATGTTATTGGTATTTTTAACCTGGTTTTTGCACTAAATAGAATTCTAAAAAAAAATAATCCAGACTTGATTTATCTGCATTTGTATTTGCCACCAATAGCTTTAATGATTTTTAGTAAGTTTTATCGATTGCCTAAAATAGTTCACGCTTACGGGGTTTGGTACAAAGAGTTCGAATCATTGCATTTGGAAAATATTAAAAAATCAAGGGGAATTGCTTTGCTTAAGTTTAAATTGGGAATTTGTATTAGAAGACACCTTCAAAAACTAATGCTTACTAGCTCTAATAATGTTATTGCTTTGAGCAAATTTCACGCTAACCAAATATCTTCTTTGCTGGGAATTGATAAGAGAAAAATTTCAATTATTGGTGGCGGAGTTAGTGATGTTAATTTTTTTGCAAGCAAAAAATCTAAATCAAGGCTAAAGAATGAGCTTGGTTTTTCAGATAAGAAGCTTATTTTAATTGTGTCTAGAATAGAGCCTAGAAAAGGAATACTAGAAGCTATTCAATCAATGAAAATAGTTGCAAAAAAAATAGACGCAACTCTGTTAATTATATCGCCTCATTACGATGGCACTTTTTTACATTATTTATCTGAATGCTATGAGTCTGTTTCAGAACTTGATCTTGGGGGGAGAGTTTTATTTAAAACAGGTTTGGCTGGAGCTCGCCTCAGGCCATATTATCAAGCTTCAGATTGCTTTTTAATGCCCTCGGTATCTTTGGAAACATTTGGTTTAACAATGGTTGAAGCAATGAAAAGTGGCACCATTGTTGTTGGCTCTAATGCTGGAAATATTTCAGAAATTCTAAATAAAATTGACTCACCTTTTTTGGTTAAAAAGATAGTGCCGAAGTTATTGGCAAATAAAATCAGCGAGTGTTTGCTAGCATCTGATCAAAAAAAGCATCTTTTAATTGAAAGAGGATTAAAACTTTCTAAAAAATTTAGCTGGCAAAGCCGGGCGATTGAGTTAGAAAGGCTTTTTTATCAATCCATTGCGGTTTTTAATAGGATTAAATAAGTTTCGGTTCATTAATTTCATTTTCAATTGCTCTAATTTTGTTTTTCCAGCTGTGCTGTTTGGCAATTTTTCGACCAAGTTCCTGTTTTTTTAGCGGCCATTTGTCTTTGTTCACTTTCTTTATAAACTTAGACCAATCATCAACATTGTCAGAGGATGTTGCTAATTCTGAGTAAAAATTTAATTCTTCAATTTTAGTTGATAAAACTGGAATACCCATAAACATATACTCCATTAATTTCATCGGAAAACAATTGCGGTTAAAGTCAATTGAAGTGTTGTATGGAATAATGCCAATACTGGTTTTTTTTAACAGTTTGATTAGTTCTTTTCTGTCAGATTTGCCAAACTCAGTATTTTTATATGATTTCAATTTTTTAATGTTCTCATTTAGTCTGTAGGCTTGATCCATGTTTTTATCTAGGTATTCAATGGGGCCCCAAAAAACAAATTTACATTTTGGATTTTCTAAAACTACTTTTTCAATTAATTTAAAATCCATTCTAAAATTTATCGAACCAATGTAAGTTATAGTTGTTTGTTTGTTTTTTCTTATTTTAACTAGTGACTCATTCTTATATGTTTCATGATCAAATCCTTGCGGCACTAAGATAATCTTTTTATCTGATACTGATTCAGCAATCTTTTTAAGAGTATGAGAGTTTGCAAATACTTTGTCAGCTTTGTCTATTGATTTTTGAACATCAACAATTTTTGCTGAATCTAGTAAGTCATATATTTTGATTTTTGCGTTGTCAAAATAATCAAAAAAAGAGTTTAGTTCTGAATTAAAAATCCATAAAATATCAATATTTTTTTTGAAGCTGATTAATTTTATAAGTGTTTTAAAGATGAGTTTGTTTAATTGATCAAAAAATGAATTGAAAATTTCCATATAAAATATATTTTTAATTGGATAAAAAAGAAGTAGGTTTTTTGTTTTTTTTATTTTAAATATTCTTTTCTTGTCGCCATTAAGATATATGTAGCAAAAGTTTTTTTCCTTCAATAAGTTTATTGTTTGCTTTTGAAAGTCAGCGCACCGAGACCATGGAAGTAGGAGCGGTAGTAAAATTACATTTAGTTTAGAATTATTTTTTTTCTTCATTTTTATTTCTCAGTAAATATTATTAATAATCTCGTTTGTTTTTTTTACCCAACTGTTTTTCATCGCAATTGACCTGCATTTGTCTGCATTATTGTTTTTATTATTCAATATATTATTTATTTTTTTTTGCCAGAAATCCGAATTGTCACTTGAAAAAACCAGATTTTTAAACCTCAACTTTTCCAACTCTTTGATTTTTGTACTCAAAATTGGCTTACCAAAATACAGGTACTCAAACAACTTCATCGGGTAACAATACTTATTAAAATCGATGGTTGTGTTATATGGGATGATAGCAATCTCAAAATCATCAATGATTTTATAAGCTAAATTACGGTCTTCGCTAGATCCGAACCAAACGTTGGAAAAACTCTTAAGCCTATCAAGCCATTTTTCGGTGTTGAACTTTTTATCCATTGTCTCATTTTTTTGCCTGGGTCCATAAAAGATAAATTGCCATTGCGGATTGCGACTGACGATCTGCTCTAATAGTTTGAAATCTAGGCGATAGTTAATTCCACCCGCGAAGCCAATGACTGGCTTTTTAAAGCGATGACGATTGGTAGAAACAATATTTTTATCTGGCACAAAAAATCCTTGAGCATGGAGTAAAATTGGTTTTTTATTTTGTTGTCTATGAAGATCAAACAGTGTTTCTGAGTTAACGAAGAAATAGTCAACATTATTAATTAGCTTAGTTTCTTGATTTTTGTCTTCTTGATAATCAACGCAATCATAAATTTTGCGGCAGTTCTTGCATTTGATTTGGGCTAGATCATGATGATTGGGGTAAAAAAACCACAAGATTTTTGCCTTGTGACCAAAACTTTTAACAAACAGCCACCAGCTCAGTAGGCGGTTTATTCGTTCTATGAAAGGCCATCTTCTGCCAGGAATCAAGTATTTGGGCTGGTAAAAGCAGATTCTGTCGTATCTGAGGAACTTGCTTAGTGGCTTTTTTTTCAACCAGAAATAACTGTGATCTTGATCATAAATATAAACTTGGTTGTTGTTGGCGGCCAAAGTTAGCGCAGTTTGGCGCAAAAAATCTGCACTGTGGGCGAAATCTCCCTCTAGAGGAATGATGATGGTTTGGTTGTTAATCATGGCTTATGGTCCATACTCAATTCGCAGAGCTAGGTCTCTAGTGAAGTGGGGAGTAAACAGCTGTTGTTGACCAGCCCGAACTTTTTCTTCTGCAATGATGCGCCCAGTGCTAGGCTCATACCACTGTAACTGGCCAGTCCTAGCAAGGTTGATTTCAATTGAAGTTGGATTGTTTGATCGTTGTTCAATTTTGAGCAGATAGGCCAAATGCCAATCTTGATTGCTCATGTTATAGATCTGTAGGTGTTGCTCATGGTAAGTCACAAACTGATGACTAATGGGCAGACTCATGTTTGGTGGTAGAAATTCTCGCAGAGCTTTTAAGTAAGCTCTTTCTTTTGGTCCCAAATAAATATTAGCATTGTGTGGGTTTTCATAAACACCGTTTTGACTGTTGGTCCAAAAAACCAGTCCCATGTTTTGCATTATTGCCAGCCAAGACATAATGCGCATTTGTTCTGAAGCGCCAACAAACCAACTCTTATCTTTGAAGCCAAATTCACTAATGAGCACAGGTTGCTGGCTGGGCAAATATTTGTCAGCCACATAACCGATGTCTCCAGCCAGCCAACCCAGATCAGAACGGATGGGGTTGTACCAGTGTACCGACATAAAGTCTAGATTTTTAGCATGACTACTTTCCCAGTTAGTGCTGATGGGCAACTGATAGGGATCATTTTTCTTCAAATGTTGAATCACGAAATCATACCAGGCTTCGCTAGGCTCAGCTTCGTTGGCTAATTCCCACAAGTCCACATAGGGGCCAAAGCGGGCAATAACGTAGTCTAGGTAAGTGGCAAGGGCTTGCTGGTGTTTTTTGTCGCTGATTTCGGCACTGGAGCGATAAGGAGGATAAAAGCCAAAAATAGTCATGATTACTTTAATGTTTCTGCGCTTGAGTTCACTGAGGAGTTCGTCACCAAATTTGCCGCCATTGACGCTCAGTGCGTAGCGTTCCAGCTCCAGTGAATTCCACAGCGGTGGCGTCCAGTTTTCTACGCCATAGCGAAAGAGGTTGATGCCAGCCTCTTGACTGTATATGTCCAAATATTTTGCAAGTGGCAGATAGGCGTATTGCTCTCGATCGAGAGTGGGATTTGCCAAATTTGAAGCCTGCATTTCTTCAAAATATTGACCGTTGTAATTGCGGTCAAAAAAAGCATCTTGAATGCCAATGGGCCAAAAAGCATGATTGTTAATGGCAAAGTGCTGATCGACAACAGCAATTTTTTCCTGGCGACTGACAGTAATCTCCACCTCTCCGCTGAAGGTCTTGCGCCAATAGGGAGTTTCGATCTTGATTTGGTAACGGTAATCACCTGGTTCATTTGGCAAGAATCTGACTTTCCAGGTGTTGAAGTCGTAATAAAAACCCCTGGCGGTGGTTTGTTGTTGGTTGTTTTGGTTGATGAAGGTGGCTTCTAGATGCACATCCAGGAATTTATTGTTATAGAGTTGCTCGTCATGATTGACAGTGATTTCAAAAAAATTGTCAGATTTATTTATTGACTGATTGAATGAAAAAAGTTTAGATAAATTTTTTATTAGATATACTTTGCTGTTGAAATACAAATTAATTTTGCTTGTTAAATTATTTTCTTTAAAGATCTCAAAAGATGGTTCTGTTTGTTTCTCCTCAACGCTGCTTTGATCCTTTGTCTCTTTTACGCTGTTGATTTTAAAGTTTTTTAGCTCGAATTGTTTTGGGTTTGGTTTTTTTCTGCTAATTAAAATTGATTCAATCAGGTTCTTGTGGTTATTTACTAAAAAAATTCGTTCATTTTCATGATAAACCTCTTTGGGACCGATGTTAAATTCTGGCGTGTATTGCCATAGCAGTTTTTCTGCTTTTTGATAATAATAAATTCCAATTTTCTGTCCGTTTTTTTCACTTATAACAAGCAAATCTTCATTCTTTTTTATGATTTTAATAATTTTCCCATCAATATGGTCTTGCCAGTGAATCTTACCATCATTGATGTTGATGCGATTGATTTGACCATCGCTTCCGCCGGTTACCAGCTCTTCATTATTTAAATAGGTTTGGGTGTTTATTGAGCCACTGACTTTCTGAGTCCAGTTGGTTGAGCCGGTGTTGTAGTCAATTGACATTAATATAGTCTTGTTTTCCAATAGAATGTATTTCTGCGCAAAAATTTTTTGGTTAATTGCTTTTATTGGGTATTCTCCAGATCTAGTTTCTTCCGTGAGGACGCCATCTATTCCCGCAATTTGCCAGTGGGGTTTTTCCAAGCTTAAATTGGTCTTAGATAATTGCTGGTTTTTGATTATTATTAAATTTTCTTCATCCTCAAGCACCTTTTGAACAAGGATTGATTCAGGGTCCTCTTTTACAGTGGTTATTGAATTTCCTGATTTTTGATCGATGTTAACAATTTGTTTGTGTGTTTGCAAAATAATTCGATTTTGGTAAAAAATTGGATGTGAAAAGCTAAAATCAACGCCTTTCACTTCCCATCTAGACGTGCCGTCATCAGCATTAATGGCCATGAATTTATTTTCAAGTGCGTGCCAAACATAAAGAGTGTCGTGACTGTAGTAAATATTGCCAAAGTGAATAGAATTGTTGATAAAATGTTTGCCTACATCAATATTGGCAAACTCTCTTACCCATATCTCTTGGCCACTTTTTTTATCAATGGCATGCAGCTTTCCGTCTCTAGTGCCAACAAAAATTGCTTCTGCACTTTCTCCAGTAACTGATCTGGTGTCTGGGAGGGCGGTTAGTCCAAATTTCCATTTTTGATAACCGCTTTTTTTATCAAGAGCATAGATTGCTTTGTCAAATCTAGTTAAAAAAATATTTTCACCATCTACAAGCGGCAAAAACGGTGCGTAGTTGTCTGCTCGAAATATCCATTTTATATTTCCAGATTTTTTATTAATTGCGAGGGTGTCTCCACTCTGTGCATTTAAATACAAGTTTTGCCCATCTGTTGTTAGGTTTTGATAAAAAGAAAGGTTATTATTTGGTCCGATTTTATGTTCAGTGTAAAATTGCCAATTATTTTTTGGTTGATAAAAAAATATTAGTAAAACTAATGTGATTATGGTTAACAATAATTTAAGTTTCATGGTTAGCTATTCCTAAGTATAAAAAAAAGAATCCAGCTAGTTGATAATGGTTAGTAAATACGGGATGAAACTGAGCAGAGAGCAAATAGGCAACTGCTGCCACAGCAAACAAGCGCTGTTTACCCTGATAGCCATATTTAATAGTAGTGTAGATGAAGAGTAAAAACACCATGGTGGCAATGACGCCAGTTTCAGCCAATAATTGCACGACAATGTTGTGTGCGGGGGCTTGGTCAAAGATTACCAACGGACTGTCGACAGTTTTGAAATTTTTGGCCAAATAATATGGTGTTAAGTCCAGTCCTATGCCCAGGTAGTTAGTAAAAGACATTGACAACACGTGTGAGTTAAGCTCGCTGCGGTAGGATAGGCTGCCATCATGACTCCACACGTTGCTAATGCTTTGCAGCCTGCTCCACAGGTATGGAGCAAAAATTGCAGCAATGGCTGTCGCAGCTAGTAAAGCCAACTTTTTTCTAAAAAAATTTTTTAACCATGGCAGCACAACTTGTCTGTGTATCAACAGATGATAAAGCAACCCCAGGCCAGTGAGAAAATACAGGCTACGACTACCGGTAAAAATAATGGCCAATGCGCTCAAACTGCTAAGTCCTAGATAAAAATAAGCGCTGTTTTTTTTGCCAGCCAGATCTCTGATTCCTGAGCCCAGTAGCAGCATCATACTCATCAGCAAAAAAGTGGCAGTGATGTTGGGCTCATTGAAAATTCCGTCTGCTCGCAGTACGTCTTTGGCTTCGGAGGACATTGTGCCCAATTCTAGTCCTGGAAGGCGGTTTTCGATAAAGCGACCCAGATTACCACCCTTAATTTGCTCATAGATCACTGCTAGACTGTGGAAGGCAGCCATGGCGCTAATCGCAGCAACCAATTCCCTGAGGTTTTTAGCTTGATTGAGCCCGACCACTAGCGGTAGACCAAAAATCAAGATGTATTTAAGGATGATGAGTGAGCCAGCCAATAATAATGTAGAAAATTCATGACCGATACTGCGCATCAACACTAACAAGAAAAAGCCCAGCAAAGTTAAATAGGCAACTTTTTGCTGCTGGTTTAGTGATGAAGGTTTTTCGCGACTGTTTTTTGCTTCAAACAACTTTTTAGAGAAATAGTTTTGGTAAATTAGTAATAAAAACAAGTCTGACACATAAACTGGTAGGAAATATTTAACGTCAAAAATGGCAAAACTAAAAATCTCTCTTTGACCGATGAGGGTGACCTCCAGTAAGTTGCGTCCTACGGTTAAAGGTAATAAATTGACCAAAAGCAGCAGCAAGCTCAATCGGTAATTTTGTGTTTTCTTGATGAGTATGATTAAATACAGCAGACTGACTAGCAGAAATATTTTGTTGGAATTGACCAAGAGTAGGCTGCCCAAAAAAGTTAAGTTAAGTATAAAAGAAAAAACAGCCATGAGTCGTATTATACAGAAAATCAAGCTTTTGCCGAGTAGACTGAATTTTTTTGATGCAATAGTGCTATTGGCCTTGTTGGCGGTTGTAGTTTTTTTTGTTTATAACCGCTTGCAACGTCAAAGCACTTGGGTGGAAGTGCGCTTGTCAGTGGAAAACGCAGACTGGTGGTACCGCGGTTCACCTCCACAATATTGGTATGCCAAAGACTTAGAGGTTGGTGATAGTCTGCTTGATTCTTTTGGTCAGCCGGTGGCAGAGATTATCAATATTGATGTTTATGATAATTATGGTCCCTATCGTGATATTTATGTTGATCTAAAAGTCAGAGTTGATCATGATCGCAAGAAAAACCAATATCTTTATGAATTTAAACCCTTGGTGGTTGGTTCAGCACTCTTCTTCAACTTTCCAAGTGTTCAATTACGAGGCTTGGTGGTGCATTTGGGTGAACAGCAGATAGAATATTTCTACAAAACCATTAGACTTGAAAAGAAAAAAATCGATCCTAATTTGGCGGAAAAAATTCAGGTTGGCAGCAAGGCTTATGATGCGCAGGGTAATGTGTTGGCTGAAATAATGGCAATAAATAGCAAGATTAATACTTACCAAGAGTTTTCTGATTTACGGGGACGCAATATTGAAGTTTATGACCCAAAATTTAGAGATGTGGAGGTTGTCGTGAAACTCAAAAGCTCTCGTGATTTTGGCATTGATTATTTTGTTAACAAAGCTGCCCTTAAAGTGGGCAATGGCATTTGGTTGCAATTTCCAGAGTTCGCTTTGGACGACATGAGAATCATTGAGCTAATCGACTAACTGTCGCTGACAATTTTCAAGTATTTGTCTAAGTAATTTGCATTAGCTTGCACGCCGTGATATTTGGCGAAATATGCCTGTTGCTGCTTCGACATTCTTTCTCTTAGTTTATCATTTTTTAGCAATTTAATTGTTTGCTTAGCAAATTCTTCTGCTGTTTCTGCTTCTAGATATTCTTGACCATTTTTCAAATGCAGGCCATCAATACCCATTTTAGTTGAAACCAGCGGTAAACCATTTTGTAGAGCGGTGAGTGATTTAATCCGTACTCCAGCCCCAGTTTGAAATGGTAAGACAAAAACTTTACTTTGACTCAAAAATTTACCCAAGGATTTTTGGTGGCCGTGAAAAATTACGTTGGAATTTTTTTTGAGATCAGCCAGCTTAACGTTTTCATTGCCAACTACGTGAAATTTAATTGTGGGTAATTTTTGATTGATAAGAGGCAAAATTTTCTCAACAAAAAAGCGCACCGCCACTTCATTGGGTGGCCAATCTAGATATCCAATAAACAATAAATCGTATTTTTTCTCTTTTTTGTTTGGTGCTTTTTTGAGAGGATAAACTAGAGGTTGAGTGCTAGTTGGCCAACCTTTTTGACCTAAGTAGCTAGTTTCAACATCAGAAATAGCAAAAATATGGTCAAACCTTGGGTAGTTGATTTCTCCATAAAGCCAATTGAGACTACCTTCCAAAAAGAGATAAAGCTTGCGGATTGGTTTTTTGCTTTCCCTGAAGCGAGTGGCAAATAAAACATGATTGAGATTGTGATTTTCCAAAATTAATTTGGGTATTTTTTGACAATTTTTCTTTAGCCAAGCTCGAGAGGGCAAAAATTGAGCAGAATTAATGTGATCAACATGGATGATATCTGGTTGCCAAGTTTTAATTTTGTCTTTAATCCATGAAAAACTTGGTTTGTAGCGATATTGATAAACAAAGTGGGGACGCAGTTGAAGATAATTCCAAGCTAATTTAAGGTAATCATCTTTAATGCTTTCTGAGACGAGGCTAGTTTTAAAAACTTTGCTTTTGACTCCCAACTTTTTAAGCTTAGATAAGTCTTCTGGTCTAGCATTTCTTTCAGAGACAAAGGTGGCAAAAACTTCAAATTTTTTGGAGAGGGTGGCGATGCTATTGAAAGTTTTGATGCGCCCACCACCATCAAGAGGCAAGGGAAAACATTGACTAAGATAGAGCAATTTCAACCTCTTTGACATGGTAAGATAAGAGTCTAACAAAGATGTCAGAAAAAAACAGATCTATTCGGGTGTTGGTGGCTGGAGCAGGAGGTTTTATTGGTGGTCATTTGGTCAAATACTTGCGCTCACTTGGATTTGAGCAGATTAGAGCAGTTGATATCAAGCCTTTAAGCGAGTGGTATCAGCTCGATGAGCAAGCAGAAAATTTACAGTTGGATTTAAGTGAGTTAGCTAATTGTCGTCAAGCGACGCAGGATATTGATGAGGTTTACAATTTAGCAGCTGACATGGGGGGTATGGGTTACATTGAAAAACATAAAGCATTGTGTATGCTTAATGTCCTCATCAACACTCATTTGCTGTTGGCTGCCAGGGACAATCAGGTCAAAAGATTTTTTTATGCTTCTTCAGCTTGTGTTTACAACATCGATTGTCAACAGTCTCCAGACATTCAGGGTTTGCGGGAAAGTGATGCTTATCCGGCTAACCCAGAAGATGGTTATGGTTGGGAGAAGCTATTTGCCGAGCGCATGTGTCGTCATTTTAGTGAAGATTTTGCTTTAGAAACGCGCGTGGCTCGTTTTCACAACGTCTATGGTCCTCATGGTGAGTATCAGGGTGGACGGGAAAAAGCCCCTGCCGCTCTAATTCGCAAAGTTCTTGAAGCTCAAAAAGATTCAAGCAAGACAATCGAAATTTGGGGTGATGGCTTACAGTCTCGCACTTTTATGTATATCGACGATTGTGTCAAAGGCATTGAGCTAATCATGCATCATGAAATTAAAGAACCAGTTAATTTGGGCACTAGTGAATTAGTGACTATCAATCAATTGGTTGGTCTCATTGAAGACATTGCTGGAGTGAAGCTGCAGCGCAAATATAACTTGAGCGCTCCAAAAGGAGTTAGGGGTCGCAGTAGTGACAATACACTACTTCGCCAACATTTAAATTGGGAGCCACAAACACCGCTTAAGGAGGGTTTAAGAGCAACTTATCATTGGATTGCTTCACAAATGAAAAAATCTAGTGTAAAGACATGAAAATAGTTTTTGCCAAGCAAGAATTTCTAGTTGGTCGCCTGCAGGAAGTAGTGACTTTTTTATCTGGACAATTGCACGATCACAAAATAGCTAGCAAGGTGATTCTGCCTTGTTCTTTGCATGATTTGGCGATGATCGATCTGGGTCAAAAGCAAGCTTCTTTTTACCAAAATGTTGATTATTTTGTGAATGACAGCATGTGGTTAACCTTTTGGTTTCGTTTCAAATATCGTCGTTTTTTTGATCGCTTGTATGGTCCGAATTTGATGCAGGCTTTTTTGGATCATTCTGCAAGGCATAAAAACCTCAAACATTATTTTTTAGCTGCTGATGAAACTAGTCAATTAAGCCTGCAAAATCATATTTTAAAAAATTATCCACAACTTAAGGCAGAATTTGCCTTTTTGCCAAGAGAGATTTCGCTCGCTACTGAACAAAAATTCTTGAGAAAAGTGTTGCTTAGCCAAGCTTCTGTCATTTGGCTGGGTATTGGTTCCCCAAAGCAAGTGCGGTTAGCAGAATCTCTCAAACAAAAATCTCAAGGTAAATTGATTTTTTGCGTGGGAGCGGCTTTTGACTTTTTAAGTGGTCAAAAAAAACAGGCGCCACTGTGGATGCAAAATATTGGTCTAGAGTGGTTGTTTAGGTTATTTAGCGAGCCCAGAAGGTTGTGGAAGAGGTATTTGGTGGTGGTGCCAGGGTTTTTTATTTTTTCTCTAAAAGAGAAGTTGAAACCTTAATTATTTCTTTGGAGAACTGCTGTTCGCTAAATTTTCTAGCTTGTTTTAGACAATTTTCTTTTGAAAACTTCATTTTTTCAAATTGCTCAATCACTTTATTTAAGGATTTTTCATTGTATTTTCTAAAGAATAATCCGGTTTTTTGCTCAATAACTGTTTCTTTAACTCCTCCATCGCAGTAGGCGATGACCGGCAAACCATGCCTCATCGCTTCCACTGGCACCATGCCAAAATCTTCTTGAATCGAAGCATAGACCAGCGCTTTGCTTTGAGCATAGATGTCTGGCATTTGTTGATCACTGACAAAGCCGAGGAATTTGATGTTGGGCTTAGCCATTTGTTGCCACTTTTGGGCTTGTTGGCCAGTTCCCACCACCAGCAAAGGCTTGCGATTTTGATTAAAAGCCTTGATCACCAATTCGATGCCTTTTTGTTTGACTAATCTAGAAAAAAACAAGTAGTGAGTTTGTTTAATTTTGCTTTGCTTTGCTATTTTTGTTGGAAGTTTAACTGGTGGATAAATGACTTCTGCTTTGCGATTATAATATTTTTCAATTCTATTTTGCACATTTTTAGAATCAGCAATTATCAGGTTAATTTTTTGAATATTTTCTTTATCTTTTTTGCGAAGGTATGTGAAATAAGGATCGATTACCTTTTTAATTATTGGATGCCTTAACCAATTCATTTCATTAAACTCTTCATATAAAAATCTGGGCGGGGTATAGATATAGCTCAGATGTTTATTTTTTACTTTAACCCAATTGGCACAAAATGAGTGAGATGAGGAAATCACTAGGTCGTAAGCATCTAAATTAAGCTGTGGCCAATAGTAGTGGTAAAAGTAAGGTTTGCAGTAACTGGGACAGCGCAGTGCCAAGGGAAAGTTACTCAGTTTGGAAAAGTGCAGTGCCCCCTTGCTGCTGCTTAGCACTTTCCTGCGCAGTGCAGGCGTAGCAAGGGAAGTGTAGACGTCTGCTTGAGGGAACATTTCTATAAGTGTCAGTAGAACCCGCTCAGCTCCGCCAAAAGCGGTGAGCGAATCGTGGACTATCGCGATTTTGTTAGAGCCTGTCCAATAAGTCCCTTTCGTCGCGAAAGGCGGCGGGTTCGAGCAAAAAAGATTGTTATTTTCGACGATAGTGGTGGACCCCACTTGAGGAGAAAAAACAAACTTTTTTGCCGCAAACTGCAGACTTGTAGTAGAATGAGACTTATTGGACAGGCTCTTAGACATATTATGATCAGTTCGGACTTAGTTTATCATGTCTAAATTAAAAGTCGCCATCATCATCCCTTGTCACAATGAACAAAAGCACATTGGCAAGTTGTTGCGTCGCCTGCAACCCATCGCAAAGCGACTCCGACTCATCACGGTCGTGATAGACGACGGTTCCACTGACGACTCCCACTGGCTGGCCCGCCCGTTTGCCGACTACACTTTGCGTCACGAGCTCAACCTGGGCAAGGGGGCGGCGCTGCGCACTGGTTGTGAGTTTGCCTTCCAGCACATCAATTGCACGCACGTGATTATGATGGATGCGGATGAGCAGCATGCTCCAGCTGATCTGAGCAAATTTGTCGCCGCAATCAGATTGGGTCAAGAATTGGTTTTAGGGGTGCGTTCTTTTGCGGGTATGCCGAGGCAGGCTATGGTTGCCAATAAATTCAGCTCTTTTGCAATCAAGTTATTTACTGGCGTGTTTGTACCCGACATTCCCTCTGGATACAAAGCCATGAGTCGGCGAGTTTTTCGGCAGCTACAGTGGCAGGTCAGCGGTTATGATGTAGAGTTTGCCATTGCTTGGCAGATTGCTCGCCAGCGCCTGTCTTTTCAGGAGGTTCCGATTCAAACGTTGTACCCTGATTATGCGCGCGGCATGACAGCATTAGATGGGATTAAGGTGGTTTTAAACATGCTGGGTTTGCGCTAGTGTTAAAATGTCGACATGACTCTTTTTCAACTAACTGCCATTTTGTTTGCCCTGTTCATGTCCTACGTAGTGCGCACACACCAATTGCGGGCGCGTTTGTCGAAGATGGAGGCCTCATTTTGGTATAGTTTGTGGCTAGTGTTTATTGTGTTGGCGGCGTTGCCCGATCTCTTGATTGGCGTTGCTGATTATTTTTATTTTGAGCGAGTTTTTGACCTGTTGGTGGTGGGCGCGTTTATGATTTTGGCTTTTATTTCGATCCGCAGTTATTTCAAGTATCGGGAGCTGCAGCGGCAGGTAGAAAGACTCATCAGGCAGCGAGCTATTGATCGATCCCAGTCTCTTGATTGCGTTGATAAAAGCTGAGAAAAATTGGGTGATAAGAATCATCGGTGTTTACTAACGTGTGGGTTGCCGCAATTTCCCCAATTGGTGTTTTGACGTCGCTAACAACTAGTATTTGATCGAATTTTTCTTTATATTCGTCAATGCTGGGCATTTCGCAGTCGCTCCATTCTAACGACCGCGACTGATAAACAATCAGTTTGTAGTTGCTGTAGTAGTCAAAACCATCCTTTTCTAAGCAATTAGTAATGATGGCGTAGTTGCTGTATTCTCCTTGCGCCAAACTGGTCATAGTTTTCCAATCATCGCCACCTTGCACTTTGTGGGGAGATGGCTCGATTAGCCAAACAATGGTTGTCAAAGCAATGAAGAAGAAAATTGGGTTATTTTTTAATTTTGTTTTTATTTGTTGTTGGTTTTCCCAAATGCAGGCCAAACTGATGAAAAAAATATACATAAACAGTGCAGTGTATTTGTGTTGACTCAAGTATTCTTTCAGTGGAGTAGTCATGTAGACTGGCCAAAACACCATAGAAAAAGCGATCAAGGAGGTGTGACCATGTGATGAACTTTTTTTATAACCCCAATAAGCAATAATCATAAAAGTGGTCCAGAAAATTAAGCCAAAGATCTCATTTGTTGTCACAGTCAAACTATGGTGATCGATTTTTAGAATTAGCGCCCACAAATTGGACAGGGGGTTGTGCTCACCCTCGATTTGCCACCAATAATATCTCCCTTCTGAAAGCATCTCTCTACTCAATAAGTGCCAGATAATCTGTATTGACAACAAAACACTGCTCACAACTGCCGCTATTATTGGAAATATTGATTTAACCTGGCCATTTTTTATGACTGAAGCTAAGCTGACCAAACCCCAGAAGGCCAAAAATACCCAGTAGACATAATGAGTGTAAAAACCAGCCACAATTGTGAAGACTAGCTTGGTGAACCCAGCCATCTTGAAGCCATTTTGTATTAATTGAGTAGTGAAATAAATGGTTAAGATACTAATTAGCAGTAGCAGAGAATAGGCACGCACATAGACGCTGAGATAAGAATAAGCCCCCACACCCATCATCATCATTAGCGCAATGGATCTAATTGCAGGAGAAATTTTGATTGACGTCATCAGCTTATTGCTATAAAAAATACTTAGCGCCCAAAATAAAAACGGCAGTAGTCTTAGCCACGGCTCAGCTAATGAAATTTTGATCCATTGGCTGAGCAAAAAGAAAAACAGAGGTGGATTGCCTAAGTCTCGATCAAAATACTCCCAGAACTTGACGCTATTTATTTCTTGAGCGTAACGAATGGTGAAAATCTCATCTAAGTCCAGAGAAAAGTTGCCGAAGTGATAAAAGCTAATTGCGCTGGAGATGATAAAAGCCAAGATTATAATAAAGTTTGGCCAATTTTTACTCATATTTTTTTTCCATTTTATCAACGATTGCCAGTACTCGATCTCCATCTAGGTCCAAAGTGTCAAAATACCACTTTAGGTTGTGATATTGTGGTTTGTTTTCTTCAAACACTAGCTCAAGGGCTTTTGTTCGCGAAATAATGCCTTCACGCACCTGTCGAGCCCGCAGTGAGTCGTTTTCAGTAAAGCCCTGCACTTGATAATAAATGTAGTTATAGAAAGCTGGTGTACCATCGCCAATCCGCCAAGAAGTGGGGGTGTCAGTCGACAGCTCCCAATCGTACTTTTTCGTGAGGGTGCGCACGATCTGATCCTCGTTCCATGGCAAATAGTGCCAGAGATATAAATAATTATGGGGTTGCCAATAGGTCGATAGGTAGCCAAAAGCGGTGTCAAAAATCGATGAATTCAGGTAGCTGGGGTTGAGCAGGTATTGTTTGCCGTAATAACCAAGCAGGCGCAATTTGTCGGCGGCTGATAGATGGTGAATGACGCCGCCTGGGTCGGCGTTTTTGATGCCGCAGTAACCGGCTTTAAATTCTTCTCTTTCCAGCTCGTTGCCCCGACAGTAGATTACTAGTGGCAGCTGGTATTTTTTGGCGGCTTGATCAGTGTAGTATTCGCATTGTTTGTCGCCTTGCATGAACAGCGGCACCATGCCTAGATCTGGTTTTTTACACCAAGCCAGGATGTTTTGGCGGATGTGGGCGCGTTTTTGTGCTAGGTTGGCGGAGACGAGGATTTGCTCGACACCCAGTTGGCCGAGTAGTCGCGCTTGGTTGCGTCGGCCGAGGTCAGAAATCATCCCCCAGTCGTAGGTGAAGGCAACCGGGTTCATCCTAAATTTGGTTTTGAGCAGGTGTAAACCATAGGAGCTGTCGCGCCCGCCACTAAAAGCCACTAAACAATCTGGCTGACCATCAGTGCGGCGGTATTGACGGAGGATGCTTTCGAGAGCAGCATCTCCTTGTTGTTGGATGGGCTGGTGCTCACGACAGTAGTTGCAGATGCCAGCTTCATCAAAAGTGATGAAGGGCGTGGTGTTAGTCAAGATACAGCGACTGCAGCGAGGGATGCGGCGAATGCGGTCTTGGTCGATGTGATGGCGTTGGAGGGTTGTGAGGCGATTGGTCAAGCTAACAGCGCTTTGCTTTTTCAAGCCGTTTTTTACCATTTTTATTTGGCGGCTTGCACAGTCTACTGCAAATGTTATGAGTTGATTTTTGATTTGTTGTGAAGTAGCTGCGCAAATTTTTTGCAGAGTTGATTTTTCAGAAGCAAAATAGATGCTGTGGTTTGTTTCAGTTAGGTGGAGCGAACCGTTATTGCTGTAGAGCACAAATAAGTTGTGCTGAGGAAATAACAGAGCCAGATTGGCAACCCCTCTAATTTTTTGCAGGCTTTTTTCTAAAGTGCTAATTACATCCAGCATGCTTTGGTTTTTGAGCAGTTTGTCTTCTAAATAGTCCAATAAAACTTGCGTGTCTAGCTCTGGCAACTGACTTGATTCGTAATGCAGTAAGTTTTGATAATTCGTAACTAAGCCGTTGTGCACTCCAATAATTTGCTGTTTCCTGCTGATCACTGGTTGATTGTTATTATCATTGTTGGCCGAGCCATGTGTGGCCATGCGTGTGTGGCCAAAGATTAAAACTGCTTCATCAGCTGTGCCAAAAAGATTTTTACATGCCGGCAAGTCTAGGAGCTGACTGGCTTTTTGGTCAGTTTTGATCACATTAATATGTTTGTTGTCGAGCAAAACTAAGCCTGCAGCTTCCGAACCTCTACTCAGAGAAATTCGAAACATCTCGCGGGTTGCGTCTTGCCAGTTTTTTGCGTTAATAGCGCCAAAGATGCCACACATATTTTTTATTTTTCCAAATAGCAGTTGAAATCAAACTCGTCAATGCGACGGTACAATTGTGGGTTGCGGAATACCACCAGTTGCTTGAGACAATGTTCTTTCAGCAATAATTCTTTTAACAAAAATGTGCCATTATGCTGTATCCAGAAGTCATTGCTTGGGCTACTCATAATTTCTGGGCCAGATATTAATAGTATTTTTTGATCTGTGTTGAGTCGATTTAGCAAGCACGTTGCACTTTGACAGTTGTTTTTGACTTCATTGAGCCTCACGAACGATAGAGAGCGATCTGTAAAACTGATAATAAAGTTGTCGTTCACCAATTCCGCCAGGGGAGGATTTGTTTTATTGGACAAGTACTTTGTTGAATAAAGGAAAGGTTGGTAATACAGCTCGCTTTCGTTGGCGATGATTTGGTAACTTTCTCGACCAGTGTGATTGAAAATCCAATCATAAACCTGATGATTTAGGTCAATGGCTGTGTTCCTATAATCACTGAGATTGTTTGCGTAGTGTTTGAATAGGAACTGAGAATAGTAAGCGAAAAATAATAGTGAGCCACCAATGAGAACTACTTGTATCCATTTTTTGTGTTTGTGTTTTTGATAAATTTCAAATGCTAGCACGCTGCTACCAATTATGGTTCCATGCAAAAACAAGACTAAGTATCTAGGCTCAATCGCAGGAAATATGGAGTGAATCAAGCTAACCCCAAAAAGATAGAGGCCAACTTTTCTGGTTGATTTAGTCATGATCATGGCAGCCGTCACAAGAATATAGGAGAGCATTAAAACGACAGTATTTTGATTCAGATTTAATTCATACAAAGACATCTGTTGTGGAAAGAACATCGCCCCAAAGAGGCCGAGCGAATATACCAAATTGTTTGCATCGAACTTTCTTTCACTAATTTCATAGACATAGTAATTGCCGTAATCCATGTCGTAATCTAAATTGTGAATAGTTTGAAAAGTGATCCACAATCCAATTATTAGTCCAGAAATCATCAACCACGGCGCGTCCTTTTTCAATTTCTTTAGACCGCTAGTGCACATGTGGGCTGAAATGATTGCTAGTGCTTCGATTCTAATGAAGAAGGCAGCGAGCAGACTCGCAAAAAACCACCTTCTTTTTTTACTGTTTTGCTCGGCGAAATAGAGGGTTAATAAAGCAAAAAATGAATAAATACCAACATTGGTGGTGTCAAAAGCGCTCGCGGTGGTAATGGGGTGAGTGGTTGCAATTACTACACTCATGATTGCCAAACTAGCAGTGGTTTTTTTCTTTACTATTAGATAAGTGATCAGCATCATTCCGCTAGCGGCAAAAATATTCAGAAATTTGGCAGCAGCAAAATATGGAAACTCTAAGAATGAGAACAGTGGTTGTAATAGCACTACAATGATTGAAAAAAGTGGTTGTGGGTGAATGATGTGTGGCACTTGACCGCTTAAATAGTCGTGTCCCTCCCGAATGTACTGATAAATATCTCCGTGCGGTGCCTTGAAGTAGTTGATGTGAACCAAAAGCGCCAGAAAATAAATGAGACTTAGCGCTAAAGCAAGCCAATCATAAACAGACAATTGTTGTAATTTATTGATTATTTTATGTTTCACTGCGTGTTGTAAAAACCAATCTAGCGAGGAATTGTTTTTTGACTCATACTAAGATTGTCATGTTGCGTGCGCTACTATCTGGTGGATTCATTTTATTATATTTATTTTCCATTTTCCTCATTGAAACTGAGTATAAGTTTTACTTGTTTGCCGCCTGGAGCTTGTTCTTGGCTGCGGTGGGGTGGTTGCTGCCGCCACCTCAACTCACTACTGTTTACCAGCGGCAACTGCGGGTGATCGCTGCTTTGATCTGGATATTTTTGTTGGGAGCGAGCTTGAGTACAGTTTTCACTCACCATTTGCCGTTGTCTTTAGAAAAATATTTATTTTACTTGGTGGCGATGGGAGTGTGGTGGTGGAGTTTGCGCTGGCCGCTGCGGCCAGCGCAACGCCAGGCGCTGTTGGAGTTCTTGGCACTGTTATCGCTGGTGCTGAATGCCTTTGTGTTGGTGATTCAGTTTGTGCCGCTATCACACGCTTTGTTTCAAGGGATGAATTTGTTGGTGCGTAGTTATGGCCACAATCACTACGCGGCGTTGCTGTTGTTGGTCTTGCCACTGTGGTGGTGGCGCTTATTGTGTCGCCCGCCGAGCGAATGGTTGAGTGACCTGGAGAGTTTGGTGATCACTGGGTTGTTGCTGTTGTCTAGTTATGCGTTGCTGCTGTTGTCGATGGGGCGAGTGGCGCTGGTGATTGGTTTTGTGCAATTGTTGGCAATCTTGTTTTGCCAGCGGCGAGCGGTGGCGAGCTTGCTGCGGCGCAAGTTGGTTGGGGTTTTGTTAAAATTATTCTTACTGTTATTTGCCAGTGCCAGCGCGGTGTTCGTGGTGTTGTCGCTGCCGCTGGGAGAACAGGATTGTCCGTGGAGTGTGGAGCGCAAAGATTTGTGCATTGCGGCGGAAGAGAACAGTCGCCTTGACTACTACCGCAAGGCGTGGGCGGTGCTCGGCGAGCACCCTTGGTTTGGTTATGGTTTGAAGACTTTTAACTTTGCTAGTCGCCAGCATCCAGATCTGGGCTGGCATACATCGTCTTACGCGCACAACATCTTCCTGCACAACTTGGCAGAAATGGGCTTGGTGGGGGGAGGGAGTTTCATCGTTTTGATAGTGGTGGCGCTGGGGATGACTGGGGTTGTAGTGTGGCGGCGGCTATGCAGCCGCCGCCACACCCAGCCACCCCTTATTTTCTTCTTATTTCTCGGGGTGCTAGCTTCATTTGTGAACGCCATGTTTGACTTCGATTGGCATTTTTTTGTGATTTTCACTCTTACCCTGATTTTCATGTCCTGGATCTGGCAAGAAGAGTCGGCAGTAGTTGTTGCTGACCGCAAGCGGGCACCTTCCACCCTCTGGAGTCGTTGGTTGCTGTTGTGCTTGGCGTTGTGCACTACTGCGATCGCTGTAGGCTATGGCTTGGCGAGTTATTGGCAGCACAATAATGACACGCGCTGGCAGCAGTTTGTGTTTTTTGACCGTCTGTGGCGGATGCCGCCGACGGCGGTTGAGTTTGACAAGCAATTGCAGCAACGGCAGTTGGCAACTTGGTATAGTCATGATCCAGACATGTGGACGCGCTATTTACGTCGCAATGATTTGACGAGTGAAGATCGTTTGCGCAGCCTGTTAATTTTGGCTAAACTCGACCCGAGTTTTTTCGCCCGTACCGCTGATTTTAGCTTGTTGGATCGTTCGCAGGCTGCTGAATTGTTGCCAGTGATGATGAACACTTTCACTCGCTACCAAATGATCGACAACACTCAGCTCTTAGATTACTGGTGGCAGCTGGATTTGGCAGTTCAATTACTCAAGCTGGGCAACGAGAGTTTTCTGGCTGGCGAACTGGAACAAGCGGCAGCCTTTTATCAGGGAGCGTTGCGCTTGGATCAACACGTTGTCGGCGCACACTATCCTGCTTTTTTGGCGACTACTGATTTAGATGAGTGGCTGCGCCTAGTACTGTTGCTGCCTGAGCTGTCTCCGCAGGCCAGTGGCGATTTTTACCGCTACATGGAGCTGACTCATCAAACAGTGGCTCAATTGTTTCTTGCAGCTGAGTTTGACAGCTTGCGTCAACTACTAAGACAAGTGCTCACTCATGAACCAGCAGCTAAATATTACCTGTTGAGTCAATTAGCTGAGCTCGAACAGTATCAGGCAGAGCGAGATCTGATTTATCAAGAATTTGACTTTGAGTGACGGCGCAA
>CAZIBP010000013.1:0-25351 GCA_964537665.1 uncultured Pseudomonadales bacterium
TACTCTCTTATGAAGCATCTAGCACTATTGAGGATTATTATCATAAAATCCTCGAGCCAATTTTCTTTGAAGTCCTTAATAAGCCAATAAAGACCAGAAAAGATGCGTTTACAAACGATCTATTCTCTGCCATCCCATATCTAAATGGCGGACTTTTTTCACCTCATGAGGATGATTATTTTAGCTACAACGAAGATAAACAGTCGATTAACCATAATATGGTAGTAATACCTAACTCATGGTTAAAGTCATTATTTGAAACTCTAGAAACTTATAACTTCACAATAGATGAAAATACAAGCTTCGACGAAGAGCTATCTATCGACCCTGAAATGCTCGGCAGGATCTTTGAGAATCTTCTTGCTGAAATTAACCCTGAGACTGGAGAATCAGCAAGAAAAAGTACTGGAAGTTATTACACCCCTCGTTTAATTGTTGATTATATGGTAGATGAGACATTGAATTTATTTATCAAAGAAAAAACGAACATTTCTGACGAAAAACTTAGATCTCTTATAAGTTATGATCTTGAAGATGATAATAATAATCCACTGAACGATGATGAGAAGGATAAAATAGCTCAAGCGCTCGGATCCGTTAAAATATTAGATCCTGCGTGTGGATCGGGGGCGTTCCCCATCGGCGCACTTCAAAAGATAGTTTTTATACTCCAGCAGATCGATCCGCAGGGTCACCTTTGGTTTAAGAGACAAATTGAAAAAACACCCAGCATGATGCTGAGAAGAGTTATTGAGAGAGAGTTTAAAGAAAAAAACTTTGATTACATAAGGAAGTTAGGAATTATTCAAGATAACATTTTTGGTGTTGATATTCAGCCTATCGCCACTGAAATTTCTCGCTTAAGGTGTTTTCTTACTCTAGTTGTAGACGAGCGTATTGATGATACTCTGGAAAACAGGGGTATTGAACCTCTTCCAAATCTGGATTTTAAATTTGTTACAGCTAATACATTAACTGGGTTACCTAAATTGAATGTTCAACAACCAGAATTATTTGATGACCATTCAAAAATTGAAAGACTAAAGGATCTAATTGAGCAATATTTCACTGCACGAGATGAAGAGCGAAAAGATGTAATGATTTCATTTAGTGAACTTCAGTCAGAAATGATTAATGAGCTAATTGATAAGCATTCATTTACAGGGGTAGCAAAGGCTGATTTGACAAGAAAATTAACAGAGTGGAAACCGTTTAAACATAGATCTACCGATTGGTTTGATCCAGAGTGGATGTTTGGAATAAAAAATGGCTTTGATATTGTTATCGCTAATCCACCATATGTTGACTCTGAATCGATGACTAAGAATTCTCCTGAAACAAGAGATTTATACAAAGAAATTTACACAACAACAAAGGGTAATTGGGATTTATTCGTACCATTCATTGAGCAGGGTTTTAATTTATTAAGGGATTCTGGGCATTTATCGTTTATTATTCCAAATAAGCTTATAGCTGCAAAATATGCAGTTACACTTAGAGAGTTTATAGCAAAGAAGACAATATGTGAGATTAGAGATTATTCGAGACTTCCAGTATTTGTCGAGGCAGATGTCTATCCGATAACAATTGTAATAAAAAACTCTCCTCCCGATAAAAATTTTAATTCAATTTTTACGAGTATGGAGGATTTGGACAAAATAAGAATTAACAATTTATGTAGAAGTAGTGTTATCGGTCAAAATGAATACTGGGACATATTTTTTTACGACAAAACTGTATACGAACTGCTGATAAAAATTAATGCCAATCCAAAATTAAAAGATATGGGAGTATCTCTATTGGGCGCGGCTACCGTTGGAGAAGCATATCAACTCAAGGAAGTGGTGGAAGACGGAGAATATAGAAATTCAACTATAAAGATGATCAATACAGGAACCATAGATAAGTACAAGTCACTTTGGGGAATTCAGCAAATGCAGTACCTAAAGGGGAAATATCTGACTCCTATAATACCTGAAGATAAATTATACGCCATTAGTCATACAAGATTAGATCAAGCAAAATCAGAAAAAATTATTATTGCAGGAATGAGTCAAGTTATCGAAGCTTACCTTGATAGTCGCGGTGAGTACCTTGCGGGTAAATCAACATCAATCATTATGGGAAAGTCAGAAATATTGCTTGTACTACTCGCGATTCTCAACTCTAGTCTTATGGATTTTTTCGTCGGAAGATACTTTAATTCACTCAAGATGAGTGGAGGTTATATAAATATGAGCAAAGAGATTGTCGAAAATATTCCAATATGCTCAGAAGGTCATCAAGAACTTGCAGCCCTCGGAAAAGCCATGAGTCAATCGCCAAGTATTGAAGTTGAGAAAAAAATCAATCTATTAGTTTTCAAGTCTTTTGGTTTAACAAATGATGAAATTGAAATTATTGAGAATAGCTAAACATGATTAAACTTTCTAGATCAAAAATAGAATTACTGTTTGATTGCCCGAGATGCTTTTGGCTATATGCTGGTAAAGGACTTGCTCGTCCGTTTGGTGCTCCATACACAATTAATAACGCCATAGACTACCTGCTCAAACAAGAGTTTGACGAACACAGAAAATTAGGTACACCTCATCCTTTAATTGTACGTGAAGGAATTGATGCAATTCCCTTTAGTCATCCCGATATAGACAAATGGAGACATAATTTTACTGGTATACAGCACCATCACTCCACAACTGATTTCCTCGTGTTTGGAGCAGTCGATGATGTGTGGATAGATTCCCAAGGAAACTTGATTGTAGTTGATTACAAGGCCTCAGGAGCTAAAGAGGGTGAGCTTTATGACAGCTACAAGCGTCAGATGGAGATTTACCAATGGTTATTAAGACAAAATGGCTTCAAAGTGCTTGATCGAGGTTATTTTGTTTATTGCCGTGTAAACAAAGATGATGGATTTGAAGATGGCCAGTTGAGCTTTAATGTAAAAGTTCAACCCTATGATGGCAAAGCTGATTGGGTAGACGGAAAGCTAATTGAAGCTAGAAAAGTTCTTGATTCACCAGTTCCAGATCCAAACCCAGAATGTATTTACTGCAATTACTTTAAAAATGCAAAAACATATGATCAACAAAGTAATTATCAAAAATTATAAGATTTTTAGGAATTTTTCCCTCGAATTAAGTCCTGGGTTAAATATTTTGGTTGGAGATAATGAATCAGGTAAGTCTACTATTCTTGAAGCTATTAATTTATGTTTATCTCGTAAATTGAGCGGAAGGCCAGTAGACTTAGAGCTCACATCGTATCTGTTTAACAATATCGCGGTTAATGAATATATTACGGCTATTAAGTCAAAAAGTTCCCCTTTGTTACCAGAAATTACCATCGAAGTGTTTTTAGATGATTCATGCGGACTAAATGAGTATAGAGGTACAAATAACAGTCTTCGAGAAGATAGTATCGGAATTAGATTACAGATTTGCTTTAATGCCGATTTTCAGGATGAATACGAAAAACTCATCTCAACCGACCCAGATCAAATACAACTTATTCCTACTGAATTCTTTAAAGTCATTTGGCAATCATTTTCCGGAAATGCAATTTCACCTAGAGGAGCAAAAATAATATGCTCATTTATTGATGCTGGTAGTATCCACCTACAAAACGGCACTGACTACTATCTCCAAAATATAATTAAGTCTGGATTAAGCTCAAAAGAGCGTGCAGAACTATCCATAGCATACAGAAAGTTGAAAGAAGAATTTGCGCGCACCGGTTCTATTCAGAATATAAACAAACAATTAGACACAGACAAAAGTGCAATCACCAGCAAAAATCTTGAAATAAGTCTCGATGTATCTCAGAAAACAAACTGGGAGGCCAATCTCATTCCACATCTGGATAAACTTCCTTTTCATTACTCAGGAAAAGGTGAGCAAAGTTCTCTGAAAATAATGTTAGCCCTCCAAAGAAAAGCTGAGGACTCTCAAGTTATTTTAATTGAAGAACCAGAAAACAACCAATCATTTTCTTCGATGAATATTCTTATAGACAAAATCACCGAGAAGTGTGATGGAAAACAAATAATTGTGACTACTCATAGTGCTTATGTACTAAACAAATTAGGTTTGAAAAATCTAATTCTTCTTTCAAAAAATCAAACAACTGCAACCTTATCTAATTTGCCTCTTGATACACAGCAATATTTTAAAATTCTTTCTGGCTACGACACTCTTAGAATAATTTTAGCTAAAAGAACAATATTGGTTGAAGGTCCATCGGATGAATTAATTGTTCAGAAGGCTTACTTTCAGAAACATAATAAACTGCCAATTCAAAATGGAGTTGACATTATAAACGTTCGAGGTTTGTCCTTCACAAGGTTTCTAGATATTGCTAAGGAATTGGATTTAGAAATAAGCGTAGTTACAGACAACGACGGCAACTATGAGCATAAGGTGAAAAATAAATATTCAACTTATGAAAGTGAAAAAATTAAGATATTCGCCAGTCCTGATAATTCTAAAAATACCTTAGAGCCTCAGATGATTTCTTCTATAGGTTTGAAATTACTCAATACAATCTTTTCAACCACATACGATGAAACAGAAATGAATAAGTACATGACAGATTGCAAAACAGAGTGTGCTTTAAAAATCTTTGAAAACTCAAACGCTCTAACGTTTCCGGAATATATAAATGATGCCGTCAATAAAGAATAAGGTTATTATTGCTTGTGCTGGAGGAAGAAAGACTACACATCTTGTGGAAGAGGCACTCAAGATAGTTGATGAACCTGTTTTGATCACGACGTATACTTTAGAAAATTTAGACCAAATTTACTCGTATATTATTGACCGGAAAGGCTTTGTTCCTTCTAATATACGGCTTTTCTCTTGGTTTACCTTTTTGTTGCATGATTTTATTAGACCATATCAAAATGTTGTGTTTCCTAATATTGAACAAGTAGAAACTCTAGATTTTAATTCGACACCTCCTAGAGGTCTTCGTAAAACTGATTATAGATATTACTTTAACCGTTCAAACGGCATCTACCGTGACAGAGCTTCAGATTATGCATACAAATGTAATGAGTTGACGGCAGGGTCAACGATAAAAAGGTTAGAAAAGGTATATAAATACATTTTTGTAGATGAGGCTCAAGATTTGGCTGGGTGGGATTTAAATCTAGTAAAGTTACTTTTTGACTCAAATATTAATCTATTTATGGTGGCTGATCCGAGGCAAGCCACATATAGTACAAATCGATCAAACAAAAACAAAGGTAAACGTGGTCAAAATTTTCCAGAATGGGTTGACGATCAAGTAAAAGCACAAATTTGCACTAGAGTGGATATTTGCATATCTCACAGATCTATTCAGCAAATCTGTGACTTTTCTGATTTGTTGTATCCCAATTATCCAAACACTACGTCGTCAAATTCAATTGTAACAAGTCATGATGGCGTATATGCAATTTCAATTGATTTACTGCCTGAGTATATAAAAAAATATAGCCCAATTTGTCTCAGATTTTGGAAAAAGACAAACACTTACGGATATAACGCAATCAATATTGGAATTTCTAAGGGCAGAACATACCAGAGAGTCGCTATTTTTCCAACGAAAGGAATGAAAACATTTTTATTTAAAAAAGATTTATCTAAGGCAGGAGATCTAGCTAAATTCTATGTAGCAATAACTAGAGCTAGGCAAAGCGTAGTATTTGTTTTAGATTCAAAAGAAATTAATAATATTGACACCACATTATTGAGTAGTTACCGATAGCTTTAAAAAAAATTCCATTGATTTATAATTGCATTATGGCACCAAATAAAATCGGCAAAAAACTAAAGGACGCACGAAAAAAGCTTGGACTCAAGCAGTTTGACGTGGCAGAAAAAGCTGATATCAGTGTCAATTACTATGCTCGAATTGAGCGTAATGAAGAAAATCCTACTTTAGAAACTTTGGAGCGTGTACTAAAAGCTTTGAAACTTAAATCTTCGGACGTACTCTCGTTTTAATCCTTCTTAAGCTTAATAGGCTCAATTTTCCCTGATTGTTCATCTTCCACTATTTTGTGTGCAGCCATGTGAGCTAAGGCAGCTTTTTCCTCTAGATGCTTAATTGCATCTTCGCGAGTGCAAGGCAAGTTTTGAGATTTCAAAAATCGAATTGTTGTCTCGATATCTGCTTCATTAATTTGATAGCCTGAGTTTTGCGTCATATGGTCGAAGTATAGCATTTTATATGTACCTCCCAAAATTCAAAAAATTAAACATATCCTCGGCGAAGCCGCCGCCATCCAGGCGGCGCATAATTTCCCTGCTTTTAGTCTGTGACAGTATATTTAGACTACCTTCCCAAAGCACTTTCCTATCGATGATAGCCAATTTACGATGATGATTGCCGATGCACAAGAAAACTTGGATCCCAAGGGCTTCTAGTGCCTCAATTTCACTCTCTGACTGAGTTTCGTAACCATCACTATGGTCATTTGGATCTCTAGTAATAATGTAAACCTTGATTCCCCTGGAATAGGCGCGCTTTAGACTTGGCCAGAGCATTTTCATTCTGGAAGAAGTAATAAATGGGCTTTCAATAATGATCTCCTCTTTCGCTCGATCAAGATCTCTCAAGAAAACTGAGTAGAACGTCTTTTCATCATGGAGTGTGGAGCTGTAGTTATTCATGGCTCACCTCCATGTTATCAATAAATACGATCTGACCATCTACCTCTTTGATCCCGAGTTCATCCAGTTTATAATACGTCCTTATAACACTGTCGAATAAGGGTTCCACCTGTGAGACAGTGAGCTCACAAAATTTTTAGTTCTCCAAAATTTAAGCCATGTGCTTCTTGAGTAATCATCAAATTTTCATTATTATTGAGCAATATGAATCCTGAGAAAAGTGGTTTTACCAGACCAGTACAAAACTTACGTGACGAACTAGCAATCGAGAGGACGATTTTGGCTAATGAACGAAGTTTATTGGCTTACCTTAGGACCACACTCGCCTTCATTGCTATTAGTTTTTCTTTATTCTTTTTTGAAGAAAATCCTACCATGTGGTTATTGGCAATTATTTTTTTGAGTTCTGCAGGTGTTATTGTTGTCCTTGGTGTCAGACGTTACCTCAAAGTTCAAAAAATAATGTACCAAATCAAATCTTCAGACAAATAATAGTGAGATTTTTAGCCGACAGCGTTGGCTCCAGAGTTTCTTTCGCTGTTAATGCTGTCTTGGACACCTTTAGTTTTTTTGTAATTTAAGCCGCGTTTTTTCTTGCCTTTGGCTTGCATTTGTTGTGCCCAACTGCGAGCACTGCCAACTTTAGCACGCATTAACATGATTAGCTGACGTAGTTGGTGAAAAAAATTTTTGTAGTAAGAACCACCATCTAGACCAGGACTAACCACTTCTTGGCTAACAGCCATTTCAATGTCTTGATTAAGTCCCTTAATATCTAAAATCAACAATTCTAATTCTTGGCGAACCTGATTTAGTTCTTGTTTACTTTTGGCTTCAGAAGCTGAAAAAAGTTCATAAGTATTAACGGGGTTAATTTTGTCGTGAAGTTTTTTGCGCAGTGCTTCTTTTTTTTGAGCCAACAAAGCCTCTTCTTGTTGTTTACGCAGTAGTTCTTGGTTATCTGCATCACTTTTGGCGCCAGGACTATTTAATAAGGCATTAGCAAAAGGATTAAAATCTTGATCTTTTGAGATTTGTGCTGGCGCGGAATTAATGTTTTTTTGCTCTTTTTCCAATAAAGAACTAGCAAAAGGGTTAACCGCTTTTTGCGCACCTGATTTAATTTGGTTGTTGCCCTGTCCAAAAGTATTCATTTTGATACAGATATACTAATAATCTGCATATTATAGGTTCTTACGGGCTGCAAGTCAAGAAATTACTTCCTTATACCAAATTTAAAAGGTCAGTAAAAGATCTAAAGTTTTTTTCTGAAGAAGATTTGCTTTAATTTGATTTAAGTAATTTTGGTTTTTTTCCAACTCTTCACGCATTTTTTCGTCAAATTTAGCAAGTTCATCTTTGAGCTCTTTGTCTTCAACTTGTAATTTTTCTGCCTTGCTAATTTCTGCCATGATGAAATCTAGTTGCAAGCGACTAAGAACTGTTCCGGCCAATTCTTGACTAAGTTGATCGATGGTAATTTGGCGTCTTTTCAAGTAGTCCTCTGCCGAGATTTGGTATTGTTTGAGTTGGTCAAGCAGTCTTTCGTATTCAGCTTGAGTTTCTTGTCTCAACAAGAGCTCACCGATGCTTGGGGCAAATTCTTTAACTAGATCTTTGAAAATATGTTGTAAATTAATTTCTCTTTTGCCATTTTCATCCAACTCTTGATGAGAGTGAGCGTGATCATGATCTTTGGCATCATTCTTACAACTTTCCGCTTCTTTTTTAATTTCTTCATTGTGCTTGTTAATAAAATTTAGTGCTTCTGCTTTAGCTTTTTTTGTAATTTTCTTGTAATCCCCTAGTTTGACTTCAGGAATTGGTGAAAAAAAAGCTTCCAAAATCCAGTCTTTACCCTTTTCCAGACTAAGGGGATTAAACTCTGGAGTGGTAATTGGTTTTTTATTTTCTTTTTTGATTTGTTCAGTGTAGGCTTGTGGTAGTAGCTCTTGAAGTACTTGGTCAATAATTTTTTCTAAACCTACGTTTTTTTCAACAATGGCAAAAGGAGCCTTACCAACACGAAAACCCTCAGCTTTAACATTCTTAGCGAACTGATTGACTACTTTTTTGTAAGTAGGCTCAATTACTTCCCATTTCAAAGTAATTTTGATGAAATCATTTGGCGCAATTAAGGATTTTTTTGAAGTTTCTTTCTGGACTTTTTCTTCAACTTTTTTTTCTTTTTTATCGGTGACTTTAGTGGTTTTTGACATAGGAGAGGATTATATTTCAGACCCTGTCTTTTTACAATGCATGTAATGCGTTGTAAAAAGCAGCAGGTATGAAAGATGCAAAGCAAAAGACTCTAGCGATTCGTCCAATTTAGATTATTTTCTATAGATTTGATTATGAGTACCAATGTCAAAAAAATAATACTCTATGTCTTCAATAAAAAGAATTCTAACGTTCATATCAACGGACAAACTCCAAGTATTTTTTAGTTTACCTTCTAATTTATGAATTCTTAGCGAAGGATGTTTGGGATTTTTACTAAACTGTTGGAGCTGTTTTTTGATTTTTTTCAACAAGATCGGATTTTTTCTTTTTATAATCTGAAGTTTTTTTCGAAAACTTTCACTAAAAGTAATCTCCTTCATAAATTTTCAAAAAAATCTTCCAAATTATCTACTTTAGTAGATTTTGCTCTTGCTTCAATAGCCTTCTCATATGATTTTTCCACCCTATCAGAAGCTTTCATTATTGGATATTCCATGTCTTTTACATCATTAATGATGAGATTCTTGATATAAGAAGACATGTTAAGGCCAAATTTACTAGCTTTTACTTTCAGATAAGATTGAAGTTCAGATGGTAAGGTAACTCGAAGTTGAACAGTTTGCGAATTCATGCCTTAATTATAGGCTAAAATTAGTCTTTTTACAAGTATCAATTAAATATTTCTTAATAACTTAAATCAACAATAATTGTTCTACCAGTCGACAAGTGTAGCCCCATTCATTGTCGTACCAAGCAATTACTTTGACCAAATTGCCATCGATCACCTGAGTTAGAGCGAGATCAACCACGGCTGAATATTCGCAGCCAATAAAGTCACTAGAGACAAGTGGCTCACTACTAACTGCCACGATATGGCGGTAATCTTTTTTGCTTGCTTCCACAAAAACTTGATTAACTTCTTCGACGGTGGTGTTTTTTTTGGTCAAAAAAGTTAGATCTGATAGAGATACGGTTGCAGTTGGTACACGAATAGCCAAACCATCAAATTTGTTTTTCAGTGAAGGGATGATTAGGGTGGCAGTTTTGGCGGCACCAGTACTGGTTGGCACAATGTTGCTTGCAGCATTGCGGGCACGACGTAAATCTTTTTTATGAGAGTTATCATGCAAATTTTGATCATCAGTGTAAGAATGAACGGTGCTTAAGACGGCTTTTTCTATGCCAAAATGCTTTTGCATAATTTTGGCCAGAGGAGCAATGCAGTTGGTGGTGCAAGAAGCATTGGAAAAAATTTGTTTTGATTTATCAAATTCATTGACCGAAATAACGCTGGTAGAAACTTCATTTTCTTTGTCTGACTTAGTCGGAGCAGATAAAAGAACTTTTTTGGCACCAGCTAGCAAATGTGCTTGAGCTTTTTTGGGTTTATTAAATTGACCAGTGGCTTCGAGAACGATCTCGACCCCATATTTTTTCCATGGAATCTTGGCCGGATCTCTCTGTGCAGTCACAATAATTTTATGTTCGCCGACCTTAATGTAGCCCAGCTCAATATTCTCGTCACTGACCTCACTTGCTTTTTGAGTTTCCTTGAAGCTGATTTTGGTATTAAAAGAACCATAAACTGTATCATGTTTGATCAAATGAACCCAGCTAGCCAAATCCATTGAACCAGAGGTGTTGATTACTTTTAGGGAGATTTTATGACTTTGTTTTTCAAACCAGATGCGAAAAGCTAAGCGGCCAATACGACCAAAACCATTGATGGCAAAATTTTTCATATGCCATCATTATGCCACAAAATTAAGCTACTTTCTTTAAGTTAAAACAGTTTCCGTTTCATTGGAAACATAGGTGCCAACATCTTCACCATCGATGGCTCTTTCTAGTTGCCCCTCTTCAAATAGATCAAAAACCATAATTGGCATGTTATTTTCTTTGCACATCGCTAAAGCAGCGGTATCCATCACTTGGACCTCATCCATTTCAATAGCAGTTTTAAAACTCATCGTTTTGAAGCGTTTAGCACCAGGATTAGTCATGGGATCTTTATCATAAATGCCATCGACTTTGGTAGCTTTCATGAGCACATCGCAATGCAGCTCTAGAGCGTGCAAGGCAGCTCCAGAATCTGTAGTGACATAAGGCATACCTGTACCAGCAGAGAGTATCACAATTCTGCCTTTTTCCATGTGACGAATAGCTTTGCTACGAATGAAGCCTTCAGCAACGGCCGGCATTTGTAAAGCTGATTCCAGACGTACTGGTACGCCAACTTTTTCCAAAGCATCCTGTAGGGCTAAGCCATTCATGACAGTAGCCAACATGCCCATATAGTCGGCAGTGGCGCGCTCAATGCCATTTTTGGCAGCAGAGAGACCGCGAAAAATATTACCTCCACCAATCACTATTGCAATCTCAACCTCTTTAGCATAAATAGCCTTAATTTTTTCAGCCATTGAAAGAACTGCTTTAGGATCGATGCCGTATTCTCTATCCCCAATTAGGGATTCACCACCAATCTTGAGCATAATTCTTTCAAATCTCTTTTGCATGTTGTCCTTTCAAAAAAATTATAAAAAAAGTTTCTTTTTTAGTCGCAAAAAGCGCCAACGAATATCTTCAGCTAAAGTATAGATTTTGTAGCTTGGATAATCATTGATCAAGTCGTAGCTACCAATAAACTCTACCAATTCTCCGCCATAGCCTTTTTTGAAACGGTGAAAACCGCTCCAAGGATTTTTTGGATCTGGATCTGGTCCCAGAGAACCCCACATGTCAAAGTTCTTACAGCCTTGATTTTTGCCGAAACGAATTACTTCCCACATCATCAAATTGCTCGCCATGACTTCGCGATGTTGTGAACTTGAAGCTCCGTAAGGATAATATAGCACTTCATTGAATACAAAAACTATCCAAACGACTAAAACTTGGTTTTCATAAATAGCTTTGAAAATATGTAAAATTCCGCTGTCTTTTAAGGTTTCCCAAAGCTTGAGGAAGTAATCTGGAGTGTGGGCATAAAAACCCTGTCTTTTAGTGGTTTCTTCAAGAATCTTGAGATAGTCAGCTAAACCTTGTTCACTGGTGTCTTCAATTACTTTAACGCCTTTTTTGAGTGCTAACTTGACGTTGTAACGAGTTTTGCTGCTTTGTTTACTAGCCAATTCTTCTTCGCTATTTCTCAAGTCAAGCTCAAAAGTGTATCTGGTAAATAATGCTCTTCCCTCTTCTGTCTGAAATTTTTGCAAAAATTTAACCGTTTCATTTTCTGTTCTGGCTTGTTCAAGCGGTTTTTTGACATTGGGTTCTAACTTGATGTAGATGGCATTGTATTTTTTAGCCAATTGGTTTAGGGCGGCCATTTGGTCTTCGTTGGGAGTTGGTCCCTTTGGATAGTAGCCAACAAAGCGATTCAAGAAAGGTACTTTATGAAAAGTGACCTGCATGGTACTGTCAAGTTTCCCGTTTACAAAAAAACCAAGTCTTTCGACTTGGACTCCGGTTTTTTTTCTAAACTCACCCCACTGATAGGCTTGCAAAGGATGATTTGCAACTTTATTAAAAAGCTTTTTCTCTTGTGGGAGAATTTCTCTAATTAACATAATGTTTTAAAATTGTATGTTTTAGTGCAAGCTCGCTTATTTTGTTTGCTCAACTATGATTACATCAAAACATACAGCTTCTTGAATTTATTATATGGCAAAACTCTAGCTTTTGCCAAGCCGATTTCTATATGGCTACTTGCGTAAAAATTCTCTAATGTCTAATTCGTCATTTAGGAGAGCATCCAAGCTTTCTTCATCAATCACTAAATGAACGCCTTGTTTTGCTTTTGTGCTCATTGATGATTGATTCAAAGATTTTTTACCATAATTAAAACTTGACTCTTCTTTCCTTGTCTGTTCAAAACTACGCTTAATTGTTAATAGTTTCTGATCAATTTCAGCTAAAAATCTGCTGGGCATACTATTACTACTATAACCGTAGGTGAAGCGACTCCTTGCATAACTAAAATATAATTTATCTTTGGCTCGGGTAACACCCACATAGCACAATCTTCTTTCTTCCTCAATTTCGCTTGTTTCAAAAATTGATCTCGCGTGAGGCAACAAACCCTCCTCCATTCCAACCATAAAAACAATTGAAAATTCTAGTCCTTTGGCAGAGTGTAGACTCATCATTGAAATTTTATTTTCCTCTTCTTGTGTGATGCTTTCATTAGCCAAGTAACCGTCTTGAACTAGGGCAATATTTTCAAGCAAAGCTAAAGTGTTATCAAAACGACTGGCAACATTAAACAATTCTTGGATATTATCCAAGCGGGCTAAGTCCTCTGGATCTTTTTTATCATATTTATCTAGATAAAGTGTGTTTTCTATGATTCCTTGCAAGCAACTGCTAGGATTTTCCAAAATTGGGCGTGAATTTTTATCTAACCATTGCTCAAATTTCTGTAAGCGTTTTTTGCCAATTTTTTGCGCTCGCTCATAACTAGGGCTATCTAGTCTGTTAAAACAAAGACGCAAATAAGCTAGGAGATCTTTGATTTCACTACGTTCATAGAATTTGGTGCCACCAATAATTCTGTAGGGTAATTGACGACGCATGAAGGCTTCCTCAAAACTTCTCGATTGAACATTAGTTCGATATAAAATTGCTACGTCTTTTAATTTATTGGCGTATTTTTCCTTGATGATAGAAGCAATTTTTTCAGCTTCTAATTCGCCAGTACTAGTTTCGTAGACTTCTAGCTTTTCTGTTGAAATTTGATCGGTCCATAATTCGAGCACAGGGTGAGTCTGATTATTGGAAATGATTGAAGTAGCTGCTTCTAAGATATTTTGATTAGAGCGATAGTTTCTCTCCAAGCGGTATTGTTTGATGTTTTGAAAATCGTTATTTAGTCTTTCCAAGTTTCGGTAGTCAGCTCCTCGCCAAGCGTAAATGCTTTGAGAGAAGTCGCCTACAGCAAAAAGATTATTTTGAGGTGAAGCCAAGATTTTAGTCAAAAAGTATTGGACCTTATTGGTGTCTTGGAACTCATCAACTAAAACATGTTCGAATTTATGTTGGTATTTACTTCTTACTGATTCATCTGTGGCTAGTAATTGGTAACAAATTGTTAATAAATCATCAAAATCAACAGCATTTTCATCACGTAGTCTTTTTTGATAACTTTTATAAACTTTGGTAGTAAAAACCTGCAACCCATCACTAGCTAGATCCTTAAATTCTTCTGGGGTGATTAATTCGTTTTTGGCAGTGCTGATTTTTGACTTCACCACTTGAGGCTTAAACTTACCTTGGTCAAAACCATTGGTTTTGTAAATATTTTTGATCAAAGATAATTGGTCATCGCTGTCATAAATGGTAAAATTTGCATTTAGGCCAAATTTATCCAGATTGCCAAGCGAAGCTTCGATGCGGAGAATTTTAGCGGCCAAACTATGGAAAGTTCCAGCAAAAGGTAAATTTTGTCCCGTATAACCGAGAACTCTTTTTTTCATTTCAGCAGCAGCTTTATTGGTAAAAGTAACCAGAAAGATTTTTGGGGAAGGAATTTTTTTTTCTTTAATTAAATAAGCAACTCTGGTAGTTAGCACCCTTGTTTTACCACTACCAGCTCCAGCCAAGATGATTGCTGGTCCTTCTTGGTGTAGCACGGCTAAGCGCTGTTCCGGATTAAGTTCATTCAGTAGTTCGGCAATTTCTAACACGAGAGACATATTAGCATAGTTTTTTATGTCTTATTGACGTGACTTTTCAAAGATCTTGATTTGTGAGAGACTGTGTGCGAATGAAAAAACTCATTATTGCTAATTGGAAATCAAATAAAACCTTAGCAGAAGTAACTCATTGGCTAAATAATTTTCCGAATAGTTTAGAAAACCGGCGCTCACTCGATTCCTTAGAAATTGTTTTAGCACCACCCTACCCTTTTTTAACTTTGGCCTCTAAAATTATCGGTGAGCGCAACTTGCCGATCAAATTGGCGGTGCAGGATTTAAGTGCTTTTGGCAGTGGGGCTTACACTGGTGAGGTTGCTGCTTTCAATCTGCAGGGTTTAGATGTGCAATATGCTATTCTAGGCCACAGTGAACGCAGAAGGTTTTTGGCAGAAAGTAGTCAATTGATAGCCGATAAAATTGCAGAGGCTCTCGCTTGGAAAATTAAGCCAATTCTATGTTTAGATCAACCATATTTTCTTGAACAAGCACGTTTTTTGTCAAGTGAGGCAACTGCAAATTGTCTAATAGCTTACGAACCGGTAAAAGCGATTGGTAGTGGCTTGCCACTTAGCCCCGGAGATTTATTGCCAATTAAGCAAGAACTAACTTCTGTTTATGGTGCTAAAAAATTGATTTATGGAGGAAGCGTTAATGCTGAAAATGTGGCTGATTTTTTGAGGGTGTGTGATGGAGTTTTGGTGGGTTCGGCTTCGCCTGATTTGGCCGATTTTGTCGATTTGCTCTATGCTGCTCAATCTTTATCATAAACGTACACAATGTAGTAAAATAGGGCTTAATGACTCTCAAAGAGATATTAGGGCTTTTTTTAATCTTGAGTTTGGTGCTTTTTAGTCGTTTATTTCGGCTCTATTTTCCGTCAGAAATGTACTTTGATGAGGTTTATCATGTTCCGGCAGCCATGATGCTAAGTGAAGGAGATTTTCAAACACCTTTTACTTCTATTCCTGGAAGTTACGATGGTCAACATGTTATTGATTGGTTGCATCCACCCTTAGCTAAGTATTTTCAAGCATTCTTTATGTCTTTTTTTGGCAAGCATGCTCTAGCTTGGCGATTGCCATCTGTATTAATGGCTTTTTTTACAGTTTTAGTTTTTTATTTTTTTCTGCGCTTTTTGGGAAAAAATTTTTTCTGGGTGACAGAGCCAGCCAAGCAAAGAAATAATTTAGCTATCAACTTGGCTCTACTAGGTAGTTTTTTTCTTAGTTTAAGTGGTCTATTTCTGACGCAATCTAGAATTGCGATGAATGATGTTTTCTTGTTATTTTTTTTGCTGTTAGCTGTTTTTCTTTATTTTATTTATTTGCAAAACAAAAGTTATAAATTTTTATTTCTAAGCCTGGTGGTTTTAGGTTTGGCTCTGTCTAGTAAATGGACAGCTTTATGGATAATTCTATTACTTTTTTTTAGAGAATTAACGCTGGTTTCAAGTTACAAAAAATTACCTTTTTTATTTTTTTGTTTTTGTCTAACGCCACTTTTCATTTATCTTTTGAGCTACTTACCGATGTTCTTAGGTGGTTCAAACTTGATTGATTTTTTATCTTTACAAAAGAGCATCATAGATTCTCAACTAACTAACCCAAATATGCACTTGTATAGTAGTGATCCTTTGAGTTGGTGGCTTAATTTGCGACCGGTGTGGTTTTTTGCTGTTTCAAGTCATGATTTGCCAGTTGCTTGGGTGGCCAATATCTATGCTCTAGAAAACCCCTTACTTAGTTTGTATTTATCTTTAACTTTTGTTTTTATAGTTATTTCCCTTTTGAAAAAAGATCAAAATTCTTTAGCCAGAAAAGCAATTTGGTTATTGTTTGGATTCTATTTAGCAAGTTTTTTACCTTGGATTTTTTTCACACGACCAATGTTCTTACATCATTATTTACCAGCTTTACCTTTCTTGATTGCTATAATGTCTTACCTTTTAGTTGCTTCACTTAGTCAAATCAAGGATCAGGCAAAGCGTCGAGCTATCACTTTTAATTTACTTTTCTGGCCTTTTTTTATTTTTATTATTTTTTATCCACATTGGGTGGGATTGCGAGTACCTAGCTCATTTGCAAATGCTGTTTACTTTTTACTCCCAAGTTGGCGATAATAATTAGTTTGTTTCGTGAGAGAATGCTTATATGAAAATTGCAATTATTGGGGCGGGTTTTGGAGCATTAGCAATCGCTTCTGATTTAAGTCAATCTGGTCACCAGATAGAAGTGATTGACCCAAATGCTTCTGCTGGTGGTTTGGCGACTGGCTTCAAAGATAAAAAGTGGGATTGGGCTCTGGAAGAGCATTATCATCATGCTTTTGATACGGACAAAGAACTTAAAAAATTCCTCAAAGAATTGGGTCTTCTTGACCAACTAGTTTACAAAAGAGTTAAAAGTTCAACTCTTTATCATGGCAAAATTCATCAAATTGATTCACCTTTATCTTTATTAAAATTCAAAGAAATTTCTTTTTTATCAAGATTACGCGTGGGATTAGTTTTGGCTTTTTTGAAATTTTTACCAAACGGAGTTCTTCTAGAAGGACTTAGAGCTAGCCAATTTTTAATCAAAACTATGGGTCGAGAAGCATGGCAAGTAATTTGGGAACCGCTATTTGTTTCCAAATTTGGTCGTTTTAGTGATCAAGTTAATCTCTCTTGGTTTTGGGCACGGGTTAATCCCCGCACCGCTGCTTTAGGTTATTTTAATGGTGGTTTCAAAAATCTTGCAGATTTGATTGTGCAAAAACTGAAAACAGTTGGGGTTAAATTTCTTTTATCAAATAAAGTTTTAAAAATCAAAAAGAAGAATAATCTTTTTAACTTAACTTTACTTAATAGCACTAATCAAGAAACCAAAAAAACTTATGATTTGGTAATTTCCACTTTGGCTGCACCTGTTTTTGCTCAATTAATTGATCTGGCGGAACTCAAAAAAGAACGATTGTTAGGTTTGGGAGCGATGACAATGCTACTTAGGCTCAGAAAAAAGTTACTCAAAGACGGAACTTATTGGTTGAATATTAATGAGAAGAATTGGCCTTTTGTGGCAGTGGTGGAGCATGATAACTACATTTCTAGTGATCATTATGGCGGAGAGAGCCTGGTTTATTTGGGACGTTATCTAGAGACTAGTGATCATAATTATCAGAAAGATGCTAAGCAACTAATGGCTGATTATCGACCTTTCCTCAAGCAACTAGATTCTTCTTTTGAGGCTAATTTAATTGAAGCTAAGCTTTTCAAGGCTGCATTCGCGCAGCCGATTAGTTTCGTCAATCAAAGTCGATTCCTACCCAAATTTAACACCAGCATTAAAGGTTTGTATTGGGTCAGCATGCAGCACATTTATCCTTTTGATCGTGGGATTAATCACGCTATTGCCAGTGGTCGAAGGCTTGCTGCTCATGTTAAGTTAGAGATGTCATTATGAATAAAGCAAAAATAAAAATTGGTTTTGATTTGGATGGGGTAATTCTTTTTAATCCCAGCCGTGTTTTTCGAAGCCTAATTTCCAAAAGTAAACAAGCCCATCTCTTGCCGCGTAAGGAGTTAGAATTTTATCATCCGACTTCACAATTGGAAAAATTGCTTTGGCTATTGGTTCACAAAAGCAGTTTCAAGTTGGCAGTAGGTTTTGCGCAATTGGAAGAATTGGCTCTAAGCAATCAACTTGAACTATACATAGTCAGTGCTCGTTTTGCCTGTTTGCGAAGCGACACTCAAAAGTGGCAAAAGGTTATTGATCGTAATCACATTTTTAAAGGAATTTATTTTAATGATCAAGACGAACAACCACATTTATTTAAGCAAAAAATGATTAAGATGCTTGATCTTGATATTTTTGTCGAAGATAATTGGGATGTAGTTCACTATTTATCAAATAATCAACAAAAGACTCAGGTGTGGTGGTTAAGTAACTTACTCGATCAGAAGATTAGCTATCCTTACAAGTTCTTTTCGCTAAGGGAAATCATAATAAAAATTAACAATCTTATCTTCAAAAATGTTTAGATTTATGCGAAACTAACAGCTATGCTGGTTCATGATTTAATTTTCTTGGCTTGGGCAGTTTTTATTTTGTTTTTATTGCAATTATTGGCTCTACCTGTGGTTTTTTATTTATCCAAAAAGTTTGACTACCTCAAGGATGCTGGTTGGGGTTTTGGAAGAATTTTGGCAATTTTATTTTTATCTTTGCTAGTTTGGAATTTAGCTTTTCTGAAGATCCCAGTCAATACTAATTTAGGGATAAGTATTATCTTTTTTTCATTGTCAATGATTTCTTTGTATTTTGCTTGGATATTTTTTTTGAGCAAACGAAATTTTTTGGGAGATTTTATCAAGAAATTTGGCAAAATTATTTTAATTGAAGAAATAATTTTTTTGTTTGCTCTAAGTTTTTTGTTTATCACTCGTAGTTTCCAGCCAGAAATTTTGGGTTTAGAAAAATTTATGGACGCAGGCTTTATTCAAGCGTACTTGAAATCACCTACTCTGCCGGCAGCTGACATTTGGTATGCTGGTTCAAGTATTAATTATTACAGTTTTGGGCAATTTTATAACGCGATTCTAGTTCATCTGTGGCAAGTAGATTTATCTTATGGTTACAATTTACTGTTAATTGCCCTTTTTGGTCTTTTTTCTTTGCAGCTTTTTTCTCTCGCCTTCAATCTGAGAAGTAATTTAGGTAAAAGTAATCCAAAGGCAGCAATTTTGGCAGGTATTTTAGCCATTTTTTTGGTAGCGTTGGGAGCCAATGGTCATACTATCTGGTATTTCTTTAGTCATGGGAACCTTGATGCTTATTGGTATCCTGATGCGACTAGATTTATTGAACGCACTATTCATGAATTTCCCACCTATAGTTTTGTGGTTTGTGATCTGCATGCTCACGTATTATCTTTGCCAGTTAGCTTATTATTGCTTTTTACTATTTTTCTTTGGCTCAAAGAACTAGTGTCGATTAAAAAAATCAATCACTTCAAGACACTCTTGAAGGAACATTTTTTTTATCTATCCATGGTGATGGGTGTTTTGTTTGGAACTTTGGTGATGACTAACACTTGGGATATTTTGATTTACGGATTGTTATTAACCTTTATTTCTTTAATTCTCTTGGCTAAAAATAAAAATTTATTATTGGCTTTGATCATGTCTGCTGCAAGTGTTTTTGTTGGTACAGCAATCTTTTCATCTTTTTGGTTTTTAAATTTTACTCCTATCTCTAGTGGTTTATTATTAGCAACTGAACATACACCTTTTTGGCAACTTCTAGTTTTATATGGACCACATCTATTTTGGGCTTGCTTGTTGTTGATCGTCACCAAACCACTTTGGTCACTTAAGAAAAATTTCGCAGCGGAGCCGATTTTAATCTTGGCGCTTTTCCTAATGATTTTATTTCTAATTATTTTCCCAGAGATTTTTTATTTTGCAGATATTTATACAACTTATCCCAGAGCAAATACGATGTTTAAGCTGGTATTTCAGGGTTTTATGTTGTTGGGAATACTTGTAGCTTTGTTTTTTAGTCTAGTTTTGTTTGAACAAGAAAAGAAAAAATATTTTTTTGCTTGGAGAATGATTGATTTAAGACAATTATTTTCTAATAGAAAAAGACAAATTTTCTTATTTAAAACGCGTTTGCGTCAATTTTTATTACTTTATTTACCAATTAGTTTATTTTTGTTCTTTTCAACATTAGTCTATCCTTATTTGGCGTACAAGAGTTACTATGGCAATTTCAAGAACTATCAAGGACTAGATGGTTTGGCGTGGTTTGTGCGTAGATATCCAGAGGATTTTTTGCTTATGGATTATCTGAAAAAAAATGAAAAAACGCAAATTAACATTGTAGAAGCAGTTGGTGAATCTTACACGGAATTTGCTAGAATCTCTGCCTTTTCAGGAATGTCTACTATTCTAGGGTGGCGAGTTCACGAATGGTTGTGGCGGGCTGGTTGGGATGGACCAGCGGCACGCACTGGCCAGGTAGAAAAAATCTACAACGATCCAACTAGCTTGGAAGCTGCCCGCTATCTTAATCAATATGACGTTAAGTACATTGTAATTGGTGACAAAGAATACGAAGCTTACCCAAATATTGATGTGGAAAACCTTCTATCGTTAGGAGAAATTGCCACTTCAAGTAGCAATCATTATTTAATTAAACTTGATTAAATAATTTTTTCAAATTTAATTTAGTTCAAAAGTGACACTAACTGTTTTGCTTGTGGTGCTGGACCCTGGTTCAAGGTTGGCATCCACAGACATTTTGGCATCACTAGACATTGGCATCATTTCGTAGCGATTGTAAATAGGATAGTTGCCACCTTCGGTTAGATTGATAATTCTACCAATACTTTGTTTATTGGCTTTGGCAATTTCTTCTGCTTTGGTGCGAGCATTAGCTACAGCTTGACTCAATAAAGCATCACTGGCAGCTTGACTATCATCTAGGCTGAAATTAGGACCATAAACATTGTTAGCCCCATTGTCGTTGAGGATTGCCAATAAACCATCAGCTCGGTCAACTTCGCGCAAAGTAATGGTCACTGAATTGCTAGCACGCCAGTCACCTTTGCGGGCCTTACCCTCTGGTTGTGGATACATTAAGTTACTAACTCCAGGTTCAATTGCCGACTCATCCATTCGGATGTACTCTGTATCTTGATAGACATTGACGTTTTGAGTTTGGATGTCAGCTTCTTTGATGCCAAAATCTTTGACTTTTTCAATTAATTGATTCATGGCTTGATTAGTTTTATTCAGAGCTTCTTCTTTGGTAGCTTCAATACTTTCCATGCCAGCAGTGAAAGTGGCAATTTGGTTGGCTTGATCTTGTTTGGCGGTACCACTGACAGTGATACTGGCAACTGGGCGCATTTCCAGGCTACCCCAATGCGGTTTAAGGCCGGTGAATCTAGTAATAGCGATCAGGGCGATAATTAGGACAAAAGCAAAAAACAGAGTCAATTCGTTTGGTTTTTGATTCATATTAATCTCCATTCTACGGCATTTTGCTTTAGTTTAAAAGTTTGGAGCTTTTACTTGCAGTTTGGCTGCCGCTTGCTTCACCACTTTGTGAAGCCTCATTAATACTTTGATTTAGTTTTTCTTGGATAACGCTTGCTGTAGCCTCATTTTCTTTAGGTTCTTCTTCAACCATCAATTGGGCATTCTTGGCCAAATTAATGGTGATTTTGGTTTCATAACCCTCTAAAACCAAGAAACTATGTTCCTGAGCTTCGTAAGAAGGCAAGTTAACTGAAAAATGATGATCTCCCGGACTAACATTTTCAATAGTCAGAGGTGAAAATGTTACAGCTTGATTGTCAAACGAAATAAAAGCATTTTCAGGATAAGTTTCAAAACTTACTGCTGATTGTTGATCATTTCTTTTACGCAGCTCAAAAACGGTGCTGGAACTATTTTTAGGATTTTTACCAGGATTATAGACAACAATAGTCAAAGTTCCTTTTTCCAGATAAATAGGTAAATTGAGGACGCTTAGATTTTTTTCATCTGGAGTAATTTTGAGGATATATTCGCCACTTTGCAGTTTTTCTTCCACAAGTGGAGCGCGACCCAAATAGTTTTCATTTAAGAAAACGGTGGCACTGCCACTTAAATATTCAATTTGTAGACCTGCTCTAGAGTTTTTTTTGAAAGGATCGGCAAAAACAAAAAACATTACTGCCCCAAATGACAGACAAGAAACCAAAACTAGTAAAACTCTCTTCAACATGAGTTTAGTATAGCAGCCATTTTCATGATTTAATTTTCTAAGGCAATTTTGAGAACTTCACTTACTTCGCTGACTGGTTTGAAATTAATTTGGTTTTTGACCAGTGGCATAATTTTCTCCAGATCACGCACATTTTCTTTGGGAATGATGACAATTTTGCTGCCAGCATTGTAAGCAGCAATAGCTTTTTCCTTGAGACCTCCAATGCGGAGTACTCGACCACGTAATGTGATCTCACCTGTCATGGCCACGTCGCGTCGGACTGCTTTCTGCGCAAAAGCGGAAACCAACGCAGTGGCAATAGTGACTCCAGCCGAAGGCCCATCCTTGGGCACAGCTCCTTCTGGAACATGAATGTGAATGTTGGATTTGTTAATTTTTTCGATTTTAATTCCCAGTTCCTTATGGTGAGAGCTGACATAGGTTAAGGCAGCTTGGGCAGACTCCTTCATGACTTCACCAAGTTTACCGGTTAGTCTGATCTGACCTTTACCTGGTGAAAGAGCTACTTCAACGAACAAAACATCTCCACCAACACTGGTCCAAGCCAAACCAGTCGCCAAGCCAATTTGGCTCTTCTTTTCCGTCAAATTTTCATCGAAAATAACTGGTCCGAGATACTTTTTAAGTTTCTTCTCTTCAATTCTGATCTTTTTTTGCTTTGTTTCCAGTAATTCTCTGGCCACTTTACGCATGATTTTATTGATTTGTCTTTCCAAATCTCTTACACCAGCTTCTTTAACGTAATTCTTGATAATTTTCTTGAGGATTAGATCATCGATTTCTAATTGATTTTTTTTCAAAGCATTGGCAGCAATTGCTTTGTTTAGTAGATATCTTTTGGCAATTTGAAACTTTTCCTCACCGGTATAACCAGAGTATTGAATAATTTCTAGGCGGTCGCGAAGGGCGTCAGGAATTGTATCTAGAGTGTTAGCAGTGGCGATAAACAACACATTGGATAAATCAAAAGGCATATCTAAATAGTGATCTTCAAAAGCGAAATTTTGTTCAGGATCGAGTACTTCCAATAAGGCTGAGCTAGGATCGCCACGAAAGTCATTGCCTAATTTATCAATTTCATCCAACATAAAAACAGGGTTGATAGTTTTGATGTTGGCAATCGCTTTGATAATTCTGCCAGGCATAGCTCCTACATAAGTACGTCTGTGACCTCTAATTTCAGCTTCATCACGCACTCCACCTAAGGAAATTTTGGTGAAATCTCTGCCAAGCGCATTGGCAATAGAATGACCAATGCTAGTTTTACCAACACCAGGTGGGCCAACAAAACATAAAATGGTAGGAATATTTTGACTTTTTTGTTGGATTGATTTGGTCTTCTTGGCCTGGTTTTGTTTGATTTGCAGCACTGACATGTATTCAAGAACGCGATCTTTGACATCATCTAGGCCGTAATGATCTTTGTTTAAAATAGCGGCAGCTTTTTTGATATCAATCTGTTTATTTTTAAATTTAGCAAAAGGTAAATCTAGAACCAGATCCAACCAATTACGGATGTAAGATCCTTCTGGGTTGTTGGGCGACATTTGTTCTAGTTTTTTAATTTCTTTACTAATTTTATTGGCTATGTCTGAAGGTAACTTGCTTTTTTTGAGTTTTTGTTCATATTCACCAATAATTTCTTCCTCTTCATCTATTTCGCCTAGTTCCTTCTGAATAGTCTGGAGACGCTCGCGCAAAATACTCTCACGCATATGTTTGTCAAACTTGGCTTGAGTTTTTTTGGAAACATCTTTCTCAATTTCCAAAACTTTGACTTCTTTGGAAAGATAAAAAATAATTTTTTTAATTCTAGCTTTGACATTCTCAATTTCTAGAATCTCTTGTTTTTCTTTGGTAGAGAGAGTGAGGGTACTGGCAATTTGGTCAGCCATCTCACCCTCGTTGACTCCGCTTAACAGTTTAATAAAATTTAAAAATTCAATTTGTTTACCCATTTGAACTGTTTGCTTGAATAATTTTTGCAATTGATTGCTAAGAGCAATGAGTTCTTCATCTTTGTCAAAAACGTCATAAATCTTTAGCACACTAGCCAAAATAAATGGTCGTTCCTGGACAAACCGCTGCACTTTGACTCGCCCCACTCCCCTAACTAGGGCACTCACGCTGTCGCCATTGGTCAAAGTTTTTTCGACAATAGCTAAAGTGCCGGTTTGATAGAGATCGCTACTTTTGGGGTGTTCAAGGTTGGCTCTTTTTTGTGTGAGTAATACCACGTATTTTCCGTCACCTTTGCCTTCTTTGATTGCGTGCAGAGATAATTTACGACCAAAGGTCAGAACAGATTCAGTGGAAGGGAAAAGTATGCCCTCACGGATGGGAATAACTGGTAAAGTTAATTGGCTGGTGGGTAGAGATTTTTGAGCAGAGATGTCTTTTTCCATAGTTGTTGAGTGACGAGGAGATTGCTGTGCTTATAAAACAGAGTCAGTGGTGGGTGTGCTTGGAATCGAACCAAGGACCTCAGTCTTATCAGGACTGCGCTCTAACCATCTGAGCTACACACCCATTTTTAACAGAATCATATTTTAACACACTCGATATTTTTTAAAAGCTGATTTTTAACTTGTTTGGTCACCTTCCCGAAGATTCTAGCATCAATTCTGTTAATTAGCAATCAACCAAATTGTCTGCTAATTAGAGACTTAAAACGTAAAGATTGATATATCAAGATATATTTTGATACATTTTGATATATTAAATCTAAAAATCAGTGAGAATTGTCAGTTTTTTCCTACTGAAATAACTTGATCAAAATTTGCTTTGGAACATAAAAAAACCGCCTTCAAATAAGCGGTTTTAAAATTAACAAAAATCAAGTAAACACCAATTAGCGACAATTACAGTGACAGAAAGTGAGACCTAGACACGTTGGTCATAGGATTTGATTGTATTTCATCTAGATCGCTCTAGATGGGAGAAAGAGGTCGTGAAATCTCTTACCCATTCTCCTTAGAAAGGAGGTGATCCATCGCCACCTTCCAGTAGCGATACCTTG
>CAZIBP010000014.1:0-22927 GCA_964537665.1 uncultured Pseudomonadales bacterium
CCTCGCTATCGCTCGTGTGCATTATTTAGCTCAATAAGACGAACCATAGATTCTTATCAATACCGAACTCATTTACAAAAAACACGCTTACAGCGTATTTTTTATAAAGTGAGTCCGGTGGGACTCGAACCCACGACACAAAGCTTAAAAGGCTTCTGCTCTACCGACTGAGCTACGGACCCATTTTAAAAAACAAGTTATTATATTTCGGACCCTATCTTTTTGCAAGGCAAATTGAAGCTTAAAAATTCCATCAACTGGATAAAATCATTCAATCGTTCACTCTAGAGACGTAATCAGCTGTTTCTGTATCAATGAGTAAAGTATCACCAGTTCTAATAAATAAAGGAGCTTGAACAATCAAACCACTTTCCATCGTCACTGGTTTCTTGCCAGCAGTTTGACGATCACCGGCAATTGCATCTTGAGCATCGGTTACAGTCATTCTCACTTTGGGTGGCAAAACCACACCAATCACTCTCTCCTCATAAATAGTCAAGTAAACTTTAATCTCAGAGGTCAACATCAAGGATTTGTCACCAAGAATATGGCTAGGCACAGTCATCTGTTCATAGGTGCGAGGATCCATAAAAACAATATCGCTCCCGTCGTGATACAAAAATTGCATCTCTTTGGTTTCCACATCCAATTCTTCGACATTATCGTGAGATTTAAAATTAAACTCCAAATTGGAACCATTGCGCATATCACGCATTTTTACTCTAGTAAAAGCTGAGCCCTTACCAGGCGAAACAAATTGAGTTTTGATCACGTAGTGGGGGAGATCCTTATATAAAATATAGGTACCTTTTTTGATGTTGCCGGCTTTAACAGTTGACATAGATCCTGCTATTTTACGCCAAGCCACTCGATTTAGTCAACGACGACGAATCAGCAAAGATCTCGCTAGCTGGAAAAAGCAGAACGTCATCGATACTATTCGCATCTGCAAAAATCATCACCAAACGATCCACACCCACCGCCATTCCGCTGCATTCTGGTAAACCGGTTTCTAGGGCAGTAATAAAGTCATCATCAATTTTTTGATCCTTCTTACCAAGCTCACGACGTAAGGTTAGGTCAGCTTCCAAGCGTTTTTTTTGTTCAATAGCATCAATCAATTCACCAAAAGCATTGCCTAATTCCATTCCAGCTAAATAAACCTCGAATCGTTCGGCAAATCTAGGATCTGATATTTTTTTCCTCGCTAAAGCCGCTTGAGGAGCTGGGTAATCATAAACAATTACTGGTCGATCAAATTCTTTCAATCTTGACTCAATTTCATTCAAAAACAATTGGTTATAAAGTTCCTCCCAAGCTAATTCAGCAGATAAGCCAGCCAAACCAGATAAATCATAGCCTAGTGTAGCAGCTTTATGTCTTAAAGCTTGCAAATCAAGCAATTCATTAGCATCTAGATTTAAATATTTTTTAAATAATTCAGCCACAGTAAACCTCTGATAAGGTGTGCTTAAATTAAAAGTTCGACCTTGATAAGTAACCTTTTGCTCATCAATCGATAAGAATTTACAAATGGCCTGCATCATTTTTTCAAAATCAGTCATGACATCAAAATAATTAGCATTTACGCGATAAAATTCCAAAATTGTAAATTCTGGATTATGAGTGCCCCCCAAACTTTCTAGGTTTCTAAAAGTCTTACAAATTTCAAAAATATTACCAAAACCAGCTGCTAAGAGTTTTTTGAGGGCGTATTCCGGGCTGGTAAGAAAATAAGCTTCTTTTTCCTGACCATCTGGCAGTTTTAATATCGTCTCAAAAAGATTTAAATATGGCTCAGCACCAGGAGCACTTACCATCAGGGGTGTTTCAACTTCATGAAAATCATTATTTTTGAAAAAGAAGCGAATAACATCAATCACTTTTTCTCTAAGCAAAAATTGCTCCTTCAAAGAAGGATTTAAGCGAATACGTTGCCAATTTTTCATAAACCCATTGCCTTGAGAAAAATATATACCAGATATAGCGATAAAAGTAAAATTGCTTCTTTGCGATCTAGTTTGTTACGACTGGCAATAAACAAAACCACGATCACCACACTGAAAAGTAAATAGGGAATGTCAAACTGCATTAAACCCCGTTCGATTTGCCAAGCACTAATTGTGGCTCCAGCTGCCATTGCCACACAAATATTGACAATGGTTCCACCAATTAAATTGCCAAGTGAGAGATCACGAGCCCCTTTGACAGCAGCATTAATTGCGATCATTAACTCTGGTAAACTTACCCCAAAACCAAGCATTAATATACCCACTGTTGCCTCACTAATGCCAAGTCCGCTGGCCAAAGAAACTCCTTTGGCTAACACTAATTGAGAAGATTTGGCAATAATCACCAAACCAGTTATCAACCACAACAAATCACTCCAACGCATTTTATGTTTCACCAATTTGTTTTTAATTTTTGAACCAATTTGCTCCAAAAAGTTTTGTCGACTTAGAAATAAGAGATAAATAATATAAAAAATCCCCAAAATTGCTCCTTCTGTTTTGGAAATTGCAGCATCACGACTAAAGAAGTAGAAAGCAGTTGCCGCAGCAATTACAAAAGTAGAATTAAAAAAAACATTATTTTTTCTAAATTTAATCGCTCGAATCAATCCAGATATAGCTAAAATTAAAATCAACTGATTCATTGAAGCGCCGATTGCATTTCCTACAACGATATCTGAAGCATCATTGCCATGTAGTTTCTGAATTGCTCCAGTAATAGAAAGGGTGATTTCAGGAAAACTGGTTCCCAAAGCCAAAATCGTCATGCCAACAAAACCTTCAGACATACCCCACGCTTTAGATAAACGCAGTGCAGACCGCGTAATAATATTAGCTCCCAACCAAATTGCTAACAAAGCTGCAATGAAAATGGCTAAGTCAAATAATAACATCGTTAGTATTAAAGCAAATTTTACTAAGCAAGAGTAGTCACTAATTCATCTTGACCTATTGCAACTCATTTGCAATAATATGCAAATGAGTTGCATAAAGGATCAACTAGCCAAACAAGGCTATCGTTTCACCAAACCGCGCCAAGCAATTTTTGACACCCTAAGTCACGCTCCACAAAGCGTAGCTACAATTGCCAACAAATTAGCACAGAAAAAATTAAAGATAGATAAAGTAACTATTTATCGAACTTTATCTAATTTCGTTCAATTAAATTTAGTTGAAGAAACTCAATTTAAAGATGGAATTACTGTTTATGAATTAACTACCAAGAAACATCATCATCACGTCATGTGTGAGCAATGTGGACAAATTGAAGATATTTGTCTTGATGAAAACTTATTAATTCAAACAGCCAAAAAACTTAGCTCTTTTAAGATTAATAGTCACCATTTGGAATTCTTTGGTTTATGCAAAAAATGCCGTTAAAACTGGTCAGCGTGGGTGTTTTTGCCTTGATTGCTGTCATTGCTATTAAAGCTTTTTTGATTTTAGTAAATAGAAATGAAATAGATCAAAAACAAAAAGAAAATAACAAAATATTAATTACTGCATCTTTTTATCCACTTTATTTTTTTAGTCAAGAAATTGCAGGCAATCAAGCAGAAGTAATCAACCTTACTAAAACCGGTGTTGAACCACATGAATTCGAACCAAGCACAAAAGATTTGCTCACTCTCAATAAAAGTCAACTTTTGATCGTGAATGGACTCTCTTTTGAAAGCTGGCTTGAGGAATTTGCCCGTGAACCTGAAAATCAGCATCTTGAAATTCTTAAAACAGCAGAAGGCTTGACTGCTTTGGAGCATGAACAAAAATTAACAGATCCTCACGTCTGGTTAGATCCAGTTTTAGCCCAAGCTCAAGTCAAAGTGATAACTCAAAAACTTAAAGAAATTGATGCTATTAATAGTAATTTTTATGAGCAAAATCAAGAAAAACTCATTACTGAATTACAAAAACTAGATCAAGAATTTAAGTCAGGTTTAGCTAATTGTCAAAAAAATAAAATCATTACTTCGCACGCAGCTTTCGCTTATTTAGCTAAAAGATACAATTTCGAACAAATTGCAATTCAAGGATTAAATCCAGAAGAAGACCCTTCACCACAAAAAATTGCCACTGCTGCTAAGTTGGCCAAAGAGCATAAATTAAATTATATTTTTTTTGAAACCTTAGTCAGTCCCAAAATTGCCCAAACTATTGCTAAGGAAACTGGAGCTTCAACTTTAGTTTTTAATCCTATCGAAGGTTTAAACAAAGAAGATGAAATAAATGGTAAAAATTATTTTTCCATCCAAAGAGAAAATTTAGCCAATTTACGCTTGGCTCTCAACTGTCAATAAAACCATGAATAAAAACATCATTGACATCAATAATTTAAATTTCTCCTACAATAGAGAGCCTGTCTTAGAGAAGATTTCACTTGAGGTCAAAAAAGGCGATTTTATTGGTTTAATTGGACCAAATGGCAGTGGTAAAAGCACCTTACTGAAAATCATCTTAGGCTTGCTTAAACCAAACAGTGGTGAGGTTACCTTATTTGGCACACCCATTGCAAAATTTAAAGCGTGGATAAAGATTGGATACTTGGCTCAAAAAGCAGGATTTAATCCAAGTGGTTTTCCTATCACTGTAGAAGAAGTACTCAACATGACTGGCAGTAAAAAAGAAGAAATCGATCGAGTCTTGAAACTTACTGATATTTCTTTGGAAAGAAAAAAATTACTAAGCGAACTATCTGGAGGTCAACAACAACGAGTTTTCATCGCTCGAGCTTTACTCAATAAACCAGAGCTATTAATTTTAGATGAACCAACTGTTGGGATTGATAGCCATTCACAAATCAATTTCTACAATTTACTAAGAACGTTAAATCAAGAAAATAACTTAACTATTATATTAGTCTCTCACGAAATAGATGTGCTCAGTAAAGAGGTTGATAAAGTAGCTTGCATCAACAAAAATTTAATCTACCATGGTCATCCTCAAAAACTACTTGAAGAAAATCTGATAGAAAAATTATATGGCAAACATCAGAGACTAATTACGCATCAACACTAAAAAAACTATGCTAGAAATTTTTCAGTACAACTTCATGATTAGAGCCTTTGTTGCTGGAATAATTACAGCAGTTATCGCTCCAATCATTGGCAACTTCTTAATTGTGCGCCGCTTTTCGATGGTGGCCGACACTCTTTCGCACATTGCTTTGGCAGGAGTAGCAGTTGGGCTTTTGACCAACACTCAACCCATGCTAATCACCATTATTTTAACCGTCTTTGCAGCAATCTTGATTGAAAAAATTCGCTCCAACAATAAAATTCCGGGAGAAACAATTCTAGCGATGTTTCTACCTGGAGGATTAGCTGTGGCTATTATTTTAATTAGTTTAGCTAATGGTTTTAATTCCAATTTGTTTAGCTACTTATTTGGTAGTATTGCAACTGTACAAAGCGCAGAAATCTGGCCGATGCTGGTCTTAGGGTTTATTAGCCTAGCAACAGTCAGTTTATTTTATAAACAGCTATTATTCACTTCTTTCGATGAGCAAGCAGCTAAATTGAATGGAATAAAGGTAAAATTAATCAATTTGCTTTTAATGACTCTTACTGCCATCGCTATATCTCTAGCGATGAGAGTTGTCGGAATTTTACTAATCAGTGCCCTAATGGTAATTCCTAGCATGACCGGCATGACAATGGGTCGAAGCTTCAAGAAAAGTTTCATCTACTCAATTGTCTTTGCAATTTTAGCAGTCATAATTGGCCTATACAGCGCCTTTTACCTAAATTTACCAGCTGGTGGATCTATCGTACTAACTTCACTATTGCTTTTTGCAATCACCAATCTGATCAGAAAAAAATAAATTAAATAAAAAGATTTTTTATTTAACAGGCGCGGACTTTTGGTCCGCGCCTTGTTGTGACTAGATTTTTAGCCATCTACTTGAGATAGATGACTAGGGATTCGGTCTGCGAAGAATATTCCACCTTCGCAACTTCAAGCATTTCACCATTAATGGCGATTTGCTTGGCTTCGAGGGCTTTTATCACAAAACCCTCCCAATCGTTCAGATCGGCAATTGTTGCTTTGCCGGCTTGAACATCGAATTGGCGGTCAGCAACTTCGATGCTGGTCACCAACTGATTAAACCAAATGGTGAGAATCATCACCTCGCCATTTGCTTGTTGCGACAAGTGCACCTCAGGTGCACTTTTGGCTTGAACGGGAGAAGGGGCGCACCCGATCAAGCTAAGGGCGATTGCCAAGATGGCAATCATAGTTAAAACTTTTTTCATGCTTCCTCCGAAACATTCCCCAAAGCAACGCTGGGGTAGGCGTGAATCCCTTCACATGTTTTGAGCAATGTGGTGGACTCTTTTTTATCTTCAAGATTTTTAAAAATAAAAAAGAGCCCACCATAAAACCTAGTCTTTTAAAGAGCTATTTAAAGTGATTGAAGAAAATAACGCCATGTTAAATCCTCAAGCACTCAAAGCAGTTGATTATAATTTGTATCCTATAGTAAGTCAATTTGTGTGAAAGTTATGGATGTTTGAGCGGGTGACCAGAATCGGACTGGCTTCTTCTCCTTGGAAGGGAGACATACTACCGGTGTACTACACCCGCATTTTGATTATAGACGCATTTTACCTTTAAAAGTTTTGTCCGTCAAAAGTTTTTAGTGCTTTCTGTAGTGAAAAGAGCTGAATAGTTGGATTACCTAGTGCATCAAAAAAGCTAAAAGAAGCAAAGGGACCAGGACTGCCTTTCATAATAAAAGGCGTCACTGCTTTGACTCTTTTATCAATCCAAATATGCTGTAATGCATACAAATAATAATCATCTAAATAATAGTTGGTGAGGTAAGAAGAAGCCCAGCCAGTTTCAGTAATGAAAACTTGAAAATCCCTTCCTGTTTTATTTTTTAGCCAATTGAGTTCATAAGAAAAACCACTAATTGAATTTTGACCAAGCTTTTTGGGCGACGCAGCAAAATCTGGATTTGGATAAGAATGAGAATTCCAATAATCAATTTTATCAAAAATTTGTTGATCAATTCTGTATAAACTTTCTAAATAATTAAAAGCTTCTTTGGTTTCCAAACCATTATTAGCCGCCAAATCCATAGCTGCTGGCAATATTTTGTAATTCTTATTTTCAGAATGAAACCAATCACTAGTAAATTTAAGCACCCCACTGTAGAGTAGAGGGTCAATTTTACCGCCCCACTCAGCTGCATGATTAACTTCATTAAAAACAATAATAAATTTTTCATCCTGATGCCAGTCAAGGTTTGATAGAAAACTAGCTAAAGCAGTGATATCTTTGCGACTAGGGATTTGCCAAGCATTAATTCGTGGATCAAATCTTGTGGCCAATCTCACAACGGGAATTATTTTCAATTGATAAGCTCGATTGAAAAAAGTTTGCCATTCTTGTTGTTTTTGCAAGTCATCAAGCGTCAATGGGATGGTGACAAAACGCCATTCTTCATCTGTATAGACTTGTCTAAATTGGTCTATTTCAGTGGTGTGAAGAATGTGCATGCCCATCACCTGACTGTTAAGCGCCCAAGCTTGATTAACTCTGAAAAATAAACTCAACAGAAAAAAACAGCAAGTAAAAATAGCGGATATATGGATTATTTTTGCTTGATAATTGGGCATTTTTCTTTATCTATTCTAGCACAAATGTTATACTACAAAAAGAGATGCAAAAATTCTTTTTTGTTTTTAGTTGGTTACTGCTTTCTAGTGCGGCTGTACTAGTTGGAGCTGCTGCTTACAATTTCTATTTTATCGCTCACAACAACCAACCATCTAAATATGAACTAGCCTATTTACCCAAAATTCAAAGTGGAGAAGAGGGTCAACATTCAATTCAGTTGGTACAAACTGTCATTGAAAGTGCAGACGCCAGGTCAGCCATTGTGGCCAAATTCCTTGAACGTCACAATTCGCCTATGCAACCCTATGATTATTATGGTCATAAAATTGTTGAGATTGCCGACCGCTACCAGTTTGATTTTCGCCTCTTGCCAGCTATTGCCATGCAAGAGTCCAATCTTTGCAAAAATACCAATCCTGACGCTCCTCATAACTGTCTGGGTTTTGGCATTCACAAATCTGGCACCTTAGACTTTGAAAGCTATGAAGCTGGTTTTGAACGCGCTGGACGAGAACTCAAAGCTTATTACATAGAAAAAGGCTTAACTACCGTAGAATTAATTGAGAGCAAATATACTCCTTCTAGTAACGGTTCCTGGTCCAACTCAGTTAACCAATGGATGGCAGAAATGCGCTATGATGACCGCCAACTAGGAAGAGAACTCAACGACAACACTAACGTGATGGAATTTGCTAAGTAAATCAATCAGTAGTTAAATTATCTTGATTTGTAGTGATATAATGCAGGTCTTATTTTTTTATTTAGATAAAAGCATCTAAATACAAAGGAATAAGGCTCTTTCACAAGTCGCACGTTAATTATTTTTGATTGGGATATCTTGGTTTTTTCATAAAAAAACTAAAATATCCTGATCAAAACAATTGATCACGGAAATCCAAAAGAAAGGAGACGCTACCATGGAAACCAGAAATGATGGACCCTGGACTGTCTTCATGATTCTTGTCGGGATTATCTTGTCCTTGATCGGAATTGAGCTTTTTGTTTTGATGAGTGCTTTCGGCAGTCTTTTGACAGGACTTGCCGGATGGATCATCTACAAAAAGTTTGATAAAACACTTGCCTGGGTAGTTTGGCTAAGCCTAATCGGACATGTTGTTTTCCTGCTCACCGGACTTTGATTCTCCAAATTTATAGAGGCAAGTTGAAAACTTGCCTCTATAAAACAACGTATTAACTGTGCGACTTGTTTATCTTATAATTTTTGCTATAATACCTACTAACTCAGAAGGTTATTCCTCACCGGGATCTACGTTCTGAGATCCAAGAACCCGTCTATTAAGGACGGGTTTTTTGTATTAAAAGCTAATAGCTTTCAGTGCTTGTTCAAAACGAGCTTTTCTCTCAGAATTCAAGATATTCATTCGAATGGCGTAGACCATTTTCCAAATCATAGTTCTCAAAAAATATATTTCTTTTTTCTTCTGAAAATTTTCTGGGAGTGGCCGTACTGATTGATAGCCAGCTAGAAGTTCATTTTCCCTCGGATAAAGAGTTCTCCAAGTTGGACAAGAGGCCAAATCAAGAGTTGGATCAGTAACAACAGCTGCTTCCCAATCAAAAACTCCCACCAAACCACTTTCGTCAAAAAGCAGATTATGGTCAGCTAAATCATGATGATTAAGCACTCCTTTGCTAATATCCAAAAGCTTTTTGTGTTCGTCAAAAAAATTTAAAATTACTTGTTTAGTTTTCTCATCTATGACCTGGTAAACAACTAATTTTGATAAATCATCATTTAAACAAACTTGTAAATATTCATAGGCACTGGCTTTTATTCCCTGCAAAATTCCTTTATCTACAGTTTGTTCATCAAAACGACCGAAAAGAGGAAATTGTAGCTCATGATATCTGGCAATATATTCACCTAACTGATACGATAAACGACCGTATTCCTCCTTGGAACCTTTAAATTCAATTTCTGGATCCTTACCGAGTAATTTTCGCTGAATTTGAAAATCAAATGGAAAAATACTGCGAGAAACATCAACATGGAGTATTTCATTGGTTTTAAGACCCAAGCGAGACACTTCTTTAGTGATTAAACTTTCAATCACCATTACTTTTTCCGGAGTAACATTAATTCCTGTATTAGCTCTCAAAACTAGTTCTTCTTGTAAATCATCAACATGTACAAAATAAATAACATGAGAACTACCCCAGCTTTTTGATCTAGACCAACTAATTACTTTCTTGGAAAGTGCTAATTCAAAGATTCTTGGGATAGCTGTCTCATCGAAATCATCATAACGAGACGTGAAAGATTTAATTTCTTTTTCTGATCGATGAGCAACAGCATAGTAAATATCTGACATAAAATGTGCCCGAGAGAGGACTTGAACCTCCATGGATTGCTCCACATGCTCCTAAAACATGCGCGTCTACCATTTCGCCACCCGGGCTTTTGTAGTGTATTATACCCATACAATTATGGATTACCAAATCAAAAGATCAAGTAAATCCTTGTCACTTCGCATTAGTATCAATTCCAAAGCAGAAGTAATCGTTAGCGCCCCCAAACTCATTCCAGAATTTATGATTCGCAAGTTTGTTGAAGATCAAAAAGATTGGATAGAAAATAACTTAGCCAAAGTTAAAAAAAACCAAGTGGTCAAAAATGATCAAGAAATTTATATTTTCAATAAAAAATACCAAATTGTTTTAAATCATCAAGCCGAAAAAATGGGTATCTTTGCAACAAAAGATCAACTAATTGTCAATAACCTTGCACAAAAGAGTTCGAGTAAAATTAAGCAACAAATTGAAGATTTCCTCAAAAAAATCGCCATCAAATACATTAGTACTCGCACTCAAATTCTGGCTAGACAAATGAAAATTACATATAAAAGAATCTCATTTCGCCAACAAAGTAGTCGCTGGGGCAGTTGCAGTTCACATGGGAATTTGAATTTTAATTGGCGCCTAGTACATTATGCTCCCGCCATTATTGACTACGTCATTATTCATGAATTAGCACACCGCTTAGAAATGAATCATTCGAAAAATTTTTGGGAGATTGTCAAAAAATATGATAGTGATTACCTAATTCACAAAGGTCAACTTCGTAAAAAAAGATATAATTAAGCAGTGTCTTATATACCTAAATTAGAATTATGTTAATAATTATTCATGGTGAAAACCAAGTGGCTTCACGTCGTAAATTAAGCGATTTGCTAACTGCTGCCAAAAAGAAAAATCAGGACATCATAAAGTTGGAGGCAGAAAAAATTGATCGCGCCAAATTGGAGTCAACATTACTTGCAGATAGTCTTTTTGGTAACTCCAAAATACTCATTATTGAAGGTATACATTCGTTACCCAAATCAAAGAAAAAAGATGAATTTATAGGTTTAATATCTTCCGCATCTATTGACATAATTCTTTGGGAAAAAAAATTACTTAGCAAGATTGATCTAAAAAAACTCCCAACAAATTTAGAAAATTTTGAATTCAAAATTAGTCCCAAACTATGGTCTTTCTTAGACCAACTTTCAGCCAAACAAAAAAACAAAAACGAATTGCTAAAACTTTTTAGGGAGAGTATTAGCACTGATGAAATTGAATTTGTTTTCTTAATGCTCATTAGACAAATTAGATTATTGATTCAAATCAAAGAAAACTACCCACCCAAAATTGCTCCCTTTATGCTTAGCAAGCTCAAAGCACAAGCCAAAGAATTTTCACTGGAAAAATTACTGCTACTTCATCAAAAACTTTACCAAATTGACCAAAAACAGAAACGTTCTACCAGTTTGCTGAACCTGGAGACAGAGCTTGACCTTTTCTTATTTTCAGATTTATAGTTATCTTCCTTAATGTAGGGAAGTTATTTGACCTAATTGCAAGTCTAATGTAAATTAACAAAGAAAGGTGACCATCTATGTATCAAATTGTGAAAAAAATTAATCCCAATATTTTTCGCGGCTACGACATTCGCGGGGTCATTGATGAAGACCTCAATGAGGATGTTTATTACACCCTGGCCAGAGCTTATGCCACCTTTCTCACTCAAAGAAGAATTAAAGAGGCTGCAGTTGGCAGAGATAATCGCCGCAATGGTGAAAAGTATGCTCAAGCCGTCATCGCTGGTTTAAATGATGGAGGAATCGACACTATCGATATTGGTTATAGTCTCAGTCAAATCGTTTATTATTCCTCATATGAATACAAAACCAAAGGCGGGGTAATGATTTCCGCCTCCCACAATCCTGGCAATTACAATGGACTCAAGTTAAGTGTTGGTTATTCTGACACCATGATCACAGAAGAAATTCTGGAAATGCGTGATATTGCCAGCAAAGGTCAGTTTAGTACAGGTCAAGGTCACAATCGCCAAGACGATATATTTCCTAGTTATGTCAAAAATTTATTAAAACTATTTAATCTCAAAAATAACTGGAAAATTGTGGTCGACACGTGTAATGCCACTGGTGGCATGTTCTATCCAGAAATTTTCAGAAAAGCTGGCTGCACAGTAATTGAACAAAACACTAATTTAGATAGTAATTATCCACTAGGAGATCCAGATCCCACTGAAAGTAAAGTTTTGGAGCGCCTGGCTGCAGGAGTTAAAGCCGCTGGAGCAGATCTTGGTTTTGCTTTTGACGCTGACGGTGATCGTATGTCTGTAGTTGATAATCAAGGACAAATTCTCTGGATGGACACCATTGTGGCTTTGTTTGCCAAAGATGTTTTGGAAACTATGCCTGGTTCACCAATCGTTTATAACACTCTTTGCTCCAGGCAAGTTACTGAAAGTATTGTGGCTGCCGGTGGCAAACCGCTCATGTGGTTGACTGGACACTCCTTCATCAAGGCAAAAGTTAAAGAAGCTCGTTCACCTTTTGGTGGCGAACTATCTGGGCACATCTTTTTTATGGATAATTTCTATGGTCACGATGATGGTGCCTACGCCTGTTTAAGACTCATGTCTTACTTGGAGAGAAAAGGGCAGAAACTTAGTCAGTTGGTTCAGAAATTACCAAAATACATTAGTAGTCCAGAAATTAAGTTTGGCTTAGCTGATCAAATTAAATTTAAGTTTATTGAACAAGTTATCACAAAGGAATTCAAACAAAGATGGCCTGATGCAGAATATATCGATATTGATGGCATCAGAATGGACATGAACGACCAGATGGCAATTATTCGTGCTTCTCAAAATGGTCCCTATGCCACTGTTAAATTTGAAGCCAAAACTCAAGCTGGTTATGATCATCTCAAGGCAACTCTTAAGGAAATTTTGACTAAATATCAGGAAATTGATCTTAAGTCTGGTACAAATATTGAAGCTCTACATTAATCTTATTAAATAAAAATTTTTAAATTAAAGGACAATTATGACTACTGTTGCAATTCTAGATGACCGCGTAGCAATTAAAAAAATTGATCCTGCTGGCGCTTTGGCTTCAGCAGAAAGTATTGCTGATCAAGTCAGACAAGTTTTTGAGGAACAAGATCAAATTGATGTGAGTGCCTACAAAAATATTAAAAATATTGTCGTAGCAGGCATGGGTGGCTCTGCACTAGGCGCTGATCTGGTGAGAAATTTATACAAAGATGAATTGCCAATTCCAATGGAAATTACTAAAGATTACGATCTGCCAAATTACGTTGACAAAAATACTTTTGTCATTCTTTCTAGTTACTCAGGAAGTACTGAAGAAACCCTCAGTTGTGCAGCCTCAGCAAACAAAAAGGGTGCGATGATTGCAGTGATTGCTTCTGGCAGTAAATTAGCTGCCCTAGCTAAAGCAAAAAATTATCCAAGCTATATCATTAATCCCAAATTTAACCCATCCAATCAGCCTCGCATGGCTACCGCCTACAACGTCATGGCTATTATTATCATGCTTAGCAAACTTAATCTGATTAAGTTTGATCGGGAAGATTTTGAGCAAATCATGGATGCAATCAATAAAACTACGCAAAATTGTTTAGTTGAGGTTCCTCAAGAAAAAAACCAAGCCAAATTACTAGCTTACATGTTCTTGGAGAGAAGACCAATTTTGGTTGGAGCTTCATTCCTTGAGGGAGCGCTGCATATTGCCACCAATCAATTAAATGAAAATGCTAAGATTTTTGCTGATTATAAAATTATCCCAGAAATCAACCATCACCTTATGGAGGGTCTAACTTTTCCAAAAAGTAATGCACTAAATCATTTTTTTGTTTTTTTTCAATCTAATTTGTACCGTAAAGAAATCCAAAAACGAATTGCCCTAACACAAAAGGCACTAGCAAAGGCTGAGATTGAAAGTTTTGAAATCATGTTGGAATCAGAAACAAAATTAATGCAGACTTTTGAATTAATTACTTTGGGCAGTTTTACCAATCTTTATTTGTCATATCTGGAAGGAGTTGATCCTTGTCCAATTCCAGTGGTCGATTGGTTTAAAGCAGAACTAGAAAAGTCTTAGTCAATTTTATATACTGTAATCCTATGGCTTTGATTTACGCGCTGCGAGCACGAGAGGTTTTTGATGGTCGTGGTTGGCCCACGATTGAGCTCGTTTTGTGGCTAGACAGCGGTTTTTCTGTTGTCACTACTGTTCCCACCACCGTTTCCAAAGGAGAGCATGATTCTCTGGAACTAAGAGATCTCGATCAAAGAATTGGGGGACTGGGTGTACAAAAGGCCATTGATAACATCAATAAAATTATTGCCCCACAATTGATTGGTAAAAATGTATTAAAACAAAGAGACATCGATCAACTATTAATCAATCTTGACGGAACAGCCAACAAAAGCAAACTTGGAGCAAATGCAATCCTAGCAATTTCTCAAGCAGTGCTTAAAGCCGGAGCATTAAGTGTCGGCCTACCGCTTTATCAATACATCCAAAAAAAATATCAATTAATTAGTGAGATTAACTTACCCAACTGCATTATCACTGCTCTAGATGGAGGAGCTCATGGGGGGAAAAATCTAGATTTCCGCGAATTTCTCATTATTCCTGCTAGTCACATGCCACTTGATAAATCAATCGAAATGGCCGCCACATTCAAACAAAGACTAGAAGACTTATTGGTTAGCAAAGGAGCAATTCATTCAGTTGGAATTACTGGTGGCTATAGTCCTAATCTTTACAAAAACACCGATGCTTTTGAACTCTTAATTGAGGCAATCAAACAGAGTTCCTATAACTTTGCTCAAGATATTTTCTTTGGTCTTAACGCAGCAGCTTACGACATTTATGAAGCTTCTAAATACCGAGTGAGAGATAACAATGAAGGCATGAGTGCTAATGATCTATTAGCCTTGTACAAAAAAATGAGAGAGAATTACAAACTCATTTACATTGAAGATCCTTTTGTGGAAAATGAAACAAGCAAATGGCAGGAATTATTGAGAGAAATTGGCAAAACTACCACCATTGCCGCCTGCAACAGTGTTTCTTCCAAAGTTGCTCTAATCAATAAAGGGATCAAAACTCAAAACTTTAATGCTGTGGTAATTAAACCAAAACATTTAGGCACCATTAGTGAAACGATGGAGAGCATTAAATTAGTCAAAGATTCAAAATTGGATTTAATCATTTCTCACAGTAGTGGCGAAACTGAAGAAACCCTTATTGTTGATCTGGCAGTAGCGGTGGGAGCTAATTATGTTAAGTTCGGCCCTCTCAATAGAGGAGAACGCATTGCTAAATATAACCGTCTGCTAGCCATTCATCGTGAACTCCAAGAAACGACCTAAATCAACTCCCCGAAAATTACCCGTTGACCTTTGCCTTTTTTTCGTTTATTTTATGGTTAATGTTTGGTAAAACCATTTAGTATTTAGAAAAACATTAAGGAGCAATTCTATGGCAATAACTTTATATAAAAGACAACGACAAATAGTGGATTACATTGCTCAATATGTGCAAAAAAATGGCTATTCACCAACCCTTAAGGAAATTGCTGAGTCGATTGGTGTTTCATCTCTAGCTACTGTCCACGAGCATTTGCAAGCCCTAGAGCGCAAGAGAGTGATCCGCAAACATGAAGGCGCAGTGCGCGGTATTGAGTTGGTTGATCGCACTTTTCTTAACATCACTGATAGCGTCGATTTACCTTTCTTGGGTTTCATTGCCGCCGGATCACCGATTGAACCTCACAGCGATCCTAATGCTAGTTTCAAGGTTTCTCCAGAAATGATCACTGGCAAAAAAAGAGCCTATGTTCTACAAGTACGAGGTAAATCTATGATTGAAGATCACATCGATGATGGTGACTACGTTGTCATTGAAGAAACTCCAGAAGTCAGCAATGGCGACATCGTCGTGGCTTTACTAGATAATGGTCTGGCAACTTTAAAGAGATTTTATAAAGAAGTTACCCGCATCCGTTTGGAACCAGCCAATTCCAGCATGAGCCCTATTTACGCCACTAACGTTCAAATTCAAGGTAGAGTGGTGGGTTTGATTCGAAAATTTAGATACTAAAAATTTTAAAAGATTAGGCTAATTTGAAACCAGCTTTTTTAAGAGCTTGATGAATAGTTTCTCTTTGTCTGGGGGTTGCAGCTTCAGCTCCATCTTGTTTTGGAACTCCATATTCTTCCATATAACTACGGCTTGGATAAACTCCCTTAGCAGCTAATAGAGCTGGAAAAGTAAAGCAACTGGTTTCAACTCCACACAAACCATTTTCAACAGCGCTTAATACTTCACCAATTCTTCGAAAATCTCTATCGCCATAGGTTTTTAACATTAGATCGCTAAAATAATTAAAAATTGTTTCTGACATATTATCATTGTAACAAAAAATTAAACCTTAAACTCAATTTCCTCTGCCTTGAGTTCTTTATTCACCCAAGTACGTAAAGTGTATAAATAATCAGAAATTCGATTGATAAATTGCAACACCACTTGGCGAATGTCGCGCTCATTATCCAGAGTAACAAAGCGACGCTCTAAACGGCGACAAATGGTGCGAGACAAATCTAAGAAAGCACTGATTTCTGATCCGCCAGGCAAAACAAATTTATAGCGCCAATTGGCACCAAGATCATTTTGCAAGAAATCAATTTCTTTTTCCAATTTTTGCACGAAATCATCATTTAACTTAACTTTGGGAGAAGCAGCGATCTCGGCACCAAGTTTAAAGAGTTCATTTTGAAGATCGATTAATAATTTCTTTTCTCTGCTGCCAACTTCGCTTCTTGGTAATATTCCAAACTTTAACACCACCAATCCCAAACTTGCATTAAACTCGTCTAAAGTGCCTAGAACTTCAAAAACTAGGCTATTCTTGGGTAAACGCTCCCCACTAATTAGAGCCGTTTTACCTTGATCACCAGTTTTAGTATAGATTTTTTTCATACTTAAGTATCATTAAATCATTAATTTTTACTTTTGTCTTAAAAAGACCATCTAATGCAAAAAATAAATTCCCCCTACCCAAAACCACTCCCCTCACTTAGAATAAAATCCCGTAATGATAGACATACGCGGGTTCCTCAAACAAACAAAAGGTAAAAGCTCCACGAAGTACATCTTTGTTTCTGGTGGTGTACTTTCAGGACTCGGAAAAGGCGTTACAGCCGCCTCTTTGGGTGTTCTGTTAAAAGAACAAGGTTACAACGTCACAAACATTAAGTGCGAAAATTACCTCAATCTTGATTCTGGCAATATCAATCCCGTTGAACACGGTGATGTCTTTTTGTGTGAAGACGGTCTGGAAGCAGATCTAGATCTTGGTTCTTACGAAAGATTTTTGGGTCGAGAAGTGGGTTTTAAAAATTTTACCACCATGGGTCAAATTTATACTACCGTCATCGAACGCACTAAAAATCTCGAGTATGGCGGCGCCACTGTCGACGCTATTCCATATGTGCCAGAAGAAGTTATTCGTCGTATTCGTGAAGCCTCGATGGGTTATGACATTGTCTTAATTGAGCTTGGCGGTACTGCTGGTGAATATCAAAATATTGTTTACTATGAAGCTTATCGCATCATGAAGATGACTTTGCCAAGTGACGTTATTCTACTTCACGTCACTTATTTTCCGGCTCCCTCCCACATTAATGAGCTCAAATCCAAGCCAACTCAACTTTCAGTCAAAGCTCTCAATTCAATGGGCATTCAACCAGATTTCATCGTTGGTCGGGGAGAATTAGAAATCGATGAAAAACGCAAAGAAAAAATTGCCTACTTCTGTACCATGAACAAGGAAGACATTATTTCTAATCCTGATTGCAAATCCATTTACGAAATTCCCCTGATTTTTGACCAACAAAATTTTAGCCAAAAAGTTCTCAAAAAACTTGGTCTAAAATCTAAAAAAATCGCTTTAACTGCTTGGAGAGAAATGGTTAAAAATATCTACGCTGAGAAGCAGAATAAGGTCAAAATCGGCATTGTAGCCAAATACATTGCTACTGGTGATTATGAGCTCAAAGATTCTTACACCTCATTATTAGAGTCTATCAATCACTCTTCTTGGCATGAAAAAGTCGATGTCGATATCGTGTTTATCAATGCTGAGAACCTCGAGAAGAAAGATCAGGACGCCCTAGCTCATCTGAAAGAAGTGGATGGCATTATCGTGCCAATTGGTTGGGGAGCTCGCGGCGTGGAAGGTAAAATTGAGGCAATTCGCTATGCTAGAGAAAATAAAATTCCCTATTTGGGTTTGTGTTATGGCATGCAATTAGCTTCCGTCGAGTTTGCTCGTCATGTGGCTGGTCTGGAAGATGCCAATACACAAGAAGTCAATCCACAGGCAAAACACCAAATTATTCATTCAATTCCTTTTGAAGCTAAATACCAAAAAATCAAAGGAGATGGTGCCAGCATGAGACTTGGTGCTTATGATTGTGTACTCAAACCAAATAGTTTAGCTTATGAAATCTACAAAAAACATCAAGCTTTCAAGAATGAGAAACAAAATTTAATTTCTGAACGTCATCGTCATCGTTATGAATTTAATAATGCTTATCGAAAAATTTTGGAAGAAAAAGGTTTTGTGATTTCTGGGACTAGTCCAGATGATTTTTTTGTAGAAATGATTGAATTGCCAAGAGAAATTCACCCTTTTTTCTTAGCCACCCAAGCACATCCAGAATATAAATCAGCTCCTCTTAAACCACATCCCATCTTTATTGAATATGTCCGGGCTATTTGGGCGGAAAAAGTTAAAAAAGGTAAAAATAATTCTATTTGAGTTTGGAAGAAACCAAATATCTTAATGACACTTTGTTTTTGACCTTGTACTTTTCCTGTTTCCTTTGATACAATACTCGCTTGTTATGGCACAGAATTTTACTTATAACGATCAAAAAATTAATATTGGTGACACCGTTCGCGTGCACCAAGAAATTAGTGAAGGCAAAAAAACCAGAGTTCAAATTTTTGAAGGCATTGTCATTGCAATCAAAAACAAAGAAATGAACAAAACTTTCACTGTGCGTAAAATTGCCGCTGGCAATGTTGGCGTGGAGAAAATCTTCCCAGTCATGATGCCTAGCATCAAAAAAATTGAAATGAAGCGTCGTGGCGATGTGGAAAGAAGTAAGTTATATTACTTACGTGACAAAGTCGGTAAAGCCGCCAGTAGAGTTAAAGAAAAAAGTCTTTTCGCTCAAGCAAAAAAGATTGCCTAATTTTTCCAAAGGAATCAAAGCAGAAGAAATTGCCACAACCTTTTTGATCAATAAGGGTCATTTACTTTTGGAAAAAAATTTACGACTTGGCAATTGCGAAATTGACCTAATTACTCTTGATCAAAACTTCGATGAAATCGTTTTCGTTGAAGTTAAATATCGTTTGCAAGAAGAATACGGTGACGCTAGTCTGGCAGTTAATCAGAAGAAAATAAATAAGATGAGCAAAGTAGCCAGAGCTTATTTAAAAAAAGAGAAGTTTAAAAAAAACCATAGATTTGATATCATATCTGTCGTTGGTAATTTGAGTCAGCCAAGAATTGAGCATTTCGAAAATGTCACTTGGCTCTAGACGGCCCCATCGTCTAGTGGTTAGGACATCGGGTTTTCATCCCGACAACTGGGGTTCGATTCCCCATGGGGTCACCATATGCGACACTACCAGTGTCGAAGTTAAGAATAGCTTGATACATTGGGTTAATTTGGTGGTTCAATGTACCATCTTGGTTGTATGATAGCCCAGAAGGGAAGATTGAACCAAACAGGGCTTTTACTTGAGGAACGGTAGATTTCTTGTATGTTTCTCCTAAATCACTCAAGGTTGCCTTGATAAAGTCAGTCAATTTATTGATATCGTACTTTTCAAGGGTTGAGTCAGATTTGGCGACTTCAGCTGTTGCTAGTTTTTTCTCAATCAGTGCGTTTTGTTCCATAAAGATTTCATCGGTATAGATACCCAGCATGTTTTTCTCAACCAACACCTTTCTCATGTCTTTGAGCCTTTGAATCTCGCCGTCAGCGACATTTTTGGCTTTCTTGAGATTTTTGAGTCTGCTCTCATATTCATCTATAACATACTGCGTAAATAGCTCTATGCACGCTTTCTTGGGAGTTATTGACCGCAGTAGTTCGACAACTTCTTCATCCAGCTTCTCTGCACGGATAGAAGTATTCTTACAGCCGTTAGCACATCGGTAATACGGATATCTCTTGGTCCTGCCCTTGCTCCAACCAGCTGTAAGTCCTGTTCCACACTCGGCACATGTAATGATTCTTCGTAAAGGAAAAGCGTTATTGTTTCGGGACTTTTTAACAGTTATTCCACTTCGACCTACACGCCTGCCTTCTAAGACATTTTGTACCCGATAAAACTGCTCCATTGAGACCATCGGGGTGTGTTGTCCTGTTATTTCTTCTTTATAAGTTGGAGAGGTTAAAATTCCAGCGTAGAATTTGTTGTGGAATATTCGGTGGGCTGTTTGAGTTCTCATTTTATGGATTTTTCCTCTGGACTCAATAGTTAATCCCATTTCGTTCATGATTATTGCCATCTCACGTAAGTTTTTGGTACCCGTTGCCATTAAGTCCCATGCCTGTTTAACCTTATCCCAGGTTTCCGGATCTTGAACAGGCATTTTGTGCTCGTTCATTTTATAGCCCAAGGGAGGTTTTCTCGTGATAAGGCCGGACATATACCTCGCGTGCATCCCGTTTCTGGTTCTCTCGCTTCTAACGTCATTATCGTGCTGGGCGAAACTGGCAAGTATTGTCTCAAGGAGTGTGTCTGTGGGAGAAGTGCCTGTAGGCTCAGATGCCGATATAAGCTGGATTTGGAAACTAATGAGGCTTTTTCTGATGGATAAATAGTCAGCAGTTTTTCGAGAGAGTCTGTCCAGACGATAGACAAAGACAGCTCCTAAGGTCTTTTTATTCTGGCGGCAGTACTTAAGCATTTCAACAAGCTCAGGTCTGCCAATTATGGTTTTTGCCGACTTACCCTCTTCTCGAAAAACTCTAACAATCCTCATTCCTTGACGCTCGGCTTCTTTGCGACAAATTTCTTCCTGAGTACCAAGAGAAAAGTTATCAACTTGCTCCTCCGTAGAGACTCTTAGATAGAGTACAGAGTCCTTTTTATTATTAGATAGCTGTTGGGCAGTGCTATTCATACCTTCCTTGATTTAACAACTCATTAACTGTTTTTCCGTTAAAAACATTCTTTTCAAAGTCGTCAAGCCAGGTACGGGCTAAAAATTTCATCTCGGCCTTAACATCGCTTGTATCTTCCTCAGGAGTGCTGTTCATTGGGTGATTATCTCGTGTGCTTTCTACCTTGATTTCTTGAGAATTTACTTGTTTTTGATCCTGTAATTTATTCATATCCTAATCTTATTAACTATCCCTATACGGTTAGTATATATACATATACGGATAGTTGTCAAGCCTTATATACAGAATATTCCAGAGTGAGGTATACTACTGGTTAATCCTGCCTAACAAGGCTGGATATGTTTTTAATTACAGAACTTCAAAACACACTTTCGCAATATTTTTTCCTTGGCTGGCGCTTTATTAATCCTTTCATAACCCCAACTATGGTAGTCCTTTTGGTACTAACTGCTTTCTTTCTCGTGTATCAAGCAATCAAACTATACCTGCAATATCTGCAGACCACTTATCCATATACTTTGCTTGAACTCCAACCGCTGAAGAGAACAGAACTCGCTTCCGTGACGACTCAACAGCTATTTACGGTTATTCATGGGCTATCTAGGCAACGCACCTTTGTTCACAAATTATTTGATATTAATAAGTCCTATTCACTTGAGATTGTTTCCACTAAGGAAAGGGGAATTACATATCTCATACGTGTACCAGAGGACGATGTGGAACTCATACGAAAAACTTTGTTGTCGTATTTGCCAGGTCTAAACATTAAAGAAGCGCCAGATTACTTGAAAAATTTGGGTAAATACAGCCGAATTAGTAGTTACCGTTTATCCCGTCACTTTGCCTACCCCTTACTTCACCAAGAATCCCTCGAAAAATATGATCCGATCGCTTATCTAACTGGGAGTATGACCAAACTCTCGAGCGATGATATGGTTGCCTTCCAGATCGTTCTATCACCCTTAAGAAAATCAAGTATCTCCGCAATTTCGCGTATATCGAAACTCATTCGATCAGGGAAAAATCTGACTGGGAACATTGATCAAGTGGCAGGAGAGGGTATCTTCTCGTTCTTCATTGGTTTAGTGCTAAAGACTTTATTGCTTCCCATTGGATTGATTGTTTTTGTTGCCTCCGGTGGAAAAGAGGGGCCCATTCTGGCATCTAGCCCTAATGCAAATCTCAAAACACCCAATCCATATCAGGACGAACTAGAAAACTTAATCAAACATAAACTAGGTCAGCCGCTGTTTAAAACCTCGATAAGATTACTTGTAGCCAGCAATACTTACTCAGAGCTGTATAAACGAGAGCGAGGTTTTATTTCTGCTTTGTCGTCATTAAACAATGCCGATTATCAGGCATTGATCCCAACGCTACGAATTAAATTAGGGATATTTCAAAAAATAAAGAGGTGGTTATACGCTAAACGGGTTATAGACCAATTTAATCTTGCTATTTTATCGACAACTGAGATTTCGGACTTATACCATCTACCCTTTACCTCGATCACAAAAACGGAAGACCTGTCTAAGCAACATAGCAAAGATCTACCGGCGCCTTTATCCCTAAAGCAAACAAATAATCTGGATATAATCTTCGCCGAAAATCACTATGGAGGGAACAGTACACCTATTGGATTAACCAAAGATGAGCGCCGTCGTCATGTCTACATTTTGGGAGCAACTGGCACAGGTAAGTCCACCATGCTTTTATCGATGATTGAACAGGA
>CAZIBP010000015.1:0-22691 GCA_964537665.1 uncultured Pseudomonadales bacterium
TTGTGGATTTCTTGAAAGCCTATCTGGTTTCCAAAGAAGAATTGAGTCGGCTTCACCATAACTAATTCTTTGCAACATTTTTGTAAACTGTGGACGATTGTTTGGTTTATATGCTGATTTGCTTTCTTCTATAACTTCAATTACATCTAGTGATTCCCTCAATGCATATTCATTGCATTCAGTTATTTGGTCACTAATAGAAGCGACTTGTCGCTTTTTGTCTTCAGAAGATTTTCTTGCATAAATGATGAATCTATTTTGATTTTTCATTAATTATTTTCATGTCCTTGGCTTGATAAAGCTTTTGTGCATTAGATTTAAGCCAAGGATTTTTTTCTAGTATGAGACTTAATCCAACTCTTATTTCTTCCTCATTTAAATTTTCTATTTTTCTCTTAGTATTATTATAAGTATTATTTGATTGAAGTTCTCTTTCAGATTGAATGGATGTTTTTTTCAAATTTGAATTCTCACTATTTTCATATAGAGCCGATTTAGAATAGAAGTATTCTTCAATATTTGTTAGATAAATATTTGTTAATGAATAACCTCGTTTACGCCAAGATAGTAAGCCTTTTTCTTTAAGCTCTTGAAGATGAACACTAACTGATTTAATAGATATTCCCCTTAATTTAGCTAGAGTTTTTTGAGATGGGCAAATCTTAGATTTAGAAGAGAAGTTGAAGCTCTCAATAGCTATTAAGGTTCTGAAAGCTTGGTCGCTTATTTTCTTTTCAAAAACTAAACCATTTGGTATCTGAGTAAAGTTAATTTTTTTCATTTTTTTCCTTTTGTTTGCTTGTAGAAAATATTGTTCTTTTCAATGTTTGAAAAGATTCATAGAAATCTTTTGCGTTAACTTGTACAGAATCAAACCAGTAAGAATGTGCTACTTTCTCAGCATTGCTTGGAAACACAAACCAACAAATTCCATTTTTTCTATCCACTTCAATAAGCTTAAATCTCTTTGAAAGTAGAGTTGAAGCTTCACCGATGTCTTTAGTTATGTATCTCTGATTCATGTTTATTGTCCTTTGCATATTGGGCTATTGTTTCTACGGCTTTGACTAAATTTAAAGCAATTTCTTCTACTTCTGATTCACTTAAATGATTTGGATAGTTAGGTTGAAATCTATTTCTTATTTCTGCTCGCAGTTCTTTAGTCAACCACAACATAGCCACATGTTAATGTGGCTTAAGCGTTAAGCATCAAGGTTAAGGATTTATCAGGAAGTGGTTAAGGATTGTATCTTTTGAAGGTAGTAGTAGCCTTTTTCATCACTTTGAAATTTATAGCCAAAATTAGATATTCGTTCATTGATGCCACCTATTTGAGCATAAAGATTGTCTCTATCAATTTCTTCACTTATTATTGCAAGCTTCTTATTAGTTTTTTTCAATAGTTCTTTTGTGGGTATAAAGTCAGGAGAAATAAGTGATAATTCGATTAATGCCTCAAAAACTGCTTTGCGTTTTCCAGAAAAACTCAAAGGTTCTTCAGTGGTAGAAAACCTGAAAATTCCTTTTTGCTTGTCTATCCACACCCATTCATTGGGAAATTGTGAAGCTCCCTTTAATTGTTGGAGGAGGGCATTTGCTTTGTATAATTCGGTTTCGATATTAATCCAAAGTCCGTTGTTTGTTTTAGTGAGAGTAAGTGGTGATTCGGTAAACACATGGTTTTGAAGAAAAAAAACGATGTCTTGATTGTGGTTTTCAGTATTAATATTAATGAATTTGTTTATTGAAGTTGATTGTGAATGTCTGGCAATAGTTCTATTAATTAATTTAAGCAAATCAGCAAGTTCTTTTTTCTCAGTTACGTCAAACAAGTGGTTAATGTCTGAAATTTCCATATTCATTTAGTTCAATTATATCTCTTCTTATTTTTTGCACGCGTTTGAAAGTCTATATTAGTATTTTGCCAAGTTGAAAGTAGGCTAAATTTTTTGTCCAGCCCCCCCCATAGAGACTAGCTAGCAACACACTATTGGATTGAAAGCCTTTATATAAGTTGGAATATAACATTTGTTCAGCAATACCCACAAAAAACTAGAAAGGTAGGAGGTCAGAAGATGGCACTTTTAATGCTTTGGCGATTTTGTAGATGGTGTAAACAGAGGGGGTGTATCTACCTACCTCAATATGTCCAACATAGGTACGATAGAATCCAGCTCTATCAGAAAGTTCTTCTTGGGAAATACCAATATTTTCTCTCGCTTGTCTAATTTTGTCACCCACTTTTTGTGACAGTTTATCTTTTCCCAGCATAGGGAAAGTGTTGTATAATCCTCAGTAAACAACAACGCAGTAAACATAGTAAATTTAAGTATTGTTGGTCAACTAATAATGAAAAAAATTATTAAAGAGAAACTTGAATTGATAATGGTTTTTGTATCGATTCCGGTTGTATATATAGTTCTAGGATTTAGTGTTCTAGCTGGACTCAAGCCCAAATCAAATAATTCTGAGATTGAAAAAAAAGCCAATCAAAAGAAGTTATTTGTGATGGCTATTTTGCTATATACATCCATTTATGTTTTATATAAGGTTGGATATTCAACTGGCTATAATAGTGGTTTTCAGAAGGCTCAGGAACAGCAATATCTTTTGAATATTCTAAATCATTAGTTTTTTCTTGATATAATTCCATTATATGGAAATGAAAAAAAGACTTGAAAAATTAGTCTCTGTTTTGAACGAATTAAAGTCCCTCACAGTTGCAACATCCACTGGCAAAAAGTGGGATAGTGATGACCACTCGTCTTATATTTTACTTCGAAAGCAAGCATTGGAACTATCTGAAGATTATTATCAAATTCCTAAATTTATAAGGGATTCTAAATCGCTAACTGAATTTTGGCATTTCATTAGTTCTAAAGAGAGCAAATATCAGGGTCGTAGAACATTCCTTTTCGAATGGTTTAACGAAGTAACAAATAGATTAGAACAAAGATTATCAGATTTGGATTTCTCAGAAGAACTGCAAAAAAGAGTATCAATATGGCTCCGTGAGGGTGGTGATTCTGAACTGGCTGATAGCTTTGATTCCTGTAGTTTAGAAGTTGTGTTTACAGGAGATACTTATTACAGTGGAGATAGAGAAATTGAATCTGTAGATGCAACAATATATGCTCCTAGAAAAACATTCGACCTTTTTTCTGGTGACGAAATATCAAAAGATTTAATTTGGTTAACGCTTGAAAAGATGTTGCCAAATGATACTTATTTATCTGGAAAAGAAATTTCGCCACTTGTTTCCAGTAGCCCAATGGGTGATTTAAGTACTCGAATCAATGCTTTTGGTTCAGAGTCAATAAATCTTTCTTGGAGGAAGGCATTAGAAAGAGCAAACTCAGACCCAGAGGGGGCCATTACTTTATCAAAAACTTTGGTTGAAGATTTATGTAAACATATCTTAGATAATGAGAAAGTTTCATATAGTGAAACTGAAGATTTGCCAAGTTTGTACCACAAAGTTGCCGAAATTTTGAAACTGGCTCCTAAGGAACACGACGAGAAGACTTTCAAGAAAATATTGCAAGGAATGGCAAGTTCTGTTCAAGGTTTAGCAGAAATCAGAAACCTTTATGGTGATTCTCATGGAGGTGGCAAGAAAAGGATTAGACCTAAATCTAGACATGCAAATTTGGCAGTTAATATAAGTTGTGGAATTGTTTTATTTTTGATAGAAACTTATGAGGCATCAGATAGAAAAAAAGAATGATAAGTGAAAAAATAATAATTGTTTCAATTATCGAATTGTAAACAATGGCCGTCATTTATTCTTTACAAACTAGGAAAATTTATAAAGTATTTGTGACAAGATACAAATACGCACAGGAAAGCTATTAGTGATTTAGTAGAAAACTCAACTTGGAAAAATCTAATGAAGAGACACAATGTTAATTCAAAAAAATTAAAGAATAGTTCAGACCCAAAATTGGCAAAAACACATGAACAAGGTGCAATTATTGAGTTGTCTCAACCATCATTAGATAAGGTTTGGGGAAGATATTATTTTTCTCACTATAGAAGAAGCTTTATTTATCTTAATCAATCAATTAGTGATTATGAAAAGACTATGGAGCTATTGAAGGAAGCTAGAAAAACAGAAGTAGATAAAGCGACTGGTGTTCGCTATATAGATAACGAACTTAGAGACAGATTAGAACTTACATCAGCTGATTTCTTAATTCATGCGAAGCTTGGTTTGGAGTATTTATGTTTAGAACTAGTTCCAACAATTGAACGAATCGAAAAATATTTTGGTCTAAATCAAACAGAAATAAATTGTGACACTATTTTAAATATGCTTCAAGGAATAATTAAAGCACTTGGTTTAACAGTAGAAATTCCTCAGGCAGTTTGTGATATCTTGGTAAGAAGAGATGTGGTTGAACATCCTAATAAGGATAGGTTGTACGATATTATTAGTTGGAAAAATGTTCATTTAGCTTGGGTGTTGTCTGGTGAGATTGAGGCTACTCAAGATGAGTTAGTCAATTTGGTAAATGAAATAAATCAGTCTTTTGACAAATACGTGAGTGAACATGAAATATCAGGAGCACTTCAAGGAGTAAAGCGAGGACTTAAGGTAGATGAACCATTTAAGCTTTCAAAGTAATAGGTTCCGACATAGTCAACTAAAGCCTGCAAATATAAAAAATTCCAGCAACGCTGGATTTTTTTATATTTGTTGTGGTAATGAAGAATAGAAGCAGATTGGGTTCGATAATTGAGCTAAATAATGCACACAAACTTCAAATAGTTTTTATAAGAAGTGAGGCGCATTATGCTCAATTATATGAGGAAGCGCAGTGAAGAAGGAAAAATAACGAAGCAATAGCATAGTTATTCCTTCGTAGCGAGCAAGCTCATATTCCTTCCCGCCCTGCAAAAATCAGAAAAATACTTAATTCTAAATTTTTGGACTATAATTTGTTTCATGATAGAATTTTTTGAAGAAGCAGGTTCAAAATATGATTCTTATAAACCAGAAGATTCTGATTCCAATATTAATGCTGATACGGGCATGGGTAGAACGATGGTTGGATTGCTTAAAGATCATTTAGTTGAAGAGTCGACTAATGGAGAGCTTTTGAAGTTACAAGGACCAATTCTATGTTTGTATGCTGGTTTGGCTGGAGCAGAAAAAGAATTGTTTTCGCTACTATCAGTTGCAGATCAAAGAATGATTGCTGTTGACTATAACCCAAATCTTAAGAGTGCTGATCCTCGAATTAAATATCTATTAGGTAGAGTTACAGATATAATTCCAACTTTGGCAGCTAATAGTTTTGGAATTATAACTATTTATGGTGCTGATGGCTCACTGCGCAGTAGTGAGTGGCCATTAATATGGAAAAATGTTGATAGACTCTTAAGAGCAGGAGGATATGTGCTTATTTTCCCAGAACTTGATATGACTAGCATGCTAAAAAATTTTCGTCCTATTGCAAATACGTCTTCATTATTGATAGCTGTAAAAGATAAAAAATCTTTCTAGAATTTAACTATTTCTCTTAGCAGCATGTCTAAAAGCAGCTTTAATTGCAAATGCTCTTAAAATTCCAGAATTTTACAAATTGCATCTACTTTTTTGCTATAATGCTTTCATGTCTACATCTTCTGTTGCCGAAATCTGGAAACTTCATGTGGAGCAAGGTGAGTCGGCTGAAGCCGCAAGAATGGCTAATGGAGTTTTAAGTGAGATAGAAACGGATGCTTTTTCTAATTATGCTGAAGCTAGTCGTCATGGTGAATACGCTCGCCTCACTGAGGTGACCAGTTTGGCAGCTGCCAAGAAAAGCAGATCTTGGGTTGAAGCCAGAGAACATTTAATGCGCAGCGTAGAGACAGTTCTAAACAATTATCCTTTGGCTAATAATGAGCTTGAAGCCAAGAAGAGAGGTAATTATTGGGAAGCTGTTTATGGTGACGAATCAGCACAACTAATTTGTCTAAGAGATGTTTTACATCTAATGCAAGTTTTGGCAAAGGTGCTAGCTTATGATGAATTGGGTAAATTTGTCGTGGGTTTGGCTAATTTATTGACCAAACTCAGCGATGAGAAAAATGGTGAAAGATTTGGTTTGATTTTTTTGACGGAAGAAGCTGCTTACAAAGAAGCGCAAGCTGCTTACAAGCGCTTTATTACTGATTTTGGTTTGGAAAGCAAAAGTTATAGTCCCGATCAATTGGTTACAGTGACGTCCAGATTTTTAGGTAGAGCAGTTGAGACTAAAGATTTTATTCAAGTAGGTGAATGTCTTAATGTTTTACTTTTTTCATTGAGAAGTGAGCCAAAACTTAGACAATTTATTATTAAAGAGTTAGCAAAAAATTTAGCTTTGGTCTATAGGAATAAATTCTTAGATGACAAGTATCAAGCTTGGTCAGCAGAGGCAGCCAAAGATGACCAGATCAAGGAAAAAATAAATCAACTACTTAAAAATACTTTGCTTGGCTTAGGTCAAGATAAATTAGGAACAATTTCATGAAATTACCTTTTAATAAAGCTTTACGCATTCTTTTGACAACAAATGCTTTAATTCTCTTATCAGGAGCGATGCTTGGTCCAATTTATGCTTTGTTCGTAGAAAAAACTGGTGGAGATCTGATGGACGCCAGTTTGGCTGGTGGTGCATTTTCTGCCGCTGCTGGCTTGGTAACTTTAATTTCAGGCAAATATTCTGACAAAGTCAAAGAGCAAGAACTGATTGTAGCAATAGGCTACATGATTATTGGCTTGGGGTTTATATCTTACGCTTTTGTTAATTCTATGTTAGCTCTTTTTGCTGTACAGGTGCTAATTGGTATGGGAGAGGCAATTTATTCACCAGCTTTTGACGCTGTTTATTCTAATCATTTGAGTATCCAAAAATCTGGTTCGCAGTGGGGGGCTTGGGAATCGATGAATTATTTCACCAGTGCAGGTGGAGCAGTTTTGGGTGGTACAGTAGTGACCATTTTTGGTTTTAGATCTTTATTTTTTATAATGGCAAGTCTTTGTTTTTTAAGTGCAATTTATATTTATCGTTTACCAAGAAGAGTTTTATAACATAATGTCTATTGTTACTAGAAACCAGAGAAACTGGTTGGTTAGAAAGAGGTGGCTTTTTAAGCTTAATTTAAGCTAAATGTTTTATATTTCAAATTGAGGTAGAGGTTTATGTCTGTAAATAATAAAAAATTTTTTATTTTACTGATGACTCTAGTTATATTGATAGCTACTTTTCAGTACAATGCACAAACTAGAGGACACAAGCAAGTGAATTTTTTTGATAGTGATTATCTAGATTTTCTAGAAGAATCAGTTGGGGATGGTGAACAAAATGAAGATCAAAAATCAGCATTTGTAGAAGTCAAGCAAAAAGAATCTAGTTTATTTATTTTTTGATTCCTTAAACAAAAATTCTAAGGAGTACATCAATGATTGGACTAAGTAGGGCGCTTACGGCTGATTGGCCGCCAACCCATGGGAAAATCATCATGATGAGAATCATAGTGCCATAACGCTCCATGATCTCTTCATATTCCAAGCTAGCTTGATGTGGCAGCAAGGCGCGCATGATTTTGCCTCCGTCCAGCGGATAGACCGGAATGAGATTAAAGAGAGCAAGAGCGAGATTGATGAAAATTAATTGTGGAGCAATCAAGGCGATAAATTGACCGCCTACACCAAATTTAATTAGAATTGACAATAAAGTGGCAATAAGGAGATTGCTCATTGGTCCAGCTCCTGCAATCAAAGCAGCGTCTCGAACCGGCTCTTTGAGGTTATAAGGGTCATAAGGTGCGGCTTTGCCCCAGCCAAAACCAGTCAAAATGATTGCCAAAGTGCCAACTGGATCTAGATGGGCTAGGGGATTCAGGGTTAGTCGGCCCTTGATTCGGGGGGTAGGATCACCAAGCTTATCGGTAACATAACAATGAGTAAACTCATGAATACTAATAGATAATAGTAAGCTAACTAAAAAAACAATAAAAGCGATTGGATTGGCAGCTAAAAGACTTAACATAATTTTTTGTTAATGCTGATTCTAGCATATTTATTTATTTAACTTTTCTGCCAAAGCTCTCCACCAATCTCCAATTAAATTTCTCAGGTACCAAGTTGCTTGGACAGGGTGCTGCAAACAGTAAGTTTTGTCAGATTTGCAATCTGGAGCAAAATAGATGTTGAGTTTTTCACTCCAGCCATCTTTTTCAATTAAAACCTCAACTTTTTTGGGGTTTTGACTGAAGAAGTCCAGAAAAATCATCCCATTTTGTCCACTTTGGGCTTGAATCTTAATTGCGTCTAGCTTTTCACTAGTGCTAATTTTTGGTTCTGTTCTAAGAGAAATCGGGTAATTGAATTCATCTTTGGGGAAAAACACCAATCTCACTGGATTGCGTGCAGACATGGCAAAACGATTACTTTTGAGAAGATAAGTATTTTGAATTGATAAATTGTGATCTTTAATTTCTGGAAAAAGCAGTGGATAGTTGTTGATTCTTTCTATTTCCAGCAGTTTTACACCAAGTTCTTTGGCTCTTTGACTGGTTTTAATTTCAAAGCTTACAAAATCTTTGTTTTTCTCCACTTCTTGCAAGCCAAAAAGCTTTTCATTGTTACTATACCAATTAAAGCTTCTGATGGTTGCTTTAAGTAATTGATTCTTACTTTTATCGATTAAATTTTTTGGCAAAGAAATTTGATCTTTAGTAAATTTAGCAATTGTTTTAGTTTTGAACTTTAGAACTAATTCTTTTGCTTACTCATGATCAACAAGTTCAATGGTTAAATCTTCACCATCAGTAATTTTTTTGGCCAAAATTAAACGACTTGGTTCTAAAAATTTATTAGCACGATTTAACAATGTGTCGTTGGCTAAGTTGTCAAAATTATTGCTAGTATCTTTATAGAAATATCTTGAACCATCAATTATAAACGGTACAATCCAAAATCCAAGTTTGTTGGCCTTTTTATCTGCATAAGGATCTAGCCAATTTTCATCGTAAATTCTAAGGTCGCTTATAAAAAGCTCTCCGTCACTCAGACGCAGCCGTAATCGGTAAAAAGGTGTGTCTATAAACCATGCTCTTTCGTTGGCAGCATCTTTTTTTTGGCCACCATAAACCGATAAATCTTGGTTTTTCTGATTTGTTGATTTAAAAATTTCTGCAAAATTTTTGGTTTGCAGTAGGTGGTTATCTTTATTCTCCTTTTGCCAATTAGCGACAAATGCCAATTGTTTGAAGAACTCTTGTTGAATCTCCAGAGGCATAGAATTTTCTAATCCAATTAGGGCAAAAGTATCTTGGCCAAGATTATTGTTGTGAGCTTGTAAAAATAAGTGTTTAAAGTAATTGAGGTCGGCTTGTTGTAATTTGTAATCATTGGGTTGGGAAGTGTGAGAGCTGGTTTGATCTCCATAATTTAGAACTGGATCAGTAATTGTTTGACGGACAATGATGGGCATGTTTTCATTTTGTTCGCCTTGATTTGGAATCATAGCCCAATTTTTGCTTGGATAATAGGGATAGTGAGCAGGTCCACCATAAAGAGTATAGGAATCAATGCCTAATTGTTCTCTAGTAATTTGGTGAGTAGTTATTCCGTATTTGCTTTTTAGTAATTGCAGAGAAAAATTGTCAATCATCCAGGCAGTACTAGTTTGTGGATAAAATTTAAAAATGTTAAAAAACTGATCCATGTATGCATCGATTAGTTTCTCTCTATCTTCTTGAGTGTAACCAATTAAATAAGCAAATTGTGCTTCATACCAATTATCATTATTGGCTAGATAAACTACATTAGCTTTCTTGGCTAATTGTGGCGTAATTTCCAAAAAAGCTCCCCACTCAAAGCTGTCTTTATTGCTTTTAATCAGGTTCAAAAAATCTTGATTTTTCAAAACATCGTAGCGTAGATTAAAAGTAGCCGGCAAATTAAGTTTTTTTAGAATTTGGAGTTGTTCTTGAAAATTCTCTAAGCTTCCTTGACTGCAGCATTCTTGAGCTCTGACTTGATTAATGATTAGAGTTTGATGGACTACAGCTAAGCTGGGACGACTGGAAATAAGAAAAAATAAAATTAAAAAACAAATAATTAACATGAGTTAAAATTTATCTTATCATTATAACTCTTCAAGAACCAAACCAACTCTCCACATTTTTTTCTCCATATGGTAGAATCACCCTCTATTATGAAAATTAATTTACACAAATATTCAACGGTTGCTGGTTTTGGCCATAATGTTTCTCACGCCAAGAATAGAACCAGAAGATCTTTTAAATACAATTTGCATGCAGCGACTATTTTGGTTGATGGTATCAAGAAAAAAATCAAAGTTCCTAGCAGAGTTTTGAAGCAACTCAAAAAATTAGGTGTGACCACTCATTACAAAAAAGCAGCTTAAAGAATCGAATTCTTACATTCGTTAAATAAACAGCTATTCTTGCCTTCGATTTGTACTTTCTCAAGTTTGAGTTGATTTTCCGTTTGCAGACAAGATAGGATTTTCATCCTTTTTTGGCCTTGATTGGTTTGGACGAGAGTCCACACTCCTGGCCAAGTGGACAAGGCCTTGCTAGCGTTAACCACTAATTTAACCTGGTCTAATTTAGTCTGACAAAGAGCTTTATTAAATAATAAGCTGCTCAAAAGTTGGTGGCTGCTGTATTCATCTGTTTTTGCTCTCGTAATTTTAGCTTCAACTAAGCTCATCAATTGGCTAAGATCATTCCAGTTAATGAAGCCATCTGTTTTATTGAGTCTGCGAGCAAGCATGGTAGGACTTTTTTGTGCTTGAGCTTTGCTTTTTATTTTATTTTGTGCGAAGCCATTAATTAGATTGGCCAAATTTTTGGTTATCAATTCAAAAGCTGCTTGGTAATATTCATTTTGTGTCCAATCTGCTTTAATTTCGATGGGTAATTGGCTAATAATTGGACCAGAATCTAGGCTTTCATCCATCACCATTAGTGTAACCGCTGAATTATGGCCATCTGGATCTAAATCTTGGAAAAGCAGAGCAAATTGACCTGGTGAACTACCTCGCCACTTTGGTAATAGAGAAGGATGGATGTTTAGTGGCGCAATTTTTGGCAAGGCTAACAGCCATTTTGGAATTAAGTAGCCAAAGTCAACCACCAGTAAAAAATCTATATATCCACTTTTTTGTAATTCTTTTTCCAAGCTTGTTTCAATTTTTTTTTCAACCAAAAGAGCGTTTACACCTTGCTTCAGAGACCAATTATGCAGCGGATTATTGCTAGCAAATTTGTTATGGCCAATAATTTTGGGAGTGGGAGAAATGGTGGAGACAATTTCAAATCTCTGATCAGTTTGCAGAGCTTCGGCTGCCATAACTGTATATTCACTAGAACCAGCGACAGCAACTTTATATTTCATTAAAGCAGTTCCAAAATTTCTTTTTTATTTTTAACTTCTAGCCATTTACCATCTTCGCTGGCAACATAAATTGGTAAATTGTTTTTGAGAGTGTAATCAGTAAATAAGATTCCTTCCAAGTGATCATATTCATGTTGAATTAGTCTGGCATCAAAGTTACTAAAACGAGCTTTTTTGGATTTGGCTGGTAATTTCCTTTTCACATCTTCATCGCTTAGACTTAAGTATTCAATTTCTATCCATTCTGCACGGGGAACAGGGCCATAAAGAAGGGGGATAGAAAGGCAACCTTCAAAACGCTCAGAACCATCTATCAAGCCCAAAATTTTTTTTGTACTTACTTTAGTGATTTTTGGATTAATAAAAAATTCAACGAGAGGATGATTGCTTTCTTGATTTTTCTCGCCGATGACGGCAGCAAAAACACGAATTGATTTATTGACTTGCGGAGCAGCCAAACCAATGCCACGAGGTTCTTCTTTCTCAATCATGGTTTTGGCCAAATCACTTAAGAAATGAAAAAATTTTTTGTCAAAAACAGTTACTTCTTTAGCCTTTTGACGCAAAGTAGGATGAGGAGCAGTAATTATTTTCATAGGGCTTTTATTTTTATAAGCCTATTTTACCACTTAAGCTAGCTTCTATGATTTTCAGCTTCTCTCTAACAAGTTCGTCATCTGGAGCAATTTTTTCTAAACTATAAACATACTGCTCTTTGGCTTTTAAAAATTCGCCACGATCAGTGTACATTCTGGCCAATTCACCTCGAGCCTGTAGATAGTTGCTTTTGATGGAAACAGCATATTCCATATTTTTGAGACTGTTTTCTTTTTCTCCCAAGACTTCTAGCACCAAGGCGAGGTTATAGTAAAGTTTGGCATCAGTTGGGGCTAAGGTAATAGCCTTTTCCAGAGTTTTTTTAGCTTGAGCATATAAATTTTGATCTAATTGACCCAAGCGAATATAAATTCGAGCTTGGCTCTTATAGAAATTGAGATGAACTGGATTGAGTTTGATGGCGTACTGATTACTTTCAATAGCGCTTTGAGCAAGGGCTGTGCTGGCACTACTTTGCTGTTCATTAGCAAAAGCGATGCTTAATTGAGAATAATCATTAGCAAGCTCATCATAAAAAAATGCTTCCTTAGGTGATTCTTTAATTGCTGCTTGGATTAATGGTAGACCAACTTGATAATTGCCTTGTTCAAAGCTGCTTTGACCTTGAGTAAATAAATAGTCGGCGTGCCAAATCAGCCAAATTTTTCTCAGCAATATTAGTCCAATTAACATAACTAAAAAGTAAAAATAGTGTTCATTTGTTAATATATTAACTTTATTATCAATCCTTTTTTTATCAATATTTTTTGTGTTTTTTGATTCATCAGCTTCTAGAATGACCACTGCAAACAGGCCAAATAAGAGTAAGTTGCTCATTACCGTAGAGAAACCGAAAAAATTGGCGATAAAAATAGCAATAATACCGCTCAAGGCATCTGGGGAATTTTTACCTAAGTAGAAAATAGCTATAAACAAAGCTAAATAACTTAATAATCCAAAAATACCGGAATTTGCTAAGGTGTTGAGCAATTCATTGTGAGCCTTGTTATATAAGAAATCCCACTCAGATACTAAGTTGTGAGCCAAAGGTCTGTCTAAATAATAACTGTAGGCAAAAGTTTCCACTCCAGAACCAAAAATTGGGTAACGTTGCCAGACTTTAATCGCACCTTGCCAAACTATTTTTCTAATTTCTTCTGAGGGTGTGCCACCAGCTTGAACCATTTGTCCAACTGCGACAACATTGCTCTTTAGGCTAAACCATTCTTGTAGTTTTCGGTTATGTGGAGTGATAAATATTAGAGCCAAGCTGCTAATAATTAAAGCCAAGCTGCTGATTCGTAAGAACGATTGCCAATAATTTTGGGCTTTGCTAATTTTGACCAATCCATAAAACCCAACAGCTATGCCAAGTCCTAATAAACCTGATCTGGATTTGCTAAAAACTAGAGCAGCCAAACCACTAAACAGCAGAATGATTAGAAAAAATTTATTTAGCCATTTTTTCTCTTTGAGTATTCGATCGATATTGAGGGGAATTATGGCAATTAGAAAAGTAGCCAACCAGTTGGGTTGGCCAAAAGTGGCGAAAACTCTATTCTGCACATCTTGAACCCAACAACTTGCATCAAATTTTTGACTAATTATTAGACAACTTGGTGAATGGCCAAAGTGCTCAGGAATGGCGTATAAGCTCACCAAAAACATTGCGAGCAATAAACTATTAATAATACTTTTAATTTGATTTTTCTTAATGTTGGCAAGCAAAACATAAAATAATGCAATGTAAGTCATGGTTGATAAAAGTCCGCCATTAAATCGAGTGTAGTAGCCAAACCAAGAGGTGCGTGGATGTATAGAAAAAATGGTCGCAATGATTTGCGAAAGCAAAAAAATCAAAATAAATGGGTCGAGTTTACTTTTTTTGAAAATTATTTTTTGTTCAGCTAGCATTCTAAGTGACCATAGAACTACTAGAATTACAGTTACCATGTAAACAAATAACATTTTGCTAAACTCAAATAATTCTTGATTCATCCATGTAAAAATGAATGAAGTAGCAAAAAATAACAAATTGATTAACACAAAAATCAGTTGTTCTAATAGCTTGGCAAACTTTTGGCGATTGATTAACATATTTAGATCAGGAAACACACTCTTATTTTTTTATTTTGGTTGTGCTAAATTGGAATTGTACAGTAATTTACAAGAGACTTGTAGTGAATAAGTCTGTTATATGGAACCTGCCTATGATCCAAATTCAAGATGATGCTGTTAATCAAAATGTTGTTCAATCACAACCAGTTGTTGGAACTTCAGTGAGCGCCCCTCAGTCAACTTTTCCTGCCGACCAAACCATTGCGGAAAATACCAAGAATAATGCTGCTGAAATTGATAAACTTCTAGCAGAATTAGATAAGCTATCCAAAAATTTGGAAGATAAACCAAGCGAAGTAAGCACCCCAGTTGCTCCCAATGAGTTGAAAGAAGATAAATTTGATTTTGACTCTTTTTTGACCGACTTGGAAAAAAAGATTGACGAGGAAGGTCAAAAGAAATCCACCACTATTGATCAGTCCATGTCGACTGATCAAGATTTTAGAAAAAATCGCAGCAATACTGATCTTGATTCGAGTCAAACGTCAGTAAATACAGAAGAAACACCTGTTTCTGCTGGCTCGGTAAGTGGTCAGGATGCGGAACAGAGTAATTCTGAAGAATTGCGAGCACAGAATATTTTTGAAATTCTTGGTCTGATGAATATTAGTGATGTAGATAAGAATCAGTTCTTAGATGAGTTGGAGATTATGATTTGGGATGATTTTGTTGTTCATGATCTGGAATTATTATTAACCAGTGAAGAGTACAAAGAAGCTCGTCGAATTTTGGATACAAGTAAAGACGAAAACCAAAAGAAAGAAGAGTTAATTGTTTATTTGGAGAAATTAATTCCAGATTTGGATGAAGTTTTATATGAAAAAGCTCTGGAGCTTAAATCAGAAATGATGGGGGAACGTTTGAATAAAATGAAAGAGAATGCTGACGAAGCCACCTTGTCGAAAGTTCAAAAAGCTCAAGACCTAATCAGTCAGAACTTGTGGCGCCAAGCTGCTACACTACTTAATAGTTAATTCAAATGTAGTAGAATCATTTTTAATGAAGCTTCTGGATTATAAACATTTGCTCTTGGTTGATCTAAGCAGCAGCGGTTTGTCTTTCTATCTAGCCAAAGATCTTAAAGAATTAGCCTCGATTGATTTTAGCAGTTTAACCCTGCTTAAAAATGTTTTTAGCAATGATTTTTGTCAGGAAAATATTTTGGCGGATGAAATTGCTTTAAAGCGCAGCTTGTTGGTAGCCTTGAAAGTTTTTGATTTGGAGTTTTTTTCTTTAGTTTTTTTATTATCACCAGAGTCTAGTGAGCTAGAAAAAAAAACCATCAGGGAAATTAGCCCATTTTTTTCAAAAACTTCTTTTGTTGATCGACATTTTTTTTACAATTTTTATTTAATGCAAAAAAGGAACTTTTCTAAGATCAAATTTATCATTAATTTGTTTGATGACTGTGCCGAGTTGAGCTTATTTGATCAAGAAAAATTACTCTCTTATGAGAAGGTTTTACTGCGCAATTTGGCTTTTTTTAGTCAAATTTTTTTCAAGCAATCAGTTGAACGCTTTGGTTTTGCTAAGCCCGATTGTTTTTATTTTTTTAGCAACAATTTAACTCGTCAGATTACAGCTGCAGATCTGGCAAAATACTTAAAAATGGAAGTAATCGAAATTAAGAATTTATGTTGAACGAAAAAATAAAACAATATGTTTTTGTCTTACTATTGGTTTTTATTTTATTTTTTTTGGATTTTCTTAATTTATTAAATTTTGCTTTTCTCAGTCAGTTTGCCAATTTGTGGAAAGAACAAAATTTTATTTTCTTAAACAAAATAAGCAAACCAGTTAGGCAACTCAAATCAGTTTGGCATTTAACAGCCAGATTGGAAGATTTGCAATATCGTTATGCTGAGGCAGCAGTTGCTCTAACTAAGGTTAAGGATTTGGAAAAAGAAAATCAGGAATTGCGCAAATTTTTAGAAAATAGTGATCGTTCTTATCAGCAAGTAGTTATTACTGCTCCAATAATTTCTTTTGCCAATAGTTTCGTGGCGGTTGGAAGTAAATCCGCCATTAAAACTGGCTCGGCAGTTTTATACAAAGGCACTTTACTTGGATTAATTGATCAAGTAGAAGAGAATCAATCTTCAGTGTTACTTTTGCACCAACTTTTTGATTTAGGATTATTAGTTGAAACAAACACAGGAGTGAAAGGTTTACTAAGGGGTAATGGTCGAGAAATTTTGCTAACTGAAGTTCCAAGTGACGCTCAACTTGTCGTTGGTGATTTAGTGAGCACTTCTGCTCAGGTAGGAATTGAAAAAGGTTTGTTGATTGGTCGAGTAGCAAAAATTTTAACTAACAATCAAGCTTCAGCTACCAAAACAGCAGTTGTCGAGCAATTAATTAATTTTTATGATCTTAGCTTGGTGGAGATTAAATAAAATGACAATTTTTCTACACATGTGCTTATTGATGGTCATTCTCAGCTTAGAAGCAACTGTTGGTTTGCCAATTTTTTTTATTTATTTAGCTTATTCATTTCTTAGTCGCCGACACAAAAATACTATTTTGTGGTACTTATTTTTATTATCTCTACTCTTAACAGTTTTTTATTCTATTTCTTGGTCTATTACTAGTTTATTGTTGCTTGTTTTTCATTTTAGCAATCAAGAATTATTGGCCAAACCTTTTTTACGATTATTGATTTTGTTTCTACTTAATTTCCTTATTTTTATATTGGCCAACCTACATCTAAACTATTTCTATTTAATTCATTTGCCATTGTTTTTGTTCTATTTTTACAAGGCCAATTTTAGGAACTATGCGGCTTAAATTTTTGTTATTGTTTGCAATTTTATTGGGGATTTTTAGTTTATTGTTAGTTCGTTTAATTGATGTCAACTTGGTCAAAGGTGACTATTTTCTTAATTTAGCCGAGAATAATCGATATTTCACCAAAAATAACCCAGCTGAACGAGCAATTTTTCTTGATCGCTACAAACAACCTCTGGTCAAAAATCAAAAACAATACTTTAGATATCTAGAAAAAGATCGTTTTTACAGTGACAAAGTTTTTTTACCAAGAGACGAGGCATTGAGTTTGTTAGCAACTGATAGTGCTAGCATTGGCTATGAATTTAATCGCATTTACCCATACAAAGAATCCTTATCTGCGGTGCTTGGTTATTTATCACCAATTACGGCGAGAGATCTAAGCGATGATGCTAATTTACCCTTGAATAGTCGATTGGGTAGAATGGGTTTGGAGCAATTCTTTGAACAGAAATTGCGCTCTCAGGGTTCAGTGGCTAAGTTTGAGGTTAATGCCTTGGGTCAAAAACAGCGTTTAGTTACCTTTACAGAGCAGAATTACAGTCAAAATATTCAAACTTCTCTGGATCCATATTTGAGCGAACTTGCTTATCAAGCAATGGCGCAAAAAAAAGGGGCGGTAGTAATAATGGATGCTAGTAATGGGGAAATTTTAACTTTACTTAGTTCACCTAGTTTTGACGCTAATATTTTCGAAGAGAATTGGCTGGACAATCTCCATCAGAAGGAAATGTCGCAACGAACAAGTTCGCTCAAGATTCAAGACTATCTTCAAGATGATAAACAAGTTTTTTTTAATCGTAGCATCGCCGGTACTTATCCACCTGGATCAATTTTCAAATTAGTTACAGCATTAGCAGCACTGCAAGAAGGAGTCATTAAAGAAAACACAGTTGTTGATGATCAAGGGACCTTGAAAGTGGGTGATTTTGAATATGCCAACTGGTATTTCACTCAATATGGCAGAGTAGAAGGAGCAGTCGATGTCAAAAAAGCTTTGGCTAGAAGTAATGATATTTTCTTTTATAAAGCAGCAGAGTGGTTGGGTCCAAATAAATTAGCAGCCTATGCTCGTCTCTTTGGTTTTGGTAAGCCCATCGGCTTACAACTTAACCAGGAAGTAGGAGGATTGGTACCTGATCCAGCTTGGAAAGAATTTCAGAGGGGAGAAAATTGGTATTTGGGCAACACTTATCATTTTGGAATTGGGCAAGGCGATTTATTAGTGACCCCACTACAGGTTGCTAATATGACTCAGGCAATTGCAAATAAAGGTAAGTTTTGTCAGGGTTCTTTATTACCTGTTTTACAACAAAATTGCCGTGATTTGGCTCTAGATGAATCAAATTTAGATATTGTTGTTGCTGGTATGTTGGCTGCCTGCAGCCAGGGTGGAACAGCTTATCCTTTATTTGCATACAATAATCAAGTTGCAAGCAATCTTGCTGACTCAGCCATATCAGATCAAGCCAAAATTGATTTGGGGATGATTGCTTGTAAGACTGGAACAGCTGAATTTGGTGCGGCGGATGAAAAGGGTTATCGTAAAACTCACGCGTGGATAACAGCTATTGTAGGTATAGATCAACAGAAGATTCTTCAGTCACCATCAAACAACAGTTCTACTGTGATGGACAAAAAACAATGGCAGCAACTAATTAAGGAATATGGTTTTCCCAAAAAAATAATTATTACAGTTTTGGTTGAGAGTAGTAGCGATCAAATTTATTCTGAAGGCTCGCAAGATGCAGCGCCAGTTATCAAGCAAATTCTAGACGGCATGGTCTAGCTTTCTACAAGTTACGCTTCTTGTAATCTAAGTGGTTCATAATTATTTTGAAATGAGAACTAAAGAAAGTTTGCTTGAGCGTAAAGCCGCAATTGTAGGATTGTCGTCAATTGATGGAATTGGAGCGAGAACAATTGTTAAAATTCTAAATTGGTGTCAAAAAAATCAATTGAGCCTAAATGACTTTTGGTTCAATAAAAACCATGTTTGGCGGGAAATTTCTTTATCAGAAAGGATTGTTGAATCAATTAAATCATTTAGAAAAGAACATGATTTATTAGACAATTTAAAGCAACTGCAATCTTCGGGTATTCAGGTTTTAACTTTTGAAGAAAATTTTTATCCCAAACTGCTATTGGCAACAGAGGATTTTCCGGCAGTTTTGTTTGTTAAGAGTCGGATTTTGGTGGGAAGTGTGGAGTGGCAAACGGCTTTTGCTCAGACAATTTCTGTCGTTGGAACCAGAAAGATTACTAACTACGGACATTTAGTTATCCAAACTCTCTTACCACCTTTAGTGGCTGCTAGAAAAATAATTGTTTCTGGTTTTATGTATGGAGTTGATTTGGAAGCAGCCAAGTTGGCTTTAGCAAGTGGTGGACAAACTATTGCTGTGCTTGGTTTTGGTTTTGATCATTGTTTTCCTGTTAGTCAGAAGAAAATTATGAGTGATTTTTTTGATCGTGGAGTCATTTTTTTGAGTGAATTTCCGCCAACTACCTTTGCCAAAGCTGCTAATTTTGTTATTCGCAATCGCATTGTGGCTGGTTTATCCAAAGCGACTTTAGTGATCGAAGCAGCTAAGCGGAGTGGTTCACACATCACTGCTAGTTATGCTAATGATTATGGGAGATTGGTGATGGCAGTACCAGGTCCGATTACCAATCCCTTTAGCGCAGGTACTAAGGCATTAATTTCTCAAGGTGCTGTTTTAGTTAATAGTGCCACAGATATTTTAGTGGAGATAGAAGATGATTATCATTTGACAAGCATTGATTCAGCTCAAATTGAAGTTAAGGGAGATAGTAAACTTAATCTCCTCTTGGAGAGTCTTAGCTTCTATCCTGAAATGAGTTTGGAGGATTTACAAAAACGCACTAAGTTGACTTCCACTGAGCTAAATCAGTTCTTATTCGATTTGGAATTACAAGGTAAAATTATCAAAAAATGGGGCAAATATTGCTTAGTTAGTTGAGTTAGTGGCCGAATGAAGTTAGAATGAGCAACTGTTGCACTTTTTGATTAGACCAAACATTGGTCAAGAAAGTCTTAACTATATGGATCTAATTATTGTAGAGTCACCTACCAAAGCCAGAAAACTAAAAGATTACTTGGGTAGTAAATATATAATTGAAGCTTCTGTGGGTCACGTTCGTGATTTGCCAAAGAAAACTTTGGGAATTGATCTGGAAAATAATTATCAACCCGTTTACGAAGTCAGTGCTGACAAGAAAAAAGTAGTGGCGACTTTACGTAAGCTCGCCAAAACTGCCGATAAAATTTACTTAGCTACTGATCCAGATCGTGAGGGTGAAGCAATTGCTTGGCATATTCAATTTTTGCTTCAAGATGCCAAAAATAAGAATAACTTTTATCGTTCCACTTTTCACGAAATTACCAAAGATGCTGTGAAAACTGCCATTGATCAGCCAGGAAAACTCAATTTAAATTTAGTTAATGCACAACAAGCTCGTCGAGTACTTGATCGCTTGGTGGGCTATCAGGTTTCTCCAGTGCTGTGGAAAAAAATTCGTCGAGGTTTATCTGCTGGTCGAGTACAGTCAGTGGCTCTTCGTCTCATTGTAGAAAGAGAAAAGGAAATTTTGGCTTTCAAGCCAGAAGAATTCTGGGAATTATCAGCTGCTTTGGCTAAGAAAGGTTTGTCTAAGCAACAAAAAGTTTTTGATAAACAAGGCAAAGTTATTGAGAATCTAGATCAAAATATTTTTATTGCCAATTTGGACAAAATAAACAATAAAAAAGCCAAAGTTACCAATCTTGAACAGGCTAACGCCATTGCTAAAGATTTATTGACAGCAAGTTATGTGGTTGACCAAGTGGAGAAAACACAGCGCAATCGTCAGAGCTTACCTCCTTTTACTACCTCTTTATTGCAACAATCCGCCGCTACTAACTTTGGTTTTTCTGCCAAACAAACCATGAGTTTGGCGCAGAGACTCTATGAAGAGGGTTTGATCACTTATCATCGCACTGATTCCTTTAATCTTGCTTCTTCGGCCATTGAAAAAGCTCGCCAATATATTGGTAATCATTTTGGTCCAAATTATTTGCCAGAAAAAGCTAGAGTTTTTGCTAAAAAATCCAAAAATGCTCAGGAAGCTCATGAGGCGATTCGTGTCACTGATCTCTTGATTGATAAAACCAATATTGCCAGCAAGGCAGCTTCTTTGTCGGAACAACATCTCAAACTTTATGATCTTATTTGGCGCCGCTTTTTAGCTTCCCAGATGAATGCAGCAATTTACGATCAAACTACCATTTTGGTTCAAGCTAGTGCTAAAGAAAATAAAAATAAATATCTGCTGCGTAGTAGTGGATCAGTCGTGAAATTTGATGGCTGGCGCAGATTATTTTCGATTGCAGAAGATCAAATTCTGCCTGATTTAAGTGAAAAAGATGATCTTTCTTATTTGGATTTAGCGTCTTTGCAGAAATTTACTCAAGCTCCACCTCGTTACAACGATGCTTCTTTGGTCAAAGAATTGGAAAAAAGAGGTATTGGTCGTCCTAGCACTTATGCCTCAATTATCTCAGTCATTGTTGATCGTGCTTACGTCGAAAGAACTCAGAAGAAATTTTTTGCCACACCAATTGGTATCACAGTTTGTGATTTTTTAATTGAGCACTTTGCCAACTTTATGGATTATGACTTCACCGCTTCAATGGAAGAGGATTTAGATCTGATTGCGCTTGGTGAAAAAGACTGGGTGGGAATTATTGACTTGTTTTACAAGCCATTGTCTAAAAAGATTAGCGAAGTGACTAAAGAAGCAGAGCGTGTCCAGGTGCCTGTCGAAAAAACTGGTGAAAAATGTCCAGAATGTAGTGAAGGAGAAGTGGTAATACGTACTGGGCGTTTTGGTAAATTTATGAGTTGCAGTCGTTTTCCAGAGTGTAAATACACTAAGAATATTGTTGAAACTTTGCCGGATCAGCATTGTCCACTTTGTGGCGAAGGGGAGGTGGTGGTCAAAAATACCAGATGGGGTAAACCATTTTATGGCTGTTCTCTCTATCCAAAGTGTGATTTTGCTTCTTGGAAAAAACCAGAGCCAAACTACAAATTGACTCAAGCAGAATGGGATGAATTGAAGAAAAAAAGAGCAGAGTGGAAAGAACGAATGGCCAAAAATAAAAAACCCACTGCCAAAACCAAGCAGCTTGCTAGAAAAAAGCCCGCAGCGAAGAAAAAAACCAGTCAAAAAGTCACTAAAAAAGCCAAGAAATCTACTTAAATATGAAAATTCTTGTTTTTGGTGGGACTTTTAATCCGCCTCATTTAGGTCACCAGTTAATGGTTGAACAGGTCTTGCTTCGGACTTTAAATGATGGTGTTAAGTTTGATCAAGTTTGGATTTTGCCAGTTGGTCAACACAGCTTCCAAAAAAGTTTTGTTAGCAAAGAACATCGTTTAAATATGCTCAAGCTGATGATCTCAAGCATGATTGGTCACTATTCAGAGTTAGAAAATAAAATAATTCTAGAAACCTATGAACTAGAACGCAATGAAGAGAGTCAAACCTTTGCTACGTTGGAAGCTTTGGCACAAAGAAATCCTGACCATCAATTTTCTTTTTTAATTGGTTCAGATAACTTAGCTAAATTTCATCTTTGGCATAATTATGAATTAATGCTAAGTAAATATCCGTTCTATATTTATCCGCGAACTTCCTTTCCTTTTTCTCCTCTTCGAAATGGCATGATAGCGTTAAATGGTTTCCCAGAGATGCAAGTTTCTTCCACCAAAGTGAGGGA
>CAZIBP010000016.1:0-21671 GCA_964537665.1 uncultured Pseudomonadales bacterium
CACACCGCCAGCATTCATCCTGAGCCAGGATCAAACTCTTAAAAAAAGTTTGATTAGCTCTATAAAAAACTAATTTGATTTACTTAAAAAATTGACGGACTTTTCTCTATTCGAGAAAAATCCTTGCACACTTTCTATCACTATAATTATTTCCAATTGGCTGTTTACTTGTTAAAGATCTTTCACTTGACTTAGTCAACTTTCAAGACAAAAAAAAGAGAGAAAAACTTTTTAGCTTTCCTTACTTACTCTTGAACGCTGAGATTTTATTCCATTGGAACAAAATTGTTAAGTGGGAGTTATTCTAAGGGCAAGCTTTATAAAAAACAATAGTCAATAATGAAGTTGTTATTCTTATTTTATAAGAAGTCGATTATACTTTTTATTGTATGCCTGCTATCAAACACGCTGTTTTGTTGACTATGAGTGTTTTGGGAGCCTATCTGTATCTACAGATACCTTCTCTCAAACATTATTCGCTACAAGCTTTTGCTCTGGTTACTGCTTTGTATTTAATTTTGCAAAAAAGACAAAGAGGTAAGGCTTATTTGATTTTGCCAGTTACTGCCTCAGCCAATTTAGCCTTGCTCAATTTTGCTTTTTTACTTTTAACTGGCTCAAGTGGTTCACTGGCTTCTTCATTTTTTGCACTTACTTTTATTGAATTATTTTTTTTGACGCTGGCTGCTCCAACAATGGTTGCTTTGTTGATTGCTCTAGAAATTATGGTTTTTCATTTTAGTTTAAGTATTGCCGTAAGTAACAACTTTATACTATCTATTCCAGAGCTATCTAATCTTTTGGCTTTGCCAGTGGTGATGATTTTTTATCTTTTTGCTAAAGGTCAGTATGAAAAAGCTTATCGTAGCTCTTTGCTGGTGGTGGCCGAAGATAATGAGTTGATCAAGGCAAGAAGTGATGACCAAGCTGTGGCTGATTTTGTTTCGTCTTTACTTAATAGACGTTTACCAATGTTGGAATTTTTGCTAAGTTTTCCTGATAAAAATAAAACGTCTATTGTTAGCGAAGTTCAGATTCTCAAGCGCGATCTTAATAATTTAATACGTCAAATTGCTTATAAAAATCAAGCTAAAAGCGATTTGCTTAAGCAAGTAGAAGAGGAAGTCAAAACTGAGCTGGAGCTTTCACGTACAAAAAAAGATGAAAATTAGTCCAATTTATCAGGTATTATTAGTAGTTTGCCTTTTAGTTTTTGTTAAACCTGTTTTTGCTGAGGAAATGGAATCAAATTCTTATCGAGTGCAGTTTGGTAATTTTAATATGTCATCTGGTCGACAAACTGGAGACTCATACACACTATCAAATACAGTTGGTGGCGTGGCGATTGGACCATATGGTCAATATGGAAGCAGCAATTATTTTATTGGAGGAGGTTTTCAGTATGTTTATCAGATAGATTATTTCACTTTTAGTATTTCCAAATTAAATATTGAGTTGGGAGAGCTTTTTGCTGGTAGTTTCAAGACTGATTCTCACACAATTAGTATCACCACTAACGGAGCGAGTGGCTACAGTGTTTACGCTTTTGAAAATCATCCTTTGAAAAATACTAATGGTAACGAAACAATTCCCGACACCACTTGTGACGCCAGTGATTGTGATGAAACTACTGCCACTTCTTGGACCAATCCTGCCCAAGCTGGTTTTGGTTTTAATATGAGTGGTGATGATATTGCTGCTGATTTTGTCAATGGCAATTATTTTCGTCAGTTTGCTGACAATGAAGCAAGCGAAAGCATGCAAGAAATTATGGGATCTAGCAGTGTTGCTCTCAATCGCAGTGCTACGGTGACTTATAAAGCTTCAATGCCAGGCAACCAAGCTTCGGGTAATTATCAAACAGGAATTGTTTTTGTGGCTGTGCCAGGTTATTAATTATGAAGAAATTTTTGTTTTTACTCTTACTCAATTTAATGGTTTTGAATTATTTACCTCAAAAAATTCAGGCAGCTACTGCTTTAGATCTGCAAGTTTATCCACCAGTAGCTTATTTATCGGTCAAGCCAGGTGCAGGCATTAATCATGTCATCAAACTTAAAAATAATGGCATTTACACTTTGGAAATTACTCCAGCTCTAGTTAATTTTCATAGTGACGAGCGATTGGGCCGAGTTATCCTTGAGCAAAAAAGTGATTTTGCATACCTCAACTTGGAGGGTGATCCAAATAAATGGGGTAAAAGTTTCCTAATCAAACCAGGTGAAGAACAAATACTCAATTTTGTGATAGCTTTACCTTCAGAAACTCAGCCAAAAGAGCATTATTTGTCTATTCTTTTTCAAGCTAAACAATTGTTTTATACCAGTGCAGCTGCCAAAGATTCTCTGGTTTCTGCGATGGTAGCTAGTAATTTAGTTTTATTGATTAGTGGTGATGAACAAAATCGAGGCAAATTAGTTGTCGATCAGTTTGATTCACCCAAACTAGTTGATAGTTTTATGGGTTTTAGTTTTTCGGCAATGGTTAAAAATCTTGGAAATAACGCCACACCTATTACTGGTCATTTCAAAGTTAGTCATTGGCCAGACCAGAAGGCAGAGGTTTATGACCTTTATCCTGATATGGTTTTGGCTGGTCATACCAGGTTGGTTAGAGCGATGTCAGCAGCAGATTTGAAGAATTTAGAGCTAATGGAAGAAAGTAAAACGGTCAAGAAAGCCGCTGGTGATAACTATGAACTAGAGAAAGAGGAATTTATTCAACAAAAATTACGTGCAAAATTGTTTTATAAAAAAAGTTTTTTGCTTGGCGCATACGATTTAGAACTAAAAATTGGTGACGACGTTATGCAAAAAAGGGTGATTGCTCTGCCCTTTTCGATTTTAATCATTGCTGTTCTTTTGCCAATTTTTTATCGCTTATTGCTTTTGTTAAATAAAACTTTCAAGAAATAATCTTATTGACTTGAATAATCAAAAAGAGTTATGCTGAAGTAACTTATGAATCTGAAGAAATATTTGTTTCTATTTACTTTCCTTTTATTTGCTTTTTTAGTGGCTAAAAAATACGTAGTTTTTTCTGGAGAATTTACCAGCACTTCAGCCACTTTAAGTAATGCTCGCCTTTCTTTTAAGGGTGCTTTGCAGGGAGCACAGACTACCGGGTCGTCTCTGGTGACAATTGATGTAACCAACTATCCTTCTGAATCAGTTCTACAATTACAAAATCGTGACACAGTGTTGATCAATGACACTGAATACACGGTTGCCACAACAATTGATGATGCCAGCGATGATACTTTCAACTTAACAGCTGGTTTGGATGCGAGTGATGTAGCAGATGATTTGGGAGTCTATGCTAGTCAATCAGCTTCCTTGACTGTGCGCTTAACAACTATTAGTGCTCTCAGTGGTGGTTCTTTCCGCATCTTGGTACCAGCAATAGCTGCAGATGGCACTGATAATGATGGTTACCCAGATGCTGGAGGTTTTGATTTTGGTAAAACCGGTGACACACAAGCTTCGATCGCTTGTCCAGTTACAGCTAGTTACGGAACTTTCACTGCCACTTCCACTGATGCAGAAACGGCAGCGGTGACCATCGACGGTGTTGATTATCATTCCTTTGTTTGTGCCTATGATGGAGCTGGAGCAGTGGGGACTGCTTTTGATGGAACCACAGAAGAAGCTTTTATCATTTCTGACTTAATCAATCCAGCTCCCAAAACTGGCGCTTCTAATCATACTTTGGGTCAAGCGGACACTTACTCGGTTATCATTCAACAGCGTGATTCTGGTGATACGGTGATTGATCAAACGGTTACTAAAGTGGGCGTGGTAGACGCAGTCAAAGTTTCTGCATCAATTGCTCCGCAAATTACTTTCACTGTCGCTGGAGTGGCGGCCAGCACTTCGGTCTGTGGCATCACCACTGATGCCACCACCACTGCCTTGACAGTGCCATTTGGAGCTTTGACCATTGGTTCTTTTGTAGAAGCAGCGCAGAGATTAACTGTCACAACCAATGCGATTGGTGGATATAGTGTGACTGCTGCTGAGAACGATCAGATGGGTCGTGAGGCCAACGCTTGTGCTACTGATGGTTCTGCTAGTATTACTTGTTTAGTAGATGCCAGTGTAGCTGGTGCTAGTCACACCGCTTCGGCTGATTGGACAGATGCATCAGGAGATCCTGGTTTTGGCTATAGTTTAGTTTCTGTTTCTGGGAGTCCCACTTTAGCTTTTACTTACAACGAAAGTTCCCGCACTTTTTCTGCCAAACAATTTGCTGATTTAGCAGCTTCAGAAGCTGTCCAGACGATTTTTAGTCGCACCACTGTGACGGCCAGTGATGTGGTGGATGTTTGTTACAGAATTGCTCCAGCGGCAACTAATGCTGCTGGTAATTATGAAAATTATGTCGTGTATACGGCCTCAGCTACCTTCTAAAGGTTAAAAGAAATATGAAAAAAATCTGCCCAGCTCAAAGAATTGTTTCTTTAATTTTTGTTTTTTTCTTCGCTTTGTCTTTTAAGCAAGTCATGGCTGCTGAGAGTATGTCTCTAACTGCCACCCCAGTGCGCTTGGGTGATGATTTCAGCATCAGTCTGTCTCCAGGAGAAAAGAAACAAGTTCAAGTCAAAGTACGTAATGGGTCTGGTGAATCAGTGGTTTTGGAAAGCAAGGCGGTTGACTTTACTATTGCTGCTGATGGAGCTACCCCAGTTGCTTTGGACACGCTTGCTCCAGACAATCGTTGGAGTTTAGCTTCTTGGTTGACTTTAGCTCCAGCTCAACACAAGCTGGGGAATGAAGAAGTGGCAACAATTAATGTCTTAATTGAAGTTCCCAAAGATGCTCTTCCAGGTGGTCATTACGCAATGATTTATCATCGTCCGGTTAATGCTGCTTCTGTCGATGTTTCTGGTTCTGGGGTTTCACAAAGGGTTGGTACCTTACTTTACGTAATGGTCAAAGGTCCAATCAATGAAGAAGCTTATATCAATCGTTTTGATTGGCCTAAATTTTTGGAAAACGGTCCAGTTAATTTCTCTCTAAATATCGATAATCAATCTGATGTTCATATTAATGCCAAGCCAGTTCTTAAAGTTTATAATTTATTTGGTAAACAAATTGCTAATATTGAAATTGAGGGTAAGAATATTTTCCCAAAGAGCGAAAGAGCATTTTCTGGTACTTGGAATAAAGTTTGGGGACTTGGCTATTACAAAGCCGTGGTTGAGACTATTTATGGCAGCCAGGGTAAAGTGATGACTGCCACAGCTTCATTGTTTTTGATTCCAGTCAAAATCATTTTGTTAATCTTAATTGTTACTTTGATTGCCGCTATTTTGTTTCTTTCAATTAAAAAGCGTAAAGGGTCTAATTTGCCTCCTAGTTCTAATTTAGAAACAGAAAATGAAGAATCAAATGACCCAGAGAAGAAGATTTAATTTTTGTTCTGCTCTTCTCTTTTTACTGATTGGTTTTTTTTCTAGCAAGGGTTATTTGTCTGCTAGTGATGTCAGCGTGACGGCGAATATCCCTGATACTCAAGCGCCTTCAGCTCCGATTTTGATTCAACCAAGTGATGGGGCGCTACTTAGTGATGCTACCCCTTCCTTTAAATGGTATGCATCAACTGATAATATTGCTTTGTCTCATTATGTTTTTTATTTAGATGACAGTATTTTATATAACAATATTCCATTAACAGATGTAGATAATAGTTATTATCTATTAGATTATGATGAGCTAAATGGCATCTACACTTTAACTCCCAAGAATAATTTAAGTGATGCTTCACATATCTGGAAAATAAAGGCAGTGGATTATGTTGATTTAGCAGCTTTTTCTGATACTTGGGATTTTAGAATTGATACTTTGTCTCCGAGTTTTATTTTACAGAAAATCGGTGATACCGCGGTAAGTATTTCAGCTGCTAACGCAGCTAGTGTTCCAACTGAGCCAATTTTGATTTTTACGAGTGATGCAACTGCTAATGAACCAATCTTAATTGCAAGTGGTGAAGCTAGCAGCAGTGTTCAACTAACGGTAACTATTCCAGATGATCCCACTCAGATTTTTAATTCAACAATCGACGCAAGTGGTAACTATCAATTACAATTGGGAATTTTGCCTAGAGATACCAATATTAGATTGGATTTTATAATTACTGATCAGGTTGGTCATGTGAGCGTCTTGGAGCAAGTCTATTTTCGGATTGCCCTTCAATATTGGCCTCCCACCACTCCGACTCTGACAGTAACTTCCAAGCCGCCAACTCTGACTCCTACGGTCAGTTTAAGTCCAAGTCTAACTCCAAGTGTTTCAGTGAGTCAGAGTGTTAGTCCTAGTGTTAGCTTGACAGGAAGCGTGACTCCCACTGGAATTATCCCAATTATTCCTCCCAAGGAGATCATTCATGAAACTGGAAAAGAACTAATTAAATTACTGCCGGAGTCGGCCGCAAATCTAACTAGAATTTTTTTAAGCTCAAAGCTTTGGAAAAATTTATCTTTATTTTTTACTTTATTGTTATTAATTTTATTTTATTTACTCTCATTTTTCTTGATTTTGAGCAAATTTATGACTGATTTCTCCTGGTCTTTAGTGAAAAAAGTTTTACTATTGATACTGCCGAATTTTCGTCAAGCGAAAAAACATTTGGTTTTTGAATATGGAGAAACTTTAGCGAGTCCTCTGGTAAAAGTTAAATTGCTTAGTCAGAACAAGCAGTTATTAGATTTTGCGATTACAAATTTGCAGGGGAATTTTGATGATTTAGCTTTTCCGCGAAACCAAAATTGGAGTTTGCAAGTGGAAGATAGTAATTTTTATTACCCGATTGGAGATTTAAGGCCGAGCCAACTCGAATTTTGGCATTTTTACCAAAATCAGGCAATTAATGGAGAGGATTATCGTGGTCAGCCAATTTTAATTCCCACTTTGAGGGCAGCAGGACAGGACAAATTGCCATTTTTGGAGCGGCTGCGAGTCTTTGCTTTGTATTTGCTTAGTTATCCTTTTTGGTTTCTTATTTTCCTTGCATTTTTAGCTCTAATTTTTGCTTTACGCTATGCAAGTTTTTATAATTATTTAACCTTGATTTATTGTTGTTTGATGGTAGCGACAAAATTTATTCCCATCATGATTGGAACCAAAAAACTGCATCTATTCGCCAAATTAACTAATGGTCAACAATTCTCTAATAACTTGGTTTTATCTTGTTTTGATACTCAAAGCGGATTGCAGAGTCAGTCATTAATCGTACCTTTTGATTTTTCCAAATCTAGAGTTATTTATCATGCATTAGAACAAGCAGTTTTGACTACTTTTGCCAAAAATTTTACTTTGGAGAAAGATGGTAAGCCAATTGCCAATCAGATTGCTGTTTTTAGTCAGAAAGAAGAGGAAATTGTCCTGCAAATCAAGAAAATTTGATATGAGTTATTGATACTTTTTAGTATATTGTCTTAGTCAGATCTTGCATTAAAATATCCTTCCAAATCAAAAAAACAAGCAAATATATGAAACTTCATTTCCTCATGATTGGTTTTGCCGCAAAGAAAGTGTATGTCAAAAAAGCTCTTGAATCAGGGGCCAAAATTAGTTTATTGATTAGTAAGAATAAGTACAAAAAAGAATACGAAGAATTGTTCCACAAAGTTCTAGTGATCGATGATATTTACAATTGGCAGCAGCTACAAGCAATTATTGATCAAAGCCAGAAAATTGATGCTGTTTTAACAAGACATGAAAATTACGTGAGTGTAGTCGGAGCAATTAATCAATATCTTGGCCTAAAAGGAATTGACTATCAAACTTCTAGGAATTTCTGTAATAAATATTTGATGAAGCAGGCTTGGCAGAAGAACGCTGTGCCTTGCGCAGAAGGAATTTGTCTTGAGGATCTCACTGGTTTGGACGATTTCTTGCGGCAGCATGCTTTTCCTTTGATTCTGAAAAAAACCTCTGCCGTTCATTCTAATTTTGTAGTCAAAGTTCAATCCAGAGAAGATTTACTACAAAAATTAGAATTTTTAAAAACTCAAGCGGAAGGTCACATTACCTCCAAGCCTGTTGTTGGTTATGGTGAGGAAACCAAGGAGTGTCATTTTTTGTTAGAAGAGATGCTTGTGGGTCGAGAACTAACTCTTGATAGTTTTGTTTCAAATGGAGTTTTCACTCACACACCAATTTGTGAGTATGTCTTGGCCAAAGAAATCGGTATAGATGATTCTTATTTGCCGATTCGTACTATGCCAGCACTTCTTTCAATTGAACAAGAGAAGCAGCTTATTAGCACTGTTGAGCAGGCTCTCAGAGCCCTATCTGCTCAGAACTGCGTTTGTCACAGCGAACTTTTTTTTGATGAAAAAAAAGACAATTACCAACTGATAGAAGCCACTCCCAGAGGTGGTGGTAATCGGGCAGAAATGACACTTCTAACCACAGGTTACGATTATAGTTTGGCGGTTTTTCAAGCTGCAGCTGGCCTCAAGATTAAGCAAATTAATCGACCCAGTCGAGCTGTATCGGTAGTTGAATATTTTGCCAAACAAAAAGGAGTAATTGAATCAATCGATTTAACTTTTTTAGAGCAAAATCGAGCGGTTAGCAACATTAAATTAGGTTTGCAAATTGGTGCCGAAGTGGAACAAGCAAAGTTTGGAGGTAAAGCAATTGCGAGCTTCTTTGTTGAGGCTAAAGATCCTCTGGAGAGTCGTAATTTAGCGATTGATTTGTTTAAGCAACTTCAAGTGGCAATCAAAATAAATTATTTCGAATAATTGCCTGAATTTCTTGTTTATAAATTTCTGGTTTAGTCACAAAGCATTTTGGTAAGATTAGTTGCTGTCGATCATCTAATTTCTTGGCTTTTCGAATATCTTTTAAGTTGATTTTGCCATAATAGAGTTCACTTGGATCATTGTTGTTTTTTTTGAGATATTTCAAGACTTCTATCAGACCTTCAAAATAGACCAAGTCTTTGGTGAAGGCGCCTTTTTGACTGGTGTCAGTTAGTCCTCTCTTCTTTTTAAGCGTCCAAGTCCAAGCTCTTTCTCTATCACCCCAAATTTGGTAAAAAAAGTTAAAAACACTGGCAAAATCTTTTTTGAGAGCCAAATCAACTGCCAAATAATTGGCCGCTGATTTGTAGGCTAATTTGTGTTTGCTGGCAACTAGCTCGTTTATAGCTGCTAAACCTTCTTCAGTTTGTAAATAAGCTTTGAAAGCATTCTTTTTTTTATTTCTAAACCAGTTTTGTTTTTCATAGTTTAGTTGTCTCACAATGTGAGTATCTATTTCATGATTTAAAATGGCCTTTATTTCGTTTGCACTAATTGTAATTGGTAGTCGAACCTTGATGATTTTTTCTTTGTTATTGACAGCAATGCGACTGATGAAATTGGTAGAAAAAATAATTTCATATTCATGTTGAATTTCATAAAAAGTGAGCCGCTCTTGAATCGCGTTTTTTATACTTTCTTGGTCGAGGAATAACTTGTCGGCTTCATTCGTAGTTGTTGATCCACGAGTCTTCAAGTATTTTTTGAGGATTCTTTTAGCCAAAAATAAGTACCACCATTTTGGTTTACCGTATTTTTGTAGCTCCTCTAGACTAATTGCTCTTTGATAACTAAATTGAGGATTGTAGGTGAAGTTTGAGGCAAAAAATTTTATTTTTTCACTTTCAAGATTGGTTGGAACAAAATCACTCAATTTGGGCATATATCTAGTCATCAAAGCGAATAATAAAGTTTTTCAGATCTTTACGACCGAGTTCTATTTTGTCTTGTTTATTATTAAGCTTATTGCTTACCAACATAGTGGTTTTGATATTTTGTTCTTTAATTCTAATTTTAACCTCAACTACTGGAACTTTGCCCTCCTCTTGTTCAGATTGGAACCAAAGCAAATCATCTAAGTCAATTAACCCTAACTCTTGAGCCAATTTTTTAGAGATGGCGCTACTAAATCTTCCGGTGTTAAGAAAAGCGGTAGCTTCAATTTTTTGTTTATTATCGCCCCAAACAAGTACCTCTTCATGCAGAGAAACAACAGGAAACTCAGCTTTATTTTTAATTTTTGCTGCAAAATCACTTGCAAAAAGAGCTTGAGCTACTTTAACTCCATGTTTAGGATTTTGAATATTGAGATCTTCCACTCGCTCTAAACGGCGTCTTAAGCCGGCTCGATTAGCTGCTTGGATGGATAGGCCAGGTGCAGCATTTAATTCAACCACCATAGGACCCTTATCTTTGTGAATAAAAAGATCAACACCACATAGATTTAGTTCAGCAGCATTACTAGCGACGACGGCTGTTTCTAAGATTTTTTCCCATTCAGGAATAACGATACCGTTTAATTTTTTCTTAGTACCTGGCAAATATCGAATTGGTTCGCTTTTGTGAGCTAGGGCAAAAGTTGTAATTCCAGTGGCAAGATCAATGCCGACCGCCAACGCACCCTGAGCTAAATTTGCTCGTCCGCCAGACTCTGCGGTTGGCAAACGCAGCATCGCCATGATTGGAACGCTATTAAAAACAATTACCCGAATATCTGGAGTTCCCTTGTAGGAATACTTCAGCAGTTTGGGGTGAATGGGAATTCTTTCTTCAATAATGACATTATGGTTGGTGCCGTGAATACTGTATTGCCCAGAAAGAATATCGCTACAATGCAGCTTGATATCAGCTAAGCTCCATTTATTACCGAGCATATCTTCCCAAGTGTCTTCGGCAATTTTATTGCGAAATGGCACTACACCGGTACCAGCATAGCCATTGGTGGGTTTGATCACAAAATCGCCATTAAGATTTTGCCAATCAAAATCAGTGATGTCTTCACTGGTGGCTAGAATGCCATAAATTTCTGCAGTGGCAATATTGTTATTTTTTAGGAGAATCTTAGTGGCGTACTTTGAGCGTACTATAGCTTTAGCTTTACCAGAGCTTCGGCTCAAATAGAGGGCATTGCGAGCGTTAATTCCCAACAGATCTTTGGCTTTGTTGATAAACATTTTACTCCTCTTCTTGTGAGTTATTATCTGGAGAATTATCTTTGAATTTATTAAATTTACTATTTCTGTCAAGTAAATCTCTGAATCTTAGATATTCAAGAAAACGCAGACCAGTATATTTGCCAATTGATAAATTGATCAGAGCTACTCCGAGTAAAGTTAACTCTGGTCGCAAAATGACAAATTTTTGAATTGCTTCTGAACCAATAATTAGCGAGCACAAAACTGCGGTAATTAAGGTCTCAAAGGTGATTTGTAGAGCTTCTTTTTGGCTATTAAAAAGTTGAGTTTCCATGAAATTTTCAGTCAGAAGAATAATGATTAAGAGTGGAAAAATACTAATATCCAAAACTAAATCAATGTTGCCAATTGAGCCAATGAGCATCAGAGCGAGAATAGTTACTGAGACGCTCATCAGCAACATGGCAGTTCTTGGCAACATAGGGAGTTTGAGTTTTTTCAGAATTGGTCTGGTGGATAAGGCAGCAGCTAAGACTGCCACAAACACAATCACTCCGGTCACAACACCAGTTGAAACAAAAGCAACAGACAAAACAGCAGGAATATAGATGCCAAAACCTTTCAAGCCTACAACGTGTCTGGAAAATGCCACCAAAGAGGCAATAATTGGAAAGATTAATAAAATCACAATAATATTAGCAGGCATACCATTAGAGATAGCTCTGCGAATAGCTTTTTGAATAAAGTTATTCCAACTTAATTTCCCGATAGTATGTTCGTCTAGATAAGCAGCCAAGACGCTTTTTTTCTGCCCACTAGTTTCAGTGATGTCTTGGTCAGTTTTTTGCTGGAGTTTTTCAACCACTTCTGCGGAGGGTGAAGAAAGTTTGGTGCTATCTGAAGCATCAGCAGCAGTGCTGGCAGCAGGAACTGTTGTTGCAGTTGCTTGGTCTATTTTGCTAGGTTGATTAACCTGAGCTGAAATTTGCTGTGGGCAAAAAACAAAAAATGCTTGAAAAAGCGACAAAACAACCAAACCAAGTTTAAGGGTTTTCATCCTTTTATTATAACAATTTTATAAAATAAGAGCAAAAGCCCCTTGCAAAAAGCCGATCATGGCAGAGACCAAAAGTAGTGAAAAAAATTGATTTAAATGTACGCCAAGCAGAACAACATTATGAATCACGAATCCAGGTACAAAGTAAGTTGCCAAGTAGAGGATAAAGACATTAATAACCAAAGAAAATAAACCAAGTGTTACCACGTTAATCGGTAAAAATAAGATTTTCAAAATCGGTCTGAGCAATTTCTCTAGTAAAGTCAACACCACCCCAGCGATGATTAGGGTTACCGAATTATTGTAGTTAATGTTTGGGAAGAACCAAGCCAAAACGGCAATAGTTAAAATTGAACTGAGAATGGCTTTGATAAATTTCATAGTTTTTAAAGTTTAATAATTTAAATTAATCACATTCGACTAAAATTGTTTCTACATTATACTCGCGATCTCTTTCTCATTCAAAGAAGTCGCAGCCAATAAGCTTAATTGCTTATTTTTGTTTTTTTGGATCAGCTCCTTCTATGGATTAATTTAAATTATTAAACTTTAAGTAATAGCTTTTTCTCTCTTAGTCGACTGTGTTGTTTTTTGGCAAAGCGGTGGGCTTCATCTCTTAATTTTTGTAACATTTTGAGGGTGGGATGATTCTCTTGTAAATGAACAATTTTTGTCTCCAAACTGTCTTTTTTGTCTGGATTATTAACTGAAATGACCAAACGATCTGGATTTTTAACCAAACCAACGATCGGTGCCTCAAGTTTCCAAATTTTGCTAACTGCTCTAACTTGACCTTTACCTCCATCAATCATCAGTAAATCAGCTATACCCCACTCTGGATGTTTTTGACGTCTAATTAGTGCTTCTTGCAACATGGCGTAGTCGTTAGGAGTGTTTAATGAATTAATTTTGAAAAATTTATATTGGCTATGGTCTATTTGACCATCAATTAAGACCACCATTGAAACAGTGGGGTTTGTGCCAGCGGTGTTGCTAACATCATAGCCTTCAATTCGGGTGAACTCTTTTTGACTAAAGACAACCCCATATTGATGTAGCAAATGACGTAAATGAACTAGTGCTTCGCTTGCTTCTGCTTGTTTGAAATTGGGTAGAATTAGCTCCGGATTTAATTTGTATTGGCTGCTAGTAATTTCTTGAATGAGTTTGATTTTATTTTTGGCACTATTGGCTTGTTCGTAGGCTTCGATCTCTGCGAAACTAAGCATTTCTTCCTTCAAGTCTTTTAGTAAAATTTTAGTTTTTCCTTTGAGAAATGAGATTAATTGTGCAATGTTTTTTTGATAATCTTCCTGACTAATTTTGTCACAACAAGCTCCAGAACATAAGTCGATATGATGATAAAGACAGGCTTTTCTTGGTTTTTTGTTGGCCTGATTACACCACTGAAAAATTGGTCGAATAATTTTAAGAAGCTCATTCATTCTGCTAGCACTAGCAAAAGGACCAAAAATTGCCAGTTTTTGCTGATATCTTTTTTTATTTAAGTCAGTTTTCCTAACTCTAAGTACTTGGGGAAAGTTATCATTGCTGATGAGAATGTAGATGTTCGATTTGTCATCTTTGAGGCGACTATTAAAATATGGCTGGTGGGCTTTGATTAGTTCCGCTTCAATTAGTAGAGCTTCAATCTCACTGTTTAGAACTTGGTACTCCACTTTTCGAGCCAGCTCTGTCATTTTTTGGATTTTCTTTGAGAGCAGTGGAGAGCGCTTGTAGCTTGTGATTCTCTTCTTCAAGTTTTTGGCCTTGCCCACGTAAAGAATTTGCGAGTTTTCGTCCAAGAAGGAATAGACTCCCGGCAAGGAGGGTAAAGAGGATAATTCCAGCTCCCAAGAAAATGATTTTTTGAGGGTCTTTGATCTTGATTTTGGCACTGGTTTTAATTTCGAATTCATTGCTTTGACTTTGGCCATCTTTGAGGATAATTTCTACTTTAATTTTGCTTTTTTGACTGAGATTACTATTGGTATTATAAACGCTAATTGGTAAAACCAACTTGGCGAAAGGGAGAATTTTTTTGATTTGATTTTCTTGCTCCATAATTATTTCTGTGTTTTCTCCATCCACTTGAATGTTAGAAAAATACCACACTTGCCCAGTTTTATTCAGAATTTCCAAATCATAGCGTCCTGTAAGATTTAGTCCATAAAATTTTTTGCTAGTTAAATTAATCTCAAAATCTGGATTGATTTGCGCGAATTCTTCTTTGGTAAATTCAAGATAAATTTTTTTATTTTTTTCGTCTTGTTCACCAGAGTAAGCACCAGCAGGATAGGGCAAAGTGCTGGACAGACCATTAATGGCGAGAGTGATGTGATTGAGATCGAAATTATTGAAATAATCTATTCCGCCGGTGGTGTCTTCCCAAGTGGGATCAATGCTGCGCCAAGTTTTTTGTTCCTGGTCATAATACTCTGGCCAAGTGTGCAAGATATCTGCATTTAGGTTGCTTGGTCTGAGTTCTTCGTTATTTGAATAAGCGATGCCAACAACACGTCGAGCAGGAATATTTTTATTTCTTGCCAGAGCGATGAAAAGATCAGTAAATTCTTGACAAGTAGCCTCGTTCTTATTGGTTTCTTGCATTGCTCTAACTGCTCCCAAGCGTTCAAAACTCTGTGTCAGAGGTTTTTTAGTGTAATTCAACTCTTGAACACTAAAGTCATAGAGATCTTTAACGCTATTTAATTTAACAGCTGCAGCGGTGATTTCTGTACTTTGACTTTCCCAAAATTTTTGTTCACTCAGATGTTGCGGTTTAGCTTCATTTAAAGGGATCAGGGGATCTTGATGTAAACTTAATTTGATTTGGGCAAAGAGTTCAACATTGAAGGAATTATTGGCGGGAACTTCATAGGTGGCAATAAAATTACCATCTTGATCTTCTTTAATATCTTTAGGCATAGGATCAAGGTTAATGTAGTGCACTTTTTGATAAGGAGTTTCTGGAGGCAGAGTGATTTGAGTCAGGGCGTTTTGGCTAGTTGGATTATTCAAATAATAGTTGAGTTTTAAATCAAAAAGTTGTTTATTTCCAAAGATGGCAGAAACAGACTGGTCTTTGAGGTTATTATAAGTGATGACATTATAATCACCATCTTGTTTGAGAGTGAAAGTGCTTGGATTGATGCGACTTGGCGTATCAAAAATACTGGGTACTCGCAATTCCAATTGATAAGTGTGATATTGATAATGGTCAGATAATTTGGGAATATTAACTTCCAAAACTTTGCCACTGATTAAAGCAATATCGGCGTCGCTGTAACGAATGATTAGCTCGTTAGTTTTTCCTTCACCGACAACTTTCTCGTCAAATGTTACACCGATACTGGTTTGACCTTTTTGCTTACTAACCGAATTATCAATTTTTTTTCCATTGTGACTGGTTTCAATATTACTAAGGTTGGTTGAACTAACCACAATGCCGTACTTATTAACAAATAATTCTGGGTTTTTGTTTTTGATTAGAAATTTTTGTTCAACTATAGTTTTGCCAGTGGCCACAATGGTGTAAGTACTGTACAAATTGATCTCAAAATTTTCTGAGCCGTCATTGGAGTCAGTTGCGGGTTTGTTTTCAGCTTGTTGCGCTAGGGCCAGTTCCGCGTGATTAAGGGAGAATATGATCACCAAAGCCACTGACAAAAAACTAACCAATCGCCAAATTCTATTTGCAAACATCAAAACCTATTTTACACGGTTTTTTATTTATTATCTTTTAATTCTTTTCTAAAGGTTCTAATAGTTCTTCGATAAATTTCACCCTGAGTTTCTTTATTGATCGCTTCTAAAGCTGACATGTCAAGCTTTTCTACTAATTTTTTTATACCTAATTGACTTAAAAGATTAATGATTTCAGCCAGTTCTCTGGGTGACAACTCTGTTTCTTTGGGATTTTCTTTGGTTTTCATAGTTATTGCCATTATGCTGTATTAGTTGTATTTATTTAATTTCTTTTTTTAAATAGTGCCCAGTGAAAGACTTTTCATTTTCAGCTACTTCAGCTGGAGTGCCGCAGGCAACCACTTGTCCACCATATTCTCCGCCTTCTGGTCCTAGATCAATCAGGTAATCGGCGTTTTTGATAACATCTAGATTGTGTTCAATTAAAATGACTGTATTGTCTTGCTCAACCAATTGATGTAAAACATTGAGCAATTTTTGGATGTCGGCAAAATGGAGGCCAGTGGTTGGTTCATCTAGCAAATAAACAACATGGTCATGAGATCGAGTGCTTAGTTCTTTAGCCAACTTAACTCTTTGAGCTTCTCCACCGCTTAGGGTTGGTGCACTTTGACCAAGCTTGAGATAGCCCAGTCCAACTTCTTTGAGAGTAGTCATTTTTTGGCGGATATTACTGTGGTTTTTGAAAAATTCAGCGGCCTCATCAATGCTAAGATCAAGGACTTGAGCAATATTTTTGTCTTGATATAAAACTTGGAGAGTTTCTTCATTATAACGTTTGCCGTGACAAACATCACATTGTACGTAAACATCTGGCAAAAACTGCATTTCGATTTTAATTTGTCCCTCACCTTGACAGGCTTCACAGCGGCCACCCTTAACATTAAAACTAAAACGGCCAATTTTGTAACCACGCATCGCGGCATCTTTGCTACGAGCAAAAATTTGGCGAATGTAATCAAAAGCTTTGGTATAGGTAGCTGGGTTGGAACGAGGAGTTTTGCCAATTGGACTTTGGTCAATCATGCTTAATCTTTTAATTTGCACAGGAATAGAAATTTTGTCCACTTCTGCTAGTTTGGAGTCATAGGAATAACCCAGATGTTTAGCCAAATGGTTGTGCAGCACATTATGCAACAAAGTTGATTTGCCAGATCCAGAAATGCCCGTAATGCAAGTTAAAGTGTTTAGAGGTATCTCAATATCAATATTTTTCAAATTATTATGTTTGGCGCCATGTATGGAAATTTTGGCCTTTTTGCTAATATCCTGGTTTTTAACTTTATCTCGTTTAATTTCTTTCTTACGAGCTAGATATCTGCCAGTTAAAGAATTTTTATCTTGCAAAATTTGCTGATAAGAACCACTAAAAACAATCTCACCTCCACCCTCACCTGCTTTGGGACCAAAATCCACAATATGGTCGGCGGCAATCATCACGTCGCGGTCATGTTCGACGACAATAACAGTATTACCTTTTTTCTTGAGCTCTTGTAAGGTGTTGATAAGGCGATGATTATCTCTTTGGTGCAAGCCAATAGTAGGTTCATCAAGGATATAAAGTACGCCTGTGAGTCCAGTACCAATTTGTGAGGCCAAACGAATTCTTTGAGCCTCCCCGCCAGCAAGAGTGGCTGCTTCACGGGAGATAGTTAAATAATTTAGTCCCACAGCAGACAAAAACTGCAGGCGAGTTTTAATTTCTTTCAGAATAGAAGCAGCGATTTGCAATTCTTTTTGTGAAAGAATTTTTTGGGTGTGATCGCTGATTTTTTCAATCCATTTCAAAGCACGATCGATTGTTAGTTGACTAAATTCTGCAATATTAATTTGGTCAATAGTGACGGAAAGAATTTCCTCTTTGAGTCGAGCTCCATTGCACAAAGGGCAGATTTCTTTGTGCATAAATTGACCAATTTCACGACGAATAAATTCAGAATCAGTTTCAGTGTAACGACGTTCCAAATTTTTAATAAAGCCCTCAAATTTGCTTTGGTAGCTAGTCATGTTGCCAAAGCGATTTTCTCCCACCACGTCATAAATTTTGTCGCTGCCATACAGTAAAACTTCTTGCAATTGAGGTGACATGTCTTGCCATCTACTCAAACGAAAATCACTGCCAAAATCCTCCAAAACAATTTTAACTAAGCGGGCGAACCAGCCCTCATTAGTCATCATTCTGGAGAAAGGAATCACTGCCCCTTCGCTCATTGTCAAAGTGGGAGCAATGATTTTTTCTTTGTTGATTTTGAGAATTGAGCCAAGACCATTACATTTTGCGCAGGCTCCCTCTGGAGAATTGAAGGAGAAAGAGCGTGGCTCCAATTCTTGCAAAGAAATGCCACAATCGCTGCAAGCAAGGTTCTCGCTAAAAAGGAAATCTTGTAAATCCTTTGGATTGTCTGGGAAAGAAAAACTTGGATCGTTGACCCAAGCAACAATTACCAAACCATCAGCTAGTCTCAGAGCCTCTTCGATAGACTGGTTGAGGCGACTTTTCAAGATGTTTATTTCTTGTGCATCCTTGATTTGTTCGCGGCTAACGACCAAGCGATCGATTACCGCGTCAATACTATGCTTATTAGTTTTAATGAGACTTAATTGTTGGTCGAGATTGTAAATTTGTCCATCAATACGCGCCTTGTTGTAGCCTTTTTTGACTAAATTTTGCAGTAATTTATCAAATTCACCTTTCCTTTCCTTGACCACTGGCGACAAGATCATGATTTTTTGTGGTTGGTTTTTGGACTGTGTAAATTTTGTTTCAATCTGCTCAAAAATTTGGCCGATAATTTGGTCAATACTTTGGGTGCTAATTTCTTTGCCACAAAGATGACAGTGTGGATGACCAACTCTGGCAAAAAGGAGACGACAGTAATCATAAATTTCGGTAATTGTGCCAACTGTGGAACGTGGATTGTGCGAAGTGGTTTTTTGATCAATGGAAATTGCTGGTGACAGACCATCAATTTGATCAACATCAGGCTTATCCATCACGCCCAAAAATTGGCGGGCATAAGAACTAAGCGATTCAACATAACGACGCTGACCTTCAGCGTAAAGAGTGTCAAAAGCAAGAGAGCTCTTGCCGCTGCCAGAGAGACCAGTGAAAACAATTAACTGATTTTTTTCCAATTCCAGATTAATGTTTTTAAGATTGTGCTCGCGAGCACCAGCAATTTTAATAAAATTTCCCGAAGACATAAGGGAAGCATTATACTAGAGAATCAGCTAAATTCCTAGTTACAGTGAAGCTTATGCTTGCTATTTTGTTTGAGGTTTTTGTTTGGTTTTGAAGAGATAAAACAAACTAAAAGCAGCTCCTACACCTGACAAAATAATGATTCCATAAAGTATGACTGGTTGCTCATTTTTCTCGGCCAGCGGTGCTTGGACTTGGACTTCATTATTTGTAGGATTTTCTTCTTTTAGTTCAGAATTATTAGTGCCCTCAATTAACAATTCTTGTCCGAGGGTGAGAATATTGTTTTCACTGTCCTTGCCGGCAGCCAGAGTTTGATTTGGATCAAAACTTAGACTTAAGTTTTGATCACTCTGATAGCTAAAAGAAATGGTCAACAACTCAAGATTGTCGTTAGTATTCCAGGTTTTTCCTGGATCAGCACTAGTTAAAACGATGAAAAGACTATTGTTGTTAATTTGACGAGAAATTTCTTGAATTGGAATTTGAGAACTAACTTGTAAGTCAAGATTCTCCACTGTTGCATCAAAATTTATTTTAATCTGCAAAGAATCCATTTCTTGACCATTTGTGTTGAGGTAAACTGGAATTTTTCGAGTAATTGATTGAGTTGTTTGCTCCATTGGACCAAAACTTAATGCTGGATCTCCAATTTCTGCATGAACAATATTATTGTTCAAAAGTAAGATGAATAAGATAAACAAACTAGTAATAATTCTTTTCATTTCTTCCTTAAGTAGTATATGTGATTTATTTCATGATTGCTTTTAACACCAATGAATAATCAGCTATGTCAACTACACCATCTTTATTGACATCAGCTTTAGCATTTTTGGTAAAAAGATTTTTAATCACTATGGATAAATCTAGAACATTAGTAGTTCCGTCTCCATTCAAATCAGTTGAACTAATAGCAGTGTTGCTGCAACGACCATATGGAGCTACCAAGCCAGATGCAGTACTTAATTTGGTCGTGGTTGCTTGTCCAAAGACGCAGGTTTCGCCTTTACTGCAATCTGCATTAGAGTGACAAGTTTGCACGCAAGTTCTCCTCAAGATTGGGGCGGTTTTGGTGCAGTTAATTCCGTCCACAATAATAACACTTCTGGTTTGAATGCCATATTTACATGTTGACCACTCAGAATAATTATGCGCACAGGTATTGATTGGAGTAATGCTCGGGATGATGGTTGCACTCAAGACTGGAGTTGGAGTCTTACTTATGCTGACGGTGGGAGTGATTGAAGGTTTACTGGTAGGTGTGGGTGTAGGAGTAGGAGTTTTGGTAATGGTGGGTTTAGTGGTGGGAGTTGGTGTAGGAGTTTTGGTGATCACAATACTTTTTTTGCAATATTTGCGAGGCATGACTTCTGGACAGACTGATCCTGGCGGGCAGCTTGGCATCGGATCCTGATAACAAAAATAGCCTTCAAAACAGTCTGTATCCTTTTCACAATCGATGCCTTCAGCTTGTCTACAATATGGTTTGCTAGCACAAGTACTAGTGGAGCTAATTCCATTTGGCCCCACTTGATTTGGGCAACCACCGGCAGGAATGGCTGAACAAACTTCACCACTTTGACAGTCGCTTTCTTTCTGACAGAAAACTGGATTGACATTGGCAGCTAAGTTAATTTGAACGGGACTAGGAGTATTTAAGCTATCCTGACCAGTTTTAAATAGAGTGGCTTTGGAAAAAGTTGGATCAAAACTCATGGTAATAATACTCTTTTGGTTATTAATAATATCTTTTGCAACAACAAATTCAATTTGGCCAAGTAAATAGTCGCTTTGATTGCTGCTGAATGGTTTCTCTGAATTAATCAGAGTCCAAACTAAAGTAATTTCCTGATTAGCATTGATTTCATTTTTATTTAATTTAAGTAGTGAAGGATAAGGCGACGGAATTGTTGTGGGTTGTCTTGGAATTTGGCGGCCACCAATTGCTTCTTGTACATCATCGCCTGTGTTATACATGATTGGAGGAATTGAAGGCTTGATTGATTTATTACTTGGCAAGAAATTAGTGTCACTAATGTATTTCAAGCTTTGCTGATCAAAAGCAACCTTGATTTGCAGAGCATCAATATTGCTTTCACCAGTATTAACTAGCACATTAATCAAGCAAGTTTGGCCAGCGGCACAATTTTTTGCATTTTGCAGTTTAACATTGACTAAACCATTAGCTACTGAAGCTTGATTTCTGGTGTCTTGCTTTTGCTTGAGTAGAAATAAAGAGCTCATTGCTCCAACAATGAGCAACATTAGGAGACTCACTCCAGCTAAGATTCTACTTTTACTTGGTTTATTCTCCAAAGGAGAAGAAATGGGGTTGATGATTGGTTTGTTAATATCTTGTTTAATTTGTTCCGCAATATAATCTGACATCTTTTCATTTAATCACGGATCTTATCGACAAATCAAGCTCAAGGTAGCTTGGAAGTAACCGCAAAGATTTATTAGTTAGTTTTCAATGTCTCTGATTTTGTCACGAATAATGGTGGCCAATTCAAAATCCAACTCGTTGGCAGCTTTGGTCATCTGACTGCGCAATTTCTTGCGTAATTTTTGCTTTTCTCCTGGAGTGAGTTCTTCAGGATTAATTGCTAGTAAATTCAATTGCTCTTTACTTGAAATTTTAAGTAAAATCCCCTTTTTATTTTCTCTATCTTGTTCATCTTTGCTTTTGCGTTGTAGGAGTTTTTCTCTGATCGGTTTATTGATGCCAATTGGCGTGATTTGGTGATCCAAATTATA
>CAZIBP010000017.1:0-21290 GCA_964537665.1 uncultured Pseudomonadales bacterium
ATTTTTCGTAGATCCAGATTTTCAGGGAAAGAATATTGGGAAATCTCTCTATAATCATTTAGAGCAGATTGCTAGAAATAAAGGAATTAAAAAAATAACCTTAGTTGGTAGCCCATTGGGACAACCGATATATAAAAAACTAGGTTTTGTAAAAATCAAAGATATTTATAAGGAAAGAGTTGGGATGCCTTATATTGATGCATTAATGGAGAAAGTTATCATATAGTTTAACAAAATTATCAAAAGGTTTCACAATGCTAAAAACAATAATTGGAATTATTGCCATAATTTTAACTTTTATTGCTTATGTTCCTTACATAAAAGATATTATCGCTAGAAAAACTAAGCCGCACATTTACAGTTGGGTTTCATGGTTCCTATCTGGTGGAATTGTCTTTGCGTTACAATTTTCAAATAATGCTGGAGCAGGAGCATTTGTTACTTTCGCTGCAGAACTGGCATGTATTTTAGTTATCTTTTTAACTATAAAATATAAAGTTTCAAGCAAAATAACTAATGCAGATAAAATATTTATTTTGATGACATTGACAGCCTTAAGTTTCTGGCTTATAGCTAAACAGCCAATTATTTCGGCAATTCTGCTAACTTTAACTGATTTATTAGCTTTTGCACCAACCATCAGAAAGTCTTGGATCACTCCTCACTCAGAAACATTAACATTTTATTTTTTAAATATTTTAAGATTTGGGTTGGCAGTTTTAGCATTAAGTAATTACAACGCTGTTACCATGCTTTATCCGACAACTTGGTTCATTGCTAACACTTTGTTTGTTTGCATGCTTCTTTTTAGAAGAAAAGCTTTAGAAAAAATCTAATCAAAAATATGACTGATGGACAAAAATTAACAAAACAAAGTTACGAAGATCCAAAAGTAGTTCGTGGATACATTAAAAGGAATGCAATTCATCCTAAAGGTATTGGTCTAATAGATAAATTTGAGAAATATATTAAAGGTAAGAAAGTTTTGGATTTGGGTTGTGGTCCAGGACAGCATGCATATATTTTTGCAGATAGAAACTTCTCAGTGACTGGTCTTGATTATTCTGAGGAAATGATTAGACAAGCCAAACTTTTTAAAAACTCCAGTAACAAACCAATTTTTAGAGTTGGTGACATGAGGAAATTATCCAAATACTTTGCAGAAAATACTTTTGATGCCATTTGGGCAGCAGCTTCTCTACTTCACATACCAAAAAAAGATATTGATTTAGTTCTATCTGAAATTCATAAAATTACAAAGAAAAATAGTCCAATTCTTATAACTCTTAAGCAGGGAGACACTGTAGAAATGGCAAAAGAGAGTCATTTGAAAAATGTGGAAATTATTAGAGAATTTATCTTGTGGGAAAAGGATGAGTTTATACAAAAAGCTCTAAAACATGGTTTGGAAATAGTTGATTTCTCAACGAGAAGAGGAAGAATGTTTCTTGGGAAGCCAACAGTTTGGCTACAAATGATTTTTAAATTAGTAAAATAAGTTCTAGCTTAATTTGCAAATTTCAAATCTTTATCCCACTAATCACTCCCAGATTAATCTTGTAAGAAGCCGCCACAAAGCCTCCCATTTTTTCATCATAACTTGTATCAAGTTGTCTAATTTTCACCTCACTAAAACCCATACCCTCTGCAATTGTTTGCAAAAGTTCAGCATCAAATTCACTTTTTTGGTGGGGAAAATTATTTTGTTTCAGATCGGCAATCACAAAATGGTTACCCTTTTTTAAAACTCTGTAGATTTCGGCAAATAGATTAATCTGATCATCAACTGACAAATATCTCATCAAAAATGAGGAAAAACAGAAATCAATACTCTCACTCTCCAAAGGAATACTCAAACTAGCATCAGCCATAATTTTCATTGAAGCTTCATTCAAATTCAACATCCCTCTTGAAAAATCCATCGCTATCAATTGTTCACTAGACAATTGCTCCCCAAAAAAACTCTCATTATTAGCGCCAGCGCCCAAATTAAGAATTTTATCGCCAGTAGATAAGTTTAATAAAAGTGGTTCGGTCACTTCTTTTATTTCTTCAAAAATCATCCTTTGAGCTCCACCAAAGAGACCTCTATGATCACTCCAGCTGCGTGACTCAATGTCCCAAAATCTTTGTTCTTTTTCTTGCATAATAAAAATCCCGCTTTTTAGCGGGACACTTTCTTGATAATTTATTTGGTAAAAACTACAAACTAAAACACCCCGCGGAAGTGGGGGTAAAATAAGAGCTAGTGGTCACAAATTGTGAGTTTCTCATAGCAATATTCTTATTATACATCAATTATCTTGATAGACTTGACTAAATCATCTACTCTCTTGGTTATAAGCTGATATGTCTCTTCAGTTAATTTAATGTGATTGAGATCTGTCTCAATCTTCAAATCAATAGAAGGAATAAAATTATCCATTTCGTTTAAATCTGGAATTTCCCACACTTCAAATTTGCCAATGTAGCCTAATTCTTTTTGGCAAAAATCCAAGTGTTCTTGACGCATACAGATCAGTAAATCCACATTTTTTAAAATCTCTGGTGTAGTCTGACGCTCTTTCCACGACATAAATGAAATTAAATTATGCCTTTGCATCAATCTCATTGCATACCAACAGATCGGACCATTGCCCAACCTGTATTTCTCTGCTCCAGTGCCAGAAGAACTAACTAAAATTTCATTGTTATTTAATTTAGATTTTAAATAAGCCTCAGAGAGTCTGCTTCTATAAGAATTTCCTGAACAAACAAAGTGGATATGCATCTTAATTAATTTCTCTCCATCTCAAAACGTTCTTTGGTAAATTCGATTTTTTTCTTGATGACCGCTTCCACGTCAATTTCCAATTCGCAACTAAGTAAAATTAGTGAAGCTAAGACATCAGCAAATTCATCCTCCAAATTTTCTCTGGAAAATTTAGCAATTTTTGAATTTCTTTGCAGATTCATACTGGTGAGAATTTCATCTGAGAGTTCACCCAGTTCCTCCACCACTTTCATAGTACGGGCAAAAATTCTTTGATTATGATCTTTGAGTGGCCAGTGATTGTTGAGAAAATCGGCAATTTCCTGATATTTAGCCACCAATTCTGTGATTTGCATAGAAGTTTATTATATCACTTCCGATGCCCGGAATTTTCCTTAAATCATCAATAGTTTTTGGTTCAAGGATGGCCATTAATTCAATTTGTCTAATAGTAAAGAGGTTGGGTAATTGTTGATAGTCAATTTTTTTGAGGTAAAGCTGATTAATTTTTTCTAATTTTTGCATGAATTTTTTTTCCGCTTCATTTAATTCAATTTTTGATTGAAGACAGTTGCAACAATTTTGACAACTAGCCTTCTGATTATTTTTGCCAAAATATTGAATTATTTTTCCTTGTAAACAATTTTTACTTGTAGCGTATTTTTTCATGATTTTTAATTTTTCCATTTCAACTTTGTATCGTAGTTGGTTTTTGTTTGGATAGTTTTTTCCAATCATTTGAGCTTGAATTAACAAATCTTTTTCTAGGTAGAGTAAATAGACAAAGCTGTTTCGACCATCCCGCCCAGCTCGACCCACTTCTTGGTAATAATTTTCTAAATTAGCCGAAATTTGGTAGTGAATTACCACCCTAATATTGCTTTTATCAATGCCCATGCCAAAGGCATTGGTGGCAATCATAATTTTACTTTTACCAAGTAGAAAATTATTTTGGCTTTGTTCTCTTTGCTCTTTTTTTAATCCGCCATGATAAATTGCGATTTTGTAAATATTTCTGAAATCATAATATTTAATTAATCCCAATAATCTTTGACATTCAATTCTGGTGCTACAGTAAATCACAATATTATCATTTTGATGATTTTTCAGTAGTTTCAATAAATAGACGTTTTTTGTCCAACTCGAATCACAAATTAAATTGTACAAAATTAAATTTTTCCTCATAAAACCACTATTAAAAACAATTGGAATTTTAAGGTCCAAAAATTTTTTGATTTCTGTGACAACCAAATGAGTGGCGGTGGCAGTAAAAGCAGCTAGAGCAATTTTTTCTTGCTTTTTGGTAATTTTTTTCAGAAAATTGGGAATTTCTTGATAACTTGGTCTAAACTGATAACCCCAAAGACTAATGCAATGTGCTTCATCAATAACTAAATAGGCAATTTTAATTTTTTGGCAAATTGCAATTATTTGGGGATTTTTTAAACGTTCAGGAGCTAAGTAAAAAAGTTTGTATTGACCCTTGAGTAAATTATTCAAACGAGCTTGAATCTCCGCTTCTTCCAAATTACTACTTAAATAAGTGGCGGCAACACCAGCTTTTTCCAAATGTGCAACCTGATCTTTCATTAAGGAAATAAGGGGTGAAATGACCAAAGTGGTGCCAGAAAAAATTAAAGCAGGCACTTGAAAACACAAAGACTTGCCACCACCAGTTGGTAAAATGGCCAAGACATCTTTTTTGGCTAAAATAGCCTCAACAATTTCTAGTTGACCTGGCTTGAAATGAGTGAAGCCAAAAAATTGTTGCAATGTTTCTAGGGCTAATTCACGATTGTTCAGCACTAAGCTTTTATAACAAAATGAGGTTGCAAGAAAGTTTATTTAGAAGTTTGTTCCACTATTTCAGTGGACTAATCGATCAACAATTTGTTGATATCTTTGATTATGCAATGAGCTAATCGCTCTCCCCATCCCCTATAAATCCATTTCTTTGCAGTGACCAAAGTTTTTGGTAGATACCACCGTCCATTTCAATTAACTCACTATGAGTGCCAATTTCAGCAATTTGACCCTCGTTCATAACAACAATGCGATCAGCTTGCATGATAGTGGACAAACGGTGAGCAATAATAATACTAGTGCGCGGCTCTTTTTTATCTCTAACTAGTTCCCAGAAAGCTTGTTGAATGATTTTTTCTGAAGCACTATCAAGAGAACTAGTAGCTTCATCCATGATAATAATTTTAGGTTTTTCAAGGAGCATGCGAGCGATGGCTAAGCGTTGTCTTTGTCCACCAGACAATTTAATACCACGTTCACCTACGATAGTTTCATAGCCATTTGGTAAGTCTTTGATAAAAACATCCACCTGAGCGGCTTTGGCTGCCGCCAAAACATCTTTTTTACTAGCTTGCTGATTGGCATAAGCAATATTGAAGTAAACAGTGTTATTAAAAAGCAATGGATCTTGTGGCACGACACCGACAATTTTTCGCAAGTCAGCTTTAAGTAGATTATTAATTTTGACGCTATCAATCAAAATTTTTCCCGAAGTGGGGTCATACATGCGCATTAGTAATTTGGCGACAGTAGTTTTGCCAGCTCCAGAGAAACCAACCAAAGCAATCGCTTCACCACTTTCAATCTGGAGAGAAAAATCTTTAAGCACTGTTTGCTTGTTTTCGTAGGCAAAATTAACTTGGTCAAAAATAATTCTCCCTTGAAGATTTTGAATCTTTTGCGCTGCAATTGGATCAGCAACAGTGATTTTTTCATCTAACAATTTGAGGTAAGTGCTGATATCAGTATTCTTTTTAGCTAATTCGCGCAAGCTAAAAAGTAGCTGCATCATTTTGGGAAATAGAGTCATGGCAAAAGTGGTGACCAAGAGAAAATCTGCCAAGACAATCTGTTGCTTTTGCAAATCTCTGACAGCCAAGAACATAATTCCCACCAGAGCGAAATTGATTAAATTACCGACAATGCCATCAAAATAGCGAAAAGTGAAAAAGTAAGCTTGCAGGCGCTGATTCCAAATTGCCAATAATTGAGCAAAACGAGTTTGCTCAAATTTTTCATTGGCAAAATATTTGACGGTGTCAAAGTTGACTAAATTATCTACTCTAGCCCCAGCAACATTATCATCAGCGTCATTAAATTCTTGGCGTCTTTTGATGTTAAATTTGATGAGAAAATAGGCCACAAAAATGGTGATAACCACCAGCAATAAAATAAAAAGCAAATAATCCAGACGCAGTCGAGCAAAAGCCACAAACATCACGGCAAAGCTAATTGTTAAATTCAAAAACTGACGATTAATGATGTCGTAATAAGCAAAAAAAGCATCATCACCTCTTTTCATTAGACTAATTAGTTTGCCAGAGCTTTTGTTGGTGTGATAAGCAAAATCTAGATTATGGATTTTAGTTAAAACTGCTTGAGCAATGTCATTGGAGGTGCCTACCATATTTTTGTCAGTGATGTAATAGCCGATGTTTTCCAGTAAATTACTCACCAAGAGCAGTAAAGCAAAAATCCATACCAGATTAAAAGCTTGATCGATTTGATTGTCTTGAACAGCCTGAGTGAGCCATTTGACAAAAAATGGAGCCAAGTTATTGAGCAACATCGCCAACACCATAGGAACAGTTCCTAAGATGAAAGGCCATTTGCGCTGCCAAATGAAATGATAGAGGCGAAGGAAGATGGACACAGAAATATTATAGCTGAAACTAAATGGTATTATCCAATTGAGACAGAATAACCAAAACTTTTTACGAGTTTAGTAACAGTACTAAGTTTGGGATCGCCTTGTTCAGTGAGAGAATCATATAAACTGCTACGATCCAATTTAGTATTTTTAGCTACTTTACTCATACCTTTGAGTTTGGCAACATCGCCGAGGGCGCGAGCAATGAGTTTGCTATCACCTGTTTCAAAAGAAGCTTTGAGATATTCTTTAATATCGGCTTCTGTTTTGAGGTAGTCAGTGGTTTTATATTGAGATAGTTTCATAATTATCCTTTTATTTCAGTTATAACTTTTTTAATTAGAGTTTTGGCTTGTTTAATATTATCTTGTTGAGTAGATTTGTCGCCACCGCAAAGTAAAATAATTAAGTTTTGATCGAAGCGCATAAAATAAATTCTATAACCTGGTCCATAATTAATTTTTTTCTCGTATATGCTATTGCCTACTGCTTTAATCTTGCCAAAGTTGTTTTCGATTAAACGGTTAAGATGAACTAGGATGATGGTTTTGGCTTTTTGGTCTTTTAATTTTTTTAACCATTTGTCAAAAACGTCTGTCTTGAGCAAGTTCATGAATTTATTGTAGGTTAGAAGCTACAAAATGTAAAGAGGGATATTTATAAAATGTTATTAATTTTTCTTTAATTGGCAATCTAAAAACTTTTTTACTATAGGAGCGACGTTTTTTAGATTAATGTTTTTCTTTTTACAGTAAGTTGAAGCAAGCCAATCAGGAATATTCCATTTATTCATAATTAAAATTGTAACCTTATTTTTTTATATTATTACTCTCTTAAAAAACCAAACAGTTGTGTTTTGCCCTGCTTAATTTTTGATTTGTCGTTGGAGAGGCAGAGACGCCCTCCTTCTATTATATTTCCAACAGTAGTCGAGTTTATTAAGCATAATGCGCCTCGCTAAAGCTCGTGTGCATTATTTAGCTTAATAAGGCGAACTGCAGTTTTTCATCCATATCATCTAATCTTAAACAAAAAAAGACGCATAAATGCGTCCTTTTTTGTTTAAGTCGGAGAGACAGGACTCGAACCTGCGACCTTACGCTCCCAAAGCGTACGTTCTAGCCATCTGAACTACTCTCCGATGCTAATTGCACTGTCAAAAGTGCCGCGAGAGGGAATCGAACCCACACACTATTGCTAGTACGAGATTTTAAGTCTCGCGCGTCTACCTATTCCGCCATCGCGGCGCGGCTTTTAACCTTCAAATTATATTTCTTACCCTAGCTTTTTGCAAGGCAAAAAGTAGCTGGTACGAAATATGCAAGGCAATCATCATTCTCTTAGATTTTTAGAGTAATTCGTGAGCGTGATAGATATCTCCAGCGCCAATTGTAATAAAAACTTTGTAATTACTTTTTTTAACGTAGTTAGCTAAAGCCTCAATGGTTTTGAGATTTTGAATTTGGCAGTGCGGATATTTACTTTTGATTGCAGCAACTAATAAATCACAAGTCATTTCAGGATCATAAGCTTCGCGAGCAGAGGGGAAAATATCAATTAGTAGAATTTCGTCATTTTTATTGGTGTTGATAGCTAGCGCATCAACGAATTCAGTAAATAATTCTCTGGTACGAGAAAAAGTGTGGGGTTGGAAAGCAATCAATTTCTTATCTTGCGGAAAATTTTCGTTGAGAGTATCAATAACGGCTAAAATTTCTGAAGGATGATGAGCATAATCATCATAATTTAAGTGTCCATCATCATTTTTAACTAATTCAAAGCGGCGCTTGGTGGATCGAAAGTCATTGAGTGCTTTTACAATTTCTGTTGTGGCAAAACCGAATTGTGCAATGCAAGCTAACGCCGCGACGGCATTCATTAGATTGAACTTACCTGGTACTTGCAGTTTAAATTTAAAATCAGTTGGTCTAAAATCACAATTTTTTCCTTGACCAAAAGTGACAATTCGAATATCACCAGCAACGCTTTGCATGGCTAAATCAACTAAATCTTGGTTGTCGCCATTAATGATCAAAAAACCACTTGTCTTAATTTGTGCAAAAAATTTGGCAAAAGTATTTTTGGTGTCTGTAAAATCTCGATAAACGTCGGGATGATCGTATTTTAAATTGGTGCAAACAGTGACGAAAGGTTGCAGAAAAGCAAATCTGGGGACAAAATTTTCACCTTTTTCTTTGGCATGAGGGTCAATTACGTATTCATCAGCTTCGGCCACAAAGTATTGGCTTTTTGCTTGCCAGTGACCAGTACCATCCATGCCAATAATTTTGCCAACTCCAATGGAAAAAGACAAATCAGTTGGAGCTAACTTTTGAAGGACAAAAGCAATCATGGCCGAGACTGTGCTTTTACCCCCCACCCCACAGACAGCAATGCCTTTTTTGGGATTAAAGAACTCTGCCAAAGCTTCTGCTTGAGAATAAGTTTTAATTCCCAATTGTAAGGCAGCTTGGACTTGAGGATTATTAATTCCCTGATGAGCAGCAGTGTAAATCACTGCATCAATTGCCAAGCTTTTAAAATCAGGAATTTCCTTAATATGGTCAATTTTAATTACATTCTTTTCCAAGACCTCTTGAGTCACAAAGTTTTCTGTTACGTCTGAGCCAATAACTTTTTTACCAGCATCAAGTAGACACTGAGCAATAGAAGTCATGGCGACTCCCTTGATGCCAACTAAATAAAAATTTTTAGCTTCTAGAAATGACATCTTATTTAAGAGCTTCTTTTACCGCCAATTCGTCGCTCCAAGCGACTTCTGTTTTACCGTAACACATGCTTTTTTCTGGTCCCTTACCAAAAATACCAATTAAATCGCCTTTTTTGGCTAGGTTTTGAATGGCAAAGGTGATGGCTTCTTGACGATCTGCTATGGACGAAATTTTATTATGTCCAGTGACGAGTGACTCTTTCATTTGACGGATAATTGACCAAACATCTTCAGTTCGAGGATCTTCAGCAGTAAAAACCAATAAATCAGCTAGCTCAACCCCAATCTCGCCCATCATTGGCCGTTTGGCAGCGTCACGTAGGCCAGCACAACCGTAAACGGCGATTAATCTGCCGGTCATTTTTTCTTTATGCATTAGAGTGCGAAGGGCAGTCAAAGCACTACGTAGTCCTTGAGGAGTGTGAGCAAAATCTACCACAATTTTTAGATCTTTCTTGTTTTCAATAAATTGCATTCTACCTGGTACTCCTTTAAAGTTAGTTAATGATTGACTGATATTTTCTGCGCTTAGTCCTAATTCTAGAGCAATCGTGCTCACAAGATAAGCGTTATTTTGGTTAAAAGGTTCTGGGAAGTGGGTTTTAATTGCTGTTGCTATTTTTTTATCCAATTTAATTTCTCTACCATATTCTAAAACTTTATATTTGTTGCTAGGTAAAATTCTTTTTAATCGATAATAAGATTGGTCGTCTTCGTTGAGAACTACTACCTGTGATTTTTTTAGAACCAGTGCTTTGGCCGCTAGGTAATTTTGGTAATTCAAATGATAGTCAAAGTGATCTTGATCTATATTGGTGACTCCAGCAATCAGTGGCTTAATGCCAAACAAACGAGATTGATAGGCTCCTTGAGAGGTGTATTCCAGAACCAAGTACTCGATTTGCTTTTTAGTCATTTTTTGCATAAGAGCAAAAAGTTGATCTGGACTAGGACTGGTAACGTGAAAACCAGTTTCAATTTTTTCTTCACCAATGTAAGCCCCAACAGTTGAAATTAAAGCTGTTTTCATACCGCTTTGTCGCAAAATGTGATAAAGCATGGTTGAGGAAGTGGTTTTACCATCAGTGCCAGTGATAGCGATGATTTTTAGTTTTTTATCTGGAAAACCATATTTAATCTGAGCTGGCAGGCCTTTAGCTAGGCCAGTTTTGAGAAAATGATAAGGCCTCTTGAGTTGATAAATAAATTCACTCGACATAAAGATGTATATAATATAGCAGATGAAGCCAAATCTTTCGAATCAAAAACCCGCCTCACCTATTGGCAAAGCGGGTTTCCCTTTTTAAAAGTTGCCTGACTATTCGAGATAGCCAACACTGAAGGCGTCAAACCTAGCTTTGACTGCTGGGTATTTGCCAACTGTGCCGCCATTTGAAGCGAACAATCTGAATCTGCCTTCTCCAGTATTGCTAATAACAACTCTACTGCTGAATTTCTTCCAAGCCGTATCGCTGTCACTTGCACCAATTTTGTAGAGGCCAATGTAGCCTTCCTGATTTCTAGAGATGCGTAAAATAACTTTATTATCAGCAGCAGCTAAATCAACTTCTTCTTTGGCTAAAACTTTGCCATTAGCAGCTTGCACAGTGAAAACAAGCTTACTGCTACTGCCTGAAACGATCCAGGCAATTGTGCCAGCTTCATCGTTGTTGGCACCGTTAGTTAGAAATTGAAAGCCACTTCTACCAGTCCCCTCGCCAGTGACGATTGGTTTAAACATAGAAGTAGTTGCCCAAAAGTTTTTCTTTTGATCGATGCTAGTTTTGGTGAGTAAACTAACCACTTTGGGTTTGTTGCCGTTAGCTCCAGCAGTGATATTTAACACTAAGTTGTCTGTGGCACTTTGTGTAGCGGTAGTACCACTTTGGGTGCTTACAGCCCATTTACTTGTATCAATTGAGGCACCATTGAAACGGTCACCCATAAATTCTCTCTCTGGAGCACTACTGTCGTACCAGGCAATAGTAACGCCGTCGATTCGACTAGTGATTCTTGGGAATTTCTTGTCTTTACCCACATTATTAGCAAAAAGACGGATCTTGCCAGCAGCACCTAAGCTTAAATTTTCTGCTTGACCAATTTTGATAAATTTTCGATCATCATCTAGACCAATACTGTAATGAGCCGTGTAGGTTTTATCAACTCTAACCAGTCTGAGGCTAACTTTAGCGGCTTCAACTGGTACTTTGTTTGATTCGATTATCTTGCCATCGGCAGCCATAACAGTCATCACTAATTCACTGACGTTGCCATCAACTCGCCAGAAAACTCTGACCGCCTCATCTTGATTTGTATCTGAAGAGGTGAAAGTGATACCGGTAATGGCAGGACCATTACCCTTGACAATTGGTTTGTAAATGGAGGCAACTACTCTAAAATCAGAGTCAGCTTTGATTGGGCTTTTGAAAACCAAACCACCATTTTTAGCCTTGCCGCTTACGCTTCCTTCAGGGATATTAATATTTAATAAGTTGTCTTTAGTTGTTTCAGTAACTATAACTCCCTGCACATTTTTATAATCATTCCACTTTGCTTCATTAATTTTGCCATCAGCAAAATTATCACTAAATCCTTGATTTACATTGGGCGTAAAATTAGAATCTGCTTGCACTGAAGTTGGTGAAGCATTGTAATTAGCAATGAGTTTGACAGATACTAAGGCTGCTATTGAAAGCAAAACGAACCCCGCTGCCAAAACAACAGTAAGCGTTTTACGTTTATTGTTGCCTGTTTGCATTTGTTTAATCTTTTTGGGCATGTAAACATCCTTTCGAATGTATTAATTACTACTAATAAATTGCTAAGCAAATAAAAGTGTATTACTTTTTTAAGTGCGGTGCAATGGGTTTGACAACCCAGTACTAATTACACTTCTTGTAATCATTCTCAATTAAAATTTTTACATAATGTTGGCAAAAACTTTTAGCGCCATTAATCAAGGCTTGGAAACAGTCAAAATAGAAGTGGAAATTAAAACTATTTTTGGCAAACCATCTTTTGTTATCATTGGTTTAGCTAATAGAGTGATTGATGAATCTAGAGAAAGAATTACTGCTGCTCTGGCCCAATGTGGGATCAGAATTAGACCAAAAAAGACTGTGGTTAATTTGGCTCCAGCTGATTTGGACAAAAAAAGTAGCAGTGTTGAACTAGCCATCGCGGTGGCGATGCTAAAGTTGTATGAAGACATTCATCTGTACACCGCCAAATCTTTATTTTTGGGAGAATTAGCTTTGGATGGTTGCTTGCGGAAGATAAAAGGTTTTGTTTCTATTGCTTTATCAGCCAAAGCAATGGGTTTTGAGGAAATTTATTTCCCACAAGCCAATTTGGGAGAAATTCCAGAAATCAAAGGGGTTAAATTCTATCCAATTTCCTCACTGCAAGAATTTCTGGCTTTTGCTAGAGGTAAGCTCACCCTAAAGCAAGCTTTTTTTAGAAAAAATGAGTCAAATTTTTTGTTGAATCAAGTTGATTTTTGTCACGTTTTTGGTCAGACACAGGCCAAAAAAGCTTTAGAAATTGTTGCCGCTGGCCGACACAACTTATTAATGTTTGGTTCTCCTGGTTCTGGTAAAAGTTTGTTGGCACAAGCCTTAGTCTCCATTTTGCCAGATCTAAGCGAAGAAGAATTCTTGGAAGTAAATCGTATTTATTCTCTTTGCGGTCTATTGCAAGGCGCTTTGATGACAAAAAGGCCTTTTCGTACTCCTCATCAAAGTATTTCGCAGCGAGCTTTGATTGGTGGAGGGATTTATCAGAGTCCTGGTGAAATCAGCTTGGCTCATCGTGGGATTTTATTTCTGGATGAATTCACTCAGTTCAAACAAAATTTAATTGAAATGCTACGCCAGCCTCTTGAAACTGGTTGGGTTGAAATCAACTATCTCAATCGCAGGTATTCTTATCCAGCTAATTTTACTTTGTTGGCTGCCAGCAATCCTTGCCCCTGTGGTTTTGCTGGCAGCCAACGGCAATGTCGTTGTAGTGAGTACAACCTACATCGTTACAGAGCTAAGTTTTCTGGGCCAATTCTTGACAGGATTGATTTGACTCTGCGAGTAGAAGCTATAGAAAATTTGCCAATTGCTAACGATCAATCACAATTGGAGTCTTCTCGCGTAATTAAAAAAAGAATAGAGACTGCTCGACTCTGGCAAACTAAGCGATACTTAGGAACTCCGTTCAGAGATAATGCCAATTTAAATTCTCAGGCGGTGTTGCATTTTTGCCAGATTGACCATAAAGCTAAACAAGTCTTGGATTTGCTTGCTTTTCACCAAAAATTATCAACACGAGGTTACTTCAAACTTTTCAAGGTCTCAAGAACGATTGCTGATTTATCACAAGTTGAAATTATTCAGAAAGAACATGTGCTAGAAGCGTTTAGTTTTCGGGATTTTGTTGTTTAAAAAAGAAGAACGTGGTTTAGTAAGCCGGATTCTGTTTCTCGACAATGATTTATCTATGCGCTCACATTATGACCGTGATAAGGAGTAGTACCATTAAGGTCAAGGTCGTAGCTCGCAACGGGGAGGATTGCCATCTTGCTTGAAGCAAGATACCCAAAAGCTTGGTCGTTTCAGCCGCCGCTACGCGGTTCGTCTCTGTTGCTCTAACTGGCTCATCTTAGTAGTGAGCTTGCGCTTTTGCTAAGTTGATCCCTGATTTTCATCAGGCACCCTCTACTGCTGTTGTCCGGACTTTCCTACCTTAGTAAAAACCAAGATTCATTGTCCAGTGCCACGTTCTTCCTCTTTATTATACCGCGATTTTTTGTTACCCTGTCAGCTGAAAGGTAAAAGACACCTAGTAGTGATCTATAAAATATATGGCAGATGATCAGAAACAAATAAGTAGTAGCGATGATTTGGCTTTGGATGCTCTTAGTCAAGCTAGTCAAAACAGTGATGTTGATAATGAAATCAGTGAGTCAAATCAGCTAGCTGAAACACTTACTTCCTTGCAAAATTTAATTGAAAAGCACGCTCGCGAACTAACTCGCATTGAAACTGAGCTGAAAGAGAAAAGACAAAGTCTCAAAAGTGTTTTTGACAACGATGTTCAGTTGACTGAAGCGCGTGAAGAAGTTGAAAAACACACTCAAGCGATGAAGGAGCGTAAAGTGCAATTGCAAAATGATCCACAATCTACTTCATTAAAGATTGATGTGGCAGAATTAAACCAACAAAAAAAAGAACTAGAAGAGACCCTTAGTAATCACTTGGTGAATTATCATGCTTTGACCAACTCCACTAGTTTTGATACTAGTGATGGTGATCAGTGGGATTTTAGCATTAGAGCGAAGATTAAAGCCAAGAAGCTTTAGAAAAAAACTAGAGTTAAATAGAAGATAGCGATTATTTCTAAAATTAGAGTACAAAGAGTTTTTGTTTGATGACTTTCAATTCTTCACCATTAAAAGAGTGAAATTCCTCATCTAAATCAAAGAAATTATACCCTTTACTCTTTATTGCATTCATTCGGTTTATAAGTATTTTTTCATCTGCTTGTCTTTTTTCAGCATCTGCTTTTTTTCTAATTTCCATTGTTTCTATCTGTTTCTTTAGATCTCTCGCAGTCTGATACCAATCCAATGCCTTAGCTAGATCATCAGCTGCTCCTCTATATTGAGGATTAGTATCTTTACCAAGTCTTTGTTGTAGCTCTAATGCTTTTAAATTTGCATCTTCTGGTGATTTTTCTTTAGCCAAAAACATAACGCTTGTTTCGTCTTCACCTTTACCGCGATTAAACATGTTCATTAAAGGTCTTTTTGCATAGCTTGGAATAGTTTGAGTATTGGTAAGAACAAGAATAAATTTTTGTAGTCCCAAGCTTTCTGCTAAATCTTCTAATCTTTGGCAAATAAGAGAGTGAGTATCTTCAGTAATATCGCTACTTACCCTGCCATAATCGGCAATTTTATTTTTTACTAACTGTAAGTGAGCTGTTAGCTCCTCTTCCTCTGGGCGTAGACGTGGTTTATCTTTTATATATTGAAGCATTTGAGTGAAAGCTTCAATCGTGATGGTCATTGTGTAGGCTCTCTTTGCATAAAATTCGTAAGATCCGATTCTATCCCATTTGTCATCTTTTTCATCTTGAGCTAACTGAAAAAAATTTTCTTGAGGTTTTATTTTGCTGCAATCAATTACTATAGTTCCAATGCCTTTTCTTTCTTTTGACATTGAATTGAAGATATTATATTTGCCAAGTTCTTTCTTTCCTGAAGCAGATAAAACATCTGCCGTTCTTTGCATTATTTCAGAAGGGAGTTGTATTTCCTCATCAAAATATCTTGGAGAAATATTTCTGACAAACTCTTTTAATGGTTGTTTGCCAACTTGCAAGTCTTTTTCTGGATTTATGGCTTCTTGACTAATCATATAAGGCCATTATGGTTTTTATATTAATTCTTGTCAATGAAATATTTATAAATCTTTAGTGTTATTAGTTTGTAGGAGAGAAAATTACTAAAAACCCACCTCTTTCAAAGTGGGTTTTTGATTTCAAATTTGTTTTTTGTCTTCCATCAGACACTGTCTTATTCGAGCTTAGTCAACTAAGAACCAAGTCTTGCTCTAATTTTAGCAATGATGAGTGGTGAAATGTTTTTAGTCTTGGCTAAAGAATGGGCTCTCTTCTTCAAACGGCTTCTTTCAGCAGTTTTGAGAGATTTAATCTTGGAAGGTTTTTGGAAATACCTACGATCCTTGACAATCTGCACTACTCCAGTGGCAGCAACAGCTTTTTTGAACTGTCTGATTAAGTCTGAAGTTGATTGGTTTTTTTTAGCTTTAATAACGATTGGCAAAAGGAATCACCTCCCTCCCGATTTAGATTAATAAGATGAGTGATTATAGCTTATTAAAGCCTTGTAGGAAAGTCTGCTTTTTGTTAGACTCAGCAGGTGAGAATTTTATTAGTTGAGGATAATGCTCCTCTAGCTGATTTAGTCAGGACTCACCTTAGTAAGTTTTGTGTTGTTGATTTTGTCAGTGATTGTGTCCAAGCTCAATATTTTTTGGACACCAAAACTTATGATCTATTGATTTTGGATTTATTTTTACCAGATGGCAAAGGTCATGAGCTTTGTAATTATTTGCAACAAAATCAAATTGTCTTGCCAATTCTTTTTCTTTCAGCCGACTTAAATCTTGAGGAGAAAATTTCTTGTTTGAGAAATGGTGATGACTTTCTTGCCAAGCCTTTTAATATTTCTGAATTAGAGCTGAGAGTCAAAAATATTTTACACCAAAAACAGAAAGAAAATTCCTTAAAGCTCAAGGCCAATAATTTAGTGCTAAATTTGTCCACACATCAAGTTTATTTAAATGATCGAGAAATTAAATTAAATCGTAAGGAATTTTTATTAATGGAATTATTACTTAGCTACCAAAAGCAAGTTTTTAGTAAAGCAGTGTTGGCGGAAAAAATTTGGCAAGATGATGAGGTTTTGTCTGGCAATAGTATTGAAACAACCATTACCAATTTGCGCCGCAAGTTGGGCAGGAAATTTATTAAGACAATTAAGGGTGTGGGATATGCGATTTGCTAGATCACTCTTTATTCTTTGAATAAGGATTTGCCAGATTTCTGATCAAAACCTCCCATCAAATGCAAGTGTAAGTGATGGACATCTTGAACATTTTTACCAACATTCATGAATAATTTGTAGTTGTCACTAATACCAAGATCTTTAGCAACTTTTCTGGCAGTTTTAAGTAAACTAGCATAAAAATCATCATTATCAAAATCAACAGCTTCAAGTGACTCGTAGGGATGTTTGGGAATAATTAGCACATGAACTGGAGCTTTGGGGTAAATATCGTTGATTACAATAAAGTTCTCATCTTCAAAACGAACTGCGGAAGGTATTTCACCTTTGATGATTTTACTAAAAATTGAATCTGCCATATTTTAATTATATAGTTTTTGTAATAGATGAATGATGCCTTTTAAACTGATTGAGCTGGCAATTTGGTTACGATGTTTGATGGAACCATTAAGTAACATTTTGCCACTAGCATGGTAGAACCAAGTTGCTTTCTGGTCAATTTCCTTAATAGCCAGATAAAGTTTCTCTAAGTTAATTTTTGCGTCGGGCCTAACCTTGATTCTAATGTGGCCATATTCGCTATCTTTGCGCACAGCTAAAAGATAGCCTTTGACTTGAGAAAGTTTAATGGTTTCATCATTTTGTGTTTCAAAAGCAATGCATTTACCTTCTTTGATGTCAAATTCTACGCCTTTACTTTCAATAATCTCTTCTGCTTTGAGGCGATTAGTCATTTCTGCATAAGCACAATCAAGAGCTTTCATGCCGAAGTGAAGTTGTGAGTCATCATCGTGTGGCTCAATTGATTCGTGACCATGTATTAATTCATGAAGAGTAAAGACAAAGCGATTTTCTTTGGCTTCAGGCCAATAAATTTCGCCAAAATGATCAATCTCAACAATTATTTTGATGATTGCAATCAGAGCTTGGTCGTTGGCAATTTCTGGCCTGACTTGTTTTAAATAGTCAAAAACCAAAGTGGCAGCACAAATTTCTCGGCTAGCTCTCTCCACTTGGTGGTGGTCAAATTCTCCAAGTCCAGTGTCAACATGGGTGATTTCATGTAGTTGACAGTTAAATTCTTTTTCCGCTTCGTCTAGAGTAATGTTGTCTCCAGGATTGACAAAAGCAACTTTAGCATCAGCATATCTCTGACCATCAAAACGTTTTAATAGCCAAACTGAAGAGATTGCGTCGAGATCTGGAGCGTGGTGAGTAACGATGAGTTTACGCTTGATTGAGTTCATGAGTTTATTTTAGCAACAAAACGCCACCAAAACCAGCTATATTGCTTGGTCTTAGTGGGTCCCTCACCGGGATATATATAGTAATATATATTTGTTTATAGAAAAATATATAAGCAAAAAAGATTGATGATTAGCTATATAATATTAATGTATGACTAATTATATTTTATTATATAGGTCTATTTTTTTCTCGCAATTTTTGCAATTATTTGCCACAAAGACTTAATTAGCCACCAGGTTAAGCGGAAAGGTAAACTGATTAAAAGCCAAAGCAAAGGTAACTGATCCTCTTCCCCTTTAACCCAGACAGAAATTACTAGCCATTTATTCTCATTTTTTAGGTGAGTGGCAACAGCCTGATAGCGGCGATGACTGACATTTTTAAAAAATTTAAATTTATTTTCTCCCAAATCAATCTTATTGCTTGGATAAAGAATAAGCTGTCTGATGGCGGAAAGCTCGATTTTTCTCAATTTAGCCCTTTGTCTGGCATGGTTGCTAAGAATGATCTCAGGCATTTTTATTTAAGGCGATCTATGATTGTTTCTAAATCAAGTAGTTCGCTTTGTTCTTGTTCGCGCTTTTTCCACTCCACTTGCTCTCCATTCCTTGGAGAAACTACCAATCTAATTGGCATGCCCAAGAGATCTGCGGCGGCAAATTTACTACCGGCGGATTCACTGCGGTCATCAAATAAGACTCTGACTCCATTTGCTAAAAGCGTTTCGTAAATTTTTGTGGCGTAGACTTCTGTTCCATTCAAAGAAATTAATTCCACCTCAAAAGGAGCAATCGCTTTTGGCCAAATAATCCCTTTTGCATCATTATATTTTTCTACAATTACGCCCATGCAGCGGCTAATGCCAATGCCATAACACCCCATAATTGGGTATTTTTTTTCTCCATTTTGGTTGCTGAAAGTTAAATCAAAATCTTTAGCGAATTTTTGGCCAAGATCAAAAACATTGCCTACTTCCGCAGCTCTGGCAAATTTAAGTGCAGCTCCGCATTTGGGACAAGCATCACCTTCCTTGACTTGGGCAATTTCTTTGTTAATACAATAGTCACATTCATCACAGTAAAAGATGTCATCTTCACCAGCGCTGGTTAGAACCATAAACTCATAGGAAATTTTGTTGGTGAAATTGCCTCCAGAAGCTTCAGTTACTTTGGCGGTGAGACCCAAGCGTTTAAAAATTTTCAGATAAGCTTTTTTGACTTCGCCATAAAATTTTTCAAAATCGGCTTGGTTTTCGTGGAAGCTGTACATGTCTTTCATCAAGAACTCACGACCTCGCAAGATGCCGGATTTTGAACGAAGTTCATCGCGATATTTCCACTGAATTTGATAGAGAGCTAAGGGCAGATCTTTGTAGGAATTAATTAATTCTTTGGCAAGTGGTGTGACAATTTCCTCATGACTTTGACCAAGTGCGTAATCCTTGCCAGTGCGACTCTTGAGTTTGAAAAGAACATCGATTTTATTCCAACCATCAGTGACTAGCCAGTTAGCCTTAGGATGTAAGGCTGGCATTAAGACCTCTTGTCCACCAATTTTATCCATTTCTTCACGAACAATTTTTTCTATGTTACGTAGAACCATTAATCCAAGTGGAGTATAGATATAAACCCCAGCCATTAGTTGACGAACAAAACCTGCTTGAACTAATAATTTATGATTAATAGTGTCAGCTTTGACTGGCGGATTTTTGGTGACTTGGAAAGCCAATTTGGATAATTTCATAGTTGCTTGAATTTGAATTTTAACATGTTTTACTTTTTCTAATCTAGTCAATTAGATTCATAGCCAATAGCGGGGCCAACTTAATAACTTCAATTTTATTTGATTTTTCTTGTTGCCAAATTGAATCGCTAATAATTACTCGATCAACTTGACTATTATTAATGGTTTGAACACCATTGTTGCAGAAAATACCGTGTGTAGCAATAAAAATAACTTGCAAAGCTCCTTCTTTTTTAAGTAGTGCGGCTGTTTTAGCGACGGTTTCTCCAGACATAATGGCATCATCAAAAACAATGGCATTCTTTCCAACAACCTCTCCTCCATGTAGAGCGTGAGCAGTTACCGCTCCGGTTTGTAGATCACGGCTTTTATCAATGTTTAGTAGGGGCAATTCTAATTGATTGGCAAAAAGTCGTGCTCTCTTTAATCCCCCAAAATCTGGACTCACAACGACGGCATCTTTTAGATCATAGCTTTTTTTCAAATGAGCAATAAATAAATCTCTAGCTGACAAATGGTAGCTTGCTGTGGAAAAAAATCCAGGAATACTGTCATTGTGTAAATCGAGTAAGAAAACTCGATTAATTAATTTGCTAAGGATCAGATTAGCAATTACTTTGGCAGCAATTGCTTCTCCTTCGCGAAAAATTTTATCTTGGAAAGAATAACCCATCCATGGGACAATAACAGAAATTTCTTTTGCACCTAATCTTTCCAGAGCATCAATAATCAATAGGGTTTCAATGATGTTTTCATCAACTGGCTTGGAGAATGATTGAAGTAGACAAATTTTTTGGCCGTGCACCTTATCTTTATCTTTAATCCAAATTTTTTTCTCATCATTGGCGAACTTAGCAATTTGGCAAGTAATTAGAGAGCTTGTTGGAGTTTGCTTTTGGATAGCTTCCAAAAGTTCGTTGGCTAATTGAGGATTTGAAGAGCCAGAGATAATGTGCATGTGATAATTGTATCACTTTATTATTTTGTTTTTCTTAATTTTTCTAGCAATTAATTCAGCACTAGCTACACCCATAGCGATGCCGATGGCACCCATAGCAAAGTCACCCAGTGGTTCATTATTGTTGGGAAAGGATTCAATCAGAGCATTGAGGGCAATAATTGAAGAAATAAAAGCAATAAAGCCTTGTTTAGTGATTTTTTTAATTGATTCATTGGTAAAAATTGAATTAATAGTGTGTTTGATAAAAACAGCAGTCATCGCTGGGATAGCACTCAGGCCATAATTACCAAGATTTTTAGCTAGTGGTCCAAGCACGTCAATTAACATTTTTCTTCTCTCAAAATCAGCCTGAAACATATTAGGATGAGAATAAAAATCCAAAATGGACAGACCAACTGTCAAAAGGACTAGCAGAATTGTTGCATCATTAGCGGCAATCTCTTTTTTTTCTAAAGTAATTAAAGTTTCTTTTGCTGACATTTTAGGGAAGATGTGGTTTCTATTGTTTTTCTAAAGTGAGTCAGGTGGAGACGCTGAGCGTGCTAACGCCGCTTCAGATTACTGAGCATAATGCTCCTCGCTATCGCTCGTGTGCATTAT
>CAZIBP010000018.1:0-20927 GCA_964537665.1 uncultured Pseudomonadales bacterium
ATCTTTTTCTTTAATTTCTAAGAATGGATCGTGATTAGTTTTATTTTCTTGATAGAAAAAGTTGATTTTTTTGCTGGCTCGCTTATCAGGAGCGGCAACTTTGATTTTAATTGCTTCTACTAATTTTCTTTTTTCAGCTAGGATGAAAATGCTTCCCTGATATTGATAAACTTCAGCAATATCTTCAACGGTTGAATTGGGAGTGTATTGCCAAATTTCATGGCCATCATTTGTAAAATATTTTAGTAAAACTTTGTTGCCAGCTTTTTCATTGACCATGAGAGGGTTATGGTTGATGACAAAGATTTTGCTATTTCTGCCATCATTGCCAGTTTGCCACTTGATTTGGCCATTTTCAATGTCGAGAGCAGTTAAATCTCCGTTTAAACCTCCCAGATAAGCAGTCGAGTCATCAAACTCTTGATTAATCACCCAACTGCTGATTGGTTTTTCCCAAATTGTTTGGCCACTTTGATAGTTGATTGCTACCAAGACGTCACTATTTTCAAGGTAAATGTGTTTTTGCGCTAAAATTTTATTGTTAACAACCTTAATTTCAGCCGGTTTAATTCGATTCTTTTTATATAAAACATCATCAATGATATTTTCTATTTGCCATTCGACTTTATTAAGATCACTATCAATTTTGGTCAGAGTTTTGTCATCAATAATTAAAAGATGTTTGTTGTCATTTTCTACTTTCAGTATCTGCCAGATAGTGTTTTCATTACCTTGTCGGTTGATTTTTGTAATATTTCCGTCAATCTTATTAATTTTTAAGAGAGAGTCATTTTTTTTCAAGATAATTTCTTGATCAAGAAATATTGGCTCTTCAAAACTAAAATCAATATTTTCTATTTGCCAGTTTATTTTGCCGCTTAACTGATCCAGAGCAAACATTTTTTTCTCAATGCTACTGAGTAGATATATTTGTTGTGCATCAAGGTAGATACTGCCAAAATGGATGCTGCCAGTTGCAAAAACTTTATTGGTGTCAATAGTTTGAAATTGTTTTTTCCAGACCATTTGTCCACTAACTTTATCTAAGGCATATAAAGTTCCATGCCTTGAAGCAAAGTAGAGCAAGCTACTTTGATTGTTGGTGATGACTGGAGTGTCAGGGAGGGAGCTATTTTCTAGATTGAATTGCCAATTTTTGTATCCGGTTTTTTTATCTAGGGAATAAATGTTACCATCGAAATTAGATAAAAAAACTTGCTCTGAATCAATTGTGGGTGGGAAGGGACTATATTCTTGGGCTTGAAATTGCCAAGTAACTTGACCAGAATTTCGATTTAAAGCGTAAGTTTTTTTATCTTGACTGTTTAGATAAATAATTTTTTCATCAAAGTTGAGATTATCATAGAGACTTAGTTTGTTGTTGGCGCCAATGCTTTGCTTGCTATAAAACAACCAATTTCTGGTATTCTTAGACGATAAAAAAATCCCACCAACTAGAACAACTAAGACCATTACCAGGAGTAATTTAATTTTCATTTAATCCCATCCCCATATATAAAAAGAAAAATGCTGTTAATTCGTAGTGATTGGTAAAAACTGGATGAAATTGTGCTGCCATAAAGTAAACTAGAGCTGCTAGCGCAAAACCATTGTTTTTTTTCATCAAAGTATTTCTCAAGACATAATAGACGAAAAACAAAAAAATAAGACAAGCAAAAATACCAGTTTCTGCCAAAATTTGGATAATAATATTATGAGCTGGAGCTTGATCAAAAATAACTAATTGGCTATCAACTGTCTTAAAATTTTTAGCCAAATAGTAAGGGGTTAAGTCCAAGCCAATGCCTAGCGGATGTTTGAAAGACATAGCTAAAACATGATTATTTAATTCTTGTCGATAAGAAAAACTACCATCACTACTGAGAACGTTTTTGATACTACTTGTTCTACTGATCAAGTAAGGTAGGCTACTAAGAATCAAAATGAGGCTTACTAATTTTAGAATTTTGTTTTTAAGGATTTTTTGGCAGAGATTGACAATTACCTTTTGGTATTTAAAGCAGTAAAAAACTAAGCAAAGAAGGGTTAGTCCATAAAGACTGCGACTACCAGTAAAAATAATGGCAAACCAAGACAATAAACCAACAAACAGATAGAGATAGCTTTGCTTCTTTGCAATTCTAAAATTATTTAGAGAGAAATTAATCAAAATAATGCTATTTATCAATAAAAAAATGGCAGTGATGTTTGGTTCATTAAAGGTGCCATCTGCCCTGAGCAGATCAATGGCTTCAGAGGATCTGGTACCAAATTCTAATCCTGGCAACCTGTTTTCGATAAAACGACCAATATTACCACCTCTAAATTGTTCCACGAACACCAAAATGGTTTGAAAAAAAGTCATTGAGGCAATTATTTGTTTGATTGTTTGTCTTTTATGATTGAGGGAAACTATAACTGGTGTAGCAAAAAGCAAAATATATTTCACAATGATAACTGCTCCCAAAATTAAGAGTTGATTAAATTCATGGTTAATACTGCGTAGTAGTACGAGAAACAAAAACAATAAGAGACTAACTAATGCGATCTTGAAACTTTTACTTATTTGAATTCTATCTTTTGCTTGATTTTTAGTGAAAAATTTATTGGATAAGTAGTCTTGATAAATTAGCACCAAAAATAAGTCAGACAAATAGATAGGGAAAAAATATTTAACGTCAAAAATAGCAAAACTAAAAATTTCACTTCTACCAATTAGAGTAGTTTCAATAATGTTTCTGCCGATTGTGAAAGGTAAAAGATTAATGAGCAGTAAAAACAAACTAAATCTGTAATTTTGTGTTTTCTTGATGAGTATGATTAAATACACGAGACTGAAGAGTAAAAGTATTTTGTTGGAATTGACCAATAAAAGACTGAGGAGAAAAGCTGAATTCATGAAGAAGAAAGTCAGATCCATGAGTCGTATTATACAGAAAATAAATTTTTTAAAGAGAAAGCTCAATTTTCTTGATTTATCTTTTATTATTTTATTGTTTTTGGTGCTTGGTTTTTTTACTTACAATCGTTTGCAGCGTCAATCAACTTGGGTAAACATACGCATTTCTGTGGAAAATCCCGATTGGTGGTATCGAGGTTCACCGCCAAATTATTGGTATGCTAGTGATTTAAAAGTGGGTGACGAAGTGAAGGATACTTTTGGTGTCAAAGTGGCGGAGGTAGTGGCAATAGATAATTATGATGCGGGTGGTCCATATAGAGATATTTACGTTGATTTGAAAGTTAAAGTTGATTTTAATAAAAATAAGGATCAATACCTTTATGAATTTAAACCTTTGGTAGTTGGTTCTTCTTTGTTGTTTAATTTCCCACAAGAACAATTGAGAGGTTTAGTGATTAGAGTTAATCAAGAAGAAATCAAGTACTCTTATAAGACCATTAAAGTGGAAAAGAAAATGGTTTTGCCTTATTTGGCTAACCAAGTGAAGATTGGCACAAAATCTACTGATCTAGGTGGTAAATTAATTGCAGAAATTGTTGGAGTAAATGAGAAAGTTTCTGCTAGGCGCGAGTTTTCGGACATTCGGGGGCAGAATATTCAAGTTTACAATGAAGATTATCGCGATCTGGAAGTGACTCTGCGAGTAAAGGCTTTCAGTGATTTAAATAGGGATTTTTACATCAATAAGTCTGCTTTGAAGATCGGCAGTTCGATTTGGCTACAATTTCCAGAATTTGCTTTGGAAGACGCTAGAATAGTCGAAGTTATTGATTAATGACCAATTCCTGGTATTTTTTCAGATAAATTGTGTTTGCTTTTTGACTGTGGTGTTTAGCGAAATAAGCTTGTTGTTTTTTGGACATAGTTTCCCTCAGTTGTCTATTTTGCAGGAGTCTGATGGTTTGTTTGGCAAATTCTCTCGCTGTTTCTGCCTCTAAATATTCTTGATTGTTTTTCAAATGCAGGCCATCAATACCCATTTTAGTTGAAACCAGCGGTAAACCGTTTTGTAGAGCAGTGAGTGATTTAATGCGTACTCCAGCTCCGGTTTGAAAAGGTAAGACAAAAACTTTGCTTTGACCCAAAAACTTGTCTAAGGATTTTTGCTGGTCGTGAAAAATTACGTTGGAATTTTTTTTGAGGTCAGCTAGTTTAATGTTTTCCTTGCCAACTACGTGAAACTTGGCTGTGGGTAGCTGTTGATTGATCAGAGGTAAAATTTTTTCAACGAACCACCTGATCGCCACTTCATTGGGTGGCCAATCTAGATATCCAATAAACAATAAATCGTATTTTTTTTCTTTTTTACTTTGTGCTTTTTTGAGCGGATAAACCAGAGGCTGAGTGCTAGTTGGCCAACCTTTTTGACCTAAATAACTAGTTTCAACATCAGAAATAGCAAAAATATGGTCAAATCTTTTGTAGTTTCTTTCGCCATAAAGCCAATTGAGACTACCTTCCAAAAAGAGGTAAAGTTTGCGAATCAATTTTTTGCTCTCCCTGAAGCGAGTGGCAAATAAAATATGATTGAGATTGTGATTTTCCAAGATTAATTTGGGTATTTTTTGACAATTTTTTTTGAGCCAAGCTCGAGAAGGCAAAAATTGAGCAGAATTAATGTGATCAACATGGATGATATCTGGTTGCCAAGTTTTAATTTTGTCTTTAATCCATGAAAAACTTGGTTTGTAGCGATATTGATAAACAAAGTGGGGACGCAGTTGAAGATAATTCCAAGCTAATTTAAGGTAGTTTTCTTTGATGTCTTTAGACATAATATCTGTATAAAATATTTTTACCGATACCCCCATTTTTTGAAAAACTTTAACTTCTTCTTTTTTAGCTTTCCTTTCTGATATAAAAACTGCAAAAATATCAAATTTTTTTGCTAGGGTTTTAATTGAATTAAAAGTCTTTATTTTTCCACCACCGTCAAGAGGAATTGGAAAGCACTGGCTTAAATAAAGTAACTTTTGCTTTTTCATTTTTTCTTAATTTCTTCTTTAAAAATTGATTTTATGAATATAAGGTTTAAAAACAAATACCTTTTCCAAAGCCTTTTGGGTTCTTGGATGAGTCTCCAAAACCATTCTAATCCGCTTTTTTGCATCCACATTGGTGCTTGTTTAACTTTGCCAGAAATAAAATCAAAAGCAGCTCCCACACCTATACAGACTGCCGAATTTAACTTTTTGTAGTTTTCAGTCATCCATTTTTCTTGAATTGGACACCCTAAGCCGACAAAGACTATTTGGGCTTGGTTTTTGTTTATTTGTTGGATGTTTTTTTGATTTTCTTTTTCAGGTATTGGTCTATTTGGAGTATTACTAAATCCAGCAATTTTTAAATTTGGAAATTTATTTAACAGTTTTGTTTTTAAAATTTGACCTTGTCCATTTGCTCCTCCAAGTAAAAATATTTTATATTGTTTCTTAGCAGCCAGTGCACAAAGCTTGAGCATTAGATCTGGGCCATAGACTCTATTTGCTTCTTTTTGTCCTCTCAGTTTGGCAATCCAAACCAAAGGCATTCCATCTGTAGTTGTAACTAGGGATTTATTGATATTTTTTTGTAAAATTTTGTTATTTTGGGCTTCTACCAATAAATGAGTGGCAGCTACACAAACAAAGTGACTTTGTTTTTTTTTGATTTGTAGATCAATGATATTTAGGATATCTTTGTAATTCGAGCAGTTAACCTTAGTTCCTAAAATTTTAATTCTCTTGTTGTTCGGTAGAAATGATTTCATCAATAATTTCATCTAGTGTTTTGTTAATTTTCCATTTTGGATAAAATCTTTTGAATTTATTTAGATTTGTAATATAGCAAATATGATCGCCAACCCTCGCTTGTTTTTGGTAGGTTGTCTTTACTTTGATTTGTAATTTTTTTTCAATGATTCTAATTAATTCCAAAATTGATGCGTTATTTTTTAATCCACCTCCAAGATTAAATACCTCTCCACAATTTGGATTTTTATAAATTTCATATATAGCTGTAGCAACATCATTGGCGTGGATTTGATCGCGCACCTGTTTGCCTTTATAACCTATAATTTCATATTTTCCTTCGCGAATAAGAGATTTAATGAGAAATGATAAAAAACCATGTAATTTGGTGCTAGCGTGAACACTGCCAGTTACACAACCAAGTCGTAAAACTGTAGTTTTCAAGCCAAAATAACGTCCATATTCTTGAACATATATGTCTGCGGCTAGTTTACTGGCGCCAAACAAGGAGTGAGTGCTTTGATCTATTGATAGATTTTCATCAATACCATTTATTTGATCGACGTAAGAATAACGCCATTTATTTTCTTTTATTGGAATTTGGTTGGGCTTGTCCCCATAAACTTTATTGGTGCTTGTGAAAACAAAAACAGCTTGGTTTTGAAACAAACGAGTCAATTCTAGTAAATTCAAGGTTGCAGCTGCGTTGACTTCAAAGTCTAAAATTGGAATATCTCTAGCCTTATCGTGACTTGGTTGGGCAGCAGTATGAACAATCAAGTCAAACTTGTATCTTTCAAAGATTTCTTTAATTTTTTCTTTATCTCTAATATCGATTTGAAAGTGATGATAATTTTTATTTTTTTCCAGAATTTTTTGTTGAAAAATAGTAGTAGCTTCTTCACCAAAATAAAATTGGCGCATGTTATTGTCCACACCAAAAACATCATCATCCCTTTTAAGGAAAAAATTAGCCACACTGCTGCCAATTAATCCGTTTGAACCAGTAATTAGAACTCGCATGGTTCGCATTATAAAACTAATGTTTATAATAAGACAAATGATTATTGTGGTTTTGTTTGCTTTTTTGCTTAGAATTTATTTTGCTTTTAGTACAGATCTTTGGTTAGATGAAGTTTTGTCAATTAAAGTTGCTCAAGAAACTTCTTGGACAAATTTGTTACTTTCTAGCGGGAACTATTGGGATTATGTCCATCCTCCTTTTTATTTTTTTCTTCTTAAAATTTGGTCAGTTTTTTCTTTAGAAGATGATTGGCTAAGGTCTTTAAATTTAATATTTTTTATTCCAAGTGCTTATTTAGTATTTTTGATTGGCAAAAAATTAAAAGATCAATATGTTGGTTTTTTAGCTATTTTGTTTTTTTCTTTACATCCTTTATCTATTAATTTATCTTTTCAATTAAGGCCTTATTCTTTAGCTGTTTTTATTAATTTATTAGTTATTTTATTTTTTCTTAACTCTTACCAAAAAAATCTTGTCAGAAAACATATAAAAGTTGCTGCCATACTTGCAATTAGTATTTTTATAGATTACTCAAGTATATGGCTTTTTAGTTCCTTAATTATTTATGCAATTTATTTATTTTTCGTCAAAAGCCAATATTTTAAAAATGTTTTAAAGATAATTTTTTACACTCTAGTTTTTGCTTTTTACCAATTTTTAGTTTTTTTCAAAGCAATCTTCATTATTAAAAATAAACCAGGTGGGGTTTACAATGATTTTAATTTTATTCTAAGTGAATTGTCGCAAATTTTTGGTTTTCAGTTTGCAAATTATTTTAATATTCTATTATTTTGCTTGATTTTTTTACTCATTTTTATTTTTATAGCTAAAAATTACCAAAGTAAAAAATATATTTTTTTAGGTATAGTTTTATTTTCAAACCTGTTTCTTTCCCTGATTTTTTCTTTTTTGCTTAATCCAATTTTTTTAGCTAGAAATTTATTTGTTGTAGCTATAGCAATGATCTTCATAAGCTCGTTATTTTTCAGAAATTATTTTCAAAAAAATATTTTTATTAAGTTAATCCTATTAATTATTTTTTTAGTTTTAATAAGAACAACTTATCAGAGGAAATCATTTTATTACTTAACTGGTTTGGAGTCCTTTATTAAAAAGGAAATCAAGAGTGGTGATCAATTAGTATTTTTGCCATTAACTTGGCAAGAGCCAGTTGAGTATTATTTGTCACAAACTCTCTCAATGAAAAATTATTCCAAACTTAGAATTTCTTCTAAGAAAGATATTTTGGCTTTCAGTAATTTCAATAACAAGAGACTAGTTTTCTTTTATGGTACAGATTGTTTAAACTCATTTAGTTGCAAAGAACTCAAGGAAGATTTGGAAATTTATTGTATAAATAAAAATTGTCTTTTTAAATGGATTTAATTAAGTAAGGCTTTATTTCGAGATTTTCTTCTTGAACTTTTTTTATTAAACGGACTTTATGATGTTTTACGAAATCTCTCATTTCTTTGGTTGAATTGGGAGATATAAGAATGTAGTTGGTTATACTTGGATCGAGCTGCTGTGGAAGCGAGGGATCAAATTTTGCTGATTTGCATTTTTTGCAAAAATAGTTCAACGAAAAATTTGGATCTGAAAATTCTTGTTCTTCATCCCAATTTACATAAATTGCAGCATCTTCATTAATTTCTTGATCTAGATAAGCCCCAACCTCTTTTTTCATGGATATTAACTTGGTAAATGATAAACAGGTTTCAAAATTTGCTGAGCATTTATATAAGAAATTTACTTGGTAAGAAGATATTAGAGTGATCATCAAAATAATGAAAAACTGATTTGTTTTATTGTTTGTTGAAGTAGGTAGACCGATTGTGAGGAGTAAATAATATCCCGGTAATATGGAAAAAATATAGCGCGGCAGAGTTGTGCCTAAATGCCACGCGATTAGAAATAGTGGAATAGATAATAAAACTATCAAAACAATTATTTTTTTGTTTTCGATAAATTTTTTATAGTTAAAAACTAAGAGAAAAACTATTATCAAAGAGGAGACCCATCTTCCTTGTTCTATAAATAAGAATGAGTACATGTCTATGATCGCTTGCTTATGATCAACTACGTGGCCAAATAGAGGATTAATTAAAAACCAACCAGTCATTATTCGATGAACGAGAAACCAACTAACTACTGCCAAAATTAATGCTGATATATAAAGTGAGCCTTTACGTAACTCTTGCCAGGAAATTCGCCATTGTTTGATGAATCCAAACCAACAAGCTGCAATGACAACCAAAATTGGGCCATTTTCGAATCTAATCAGAAAGGCAATTATTGAAAATATTAAAAATAAATGATTTTTATCTTTAATTAAGAAATAAATGGCCAAATATTTAAAGATTGTTGCTGGAATTTCATGGTAGACGAGAGTGGTTTGAGCCAGAAATAAAGGGTTACTTATCATTAAAACCGTTAAAATAACTGCTTGAATTTTTGAACTAATACTTCTTGTTATCAAATACAAAAAAATTACTAAGGCAATTGAAAATAATAAACTAAGTAAATGCCAGACGAGAAAATAATTGTTGGGAAATAAGCTCAGAAAAAATCCATAAAATAAAGCTAAACCAAAAGTATGAGGGTAATCTGATTCTTCGTTGATGAAGCTAGTATAGACTGGTTCAACAGTAGTTAGATTATATTTTTGATAATTAAAAAAATTTAAATTTGTAGCAATTCTTTTGGCTTGTGAAGCCAATGAATAAGCACTGTCCCAATAAAGTGGTTGATTCAATCCTTTAATGCAGATTGAGAAAATCCAAATTGCCGCAACTATTAAAAAAATAATTTCTTTTTTATCTAAAATTTTTATCATTTTTTGATTAGTTGTAAGATCTTTTCTGTAAAAATTTCTTCACTGAATTTTTTTGCTTGATTAATGCAGTCCTTCTTTTTGAAAGTCATTTTTTCAAACTTTTCGATAGCTGCATTAAGGCTTTCTAAGTTATATATTCTAAAAAATAAGCCAGTTTTTTGATCGACAATAGATTCACTGACTCCTCCAGATTGATATGCAATGACTGGCACACCATGACTCAAGGCTTCGACAGGAACCATTCCAAAATCTTCCTCAATGGAAGCGTAAACTAAGGCCAAGCTTTCTTGGTAGATTTTTGCTTTCTGAGCATCACTTATGAAACCCAAAAATTTTATATTTTTATTCGCCATTTTTCGCCATTTTTTTTCTTGACTACTGGTCCCCGCTACTAAAAGAGGTTTTTGATTAAAATTAAAAGTTTTAATTACTAATTCAATGCCTTTTTGTTTGACTAATCTGGAGAAGAATAAGTAGCTTTTCTTTACATTTGTTTTTTTATTGACTATTTTTTCTGCTAGCTTTACTGGAGGATAAATTACAATTGCTTTTCTCTGATATGATTTGTTGATTCTTTTTTTTACATTGATTGAATCAGCAATTAAAATATTTATTTTTTGTATATTTTGATAATCTTTATTTTTTAAGTATTGCCAGTATGGTTTAAGTAATTTTTCTATAATTGGGTTTCTTAACCAGGACATTTCGTTATATTGGCCATATAAAAATCTTGGTGGGGTATAAATGTAACTAATATGTTTGTGTTTAACTTTGACCCAATTAGCACAAAATGAGTGAGAAGAAGAAATTACCAGATCATATTGATCTAAATTGAGACTTTGCCAGTAATAGTGAAAAAAATAAGGTTTAAAAAAACTCGGATATAGCTTGGCAATTTTGAAATTACTGAGTTTTGAAAAAGATAGTTCTCCTTTACTTTTCTTCTTAATTTCTTGGACAAAATTTTCACTAATTAATGATGTGTAAATATCCGCTTGTTTAAAAATTCTAATGAGAGAAAAAAGCACTCTTTCAGCTCCTCCAAAACTAGTAAAAGAATCATGGATAATGGCTATTTTCATGGTTTTAACTATTTTTTAATAATAGAGCCTCATTGGTTTTTTGTATATGTTTTACTCAATCGAATTAAATTACAATAAAATCTATTCATCTCTTAATTTATGAATAAAAGTTACTTTTTTAGAGTCGTTTTTATTTTGCTTCTAATAGCCTCATATTTTAGATTTTCTAATTTAAAGTATGATGACATGACTCCAGATGTTGGCTATGAGCTCGAAGCTGCCAGAATAATTAACCAGGAAAAGAAACTGCCACTAATAGGTCCTGCGATTGGTGTTGAAGATTTGTTTATTCCACCAACCTATCTTTATTTGATTTCATTTTTTTATTTTTTAACCAAAGGAGACGTTCTTTTTATCACAGCATTTTATTCAGTAATGGGCTTATTAACTGTTGTTTTTTTGTCAATATTGATTTACTTGATAACAAATAATAAAAAGATTACTTTATTATCTCTAGCGAGCTTTTCGTTTTGGAGCTACTTAGTTTCAATGAGTAGGTCTATTTGGCATCCATATCCAGTATTTTTCTTTTTGTCTTTATCTTTTGTTTGTGGGGCTCTCGCATTAAAAAATAAAGCAACAATTTATTTATTTGTCAGCCAATGGTTATTTTTTATTGCTCTTTCTATTTATCCATCACCAATCTTTTTTTTACCAATTTTAATTGCTAATACTAGTTACTTTTTTAAAATTAAAGGAACAAATTCTTCTAAAAAAGTATTTTTTTATTCTTTGGTTTCAATTTTTTTCTTTGCCGTGATTGTTTACTTTCCTCAATTAATTTTTGAATTTCAAAATAATTTTATTTCCATAAACTCCTTACTTAATAATCAAAGTGAAATTGTTACGAGCATTAATGCTATATTTACACACTACTTAAATCTTTTTCAGGTATTCTTTAATTTGTTTTTTCAAACAGAATCATATTTTTACCAGTTATTATTTTTTTTATTTATTCTGTTGCTAATGATTTTCCCACAATTTCAAAAGAATAAGCAAACCTCACCGCTAATTAAAATATTTACTAGTAAATTTTTATTAATATGGATTATTTTTATTTCTTATTTTTTGATCAAGCTAGAAATACCATATGTTTATCATAGAATTGATGTTTTAGCTTTATTTTTTTTCATTCTGTTGGCAATTAACTTGAATTTAATTAAAAAGTTTGTTTATGTTTTTCCCAAAAATATTAGTGTTTACTTGATTTTACTTTTTTATAGTCTTTTTCTAATTATAAATTTCTATTATTCTTTTAAAAAATCTGAAGAAAAAAACTTTTATTCCTATTTTGCTAACAGTCGAATAGGATCTTTTATCTCCTTTGAAATTCAATCAAGAAACTTTAATAGAAGTAGAGTTATGATTTTTTATAATTTTGGTGATTGGCAAAATAAAAGAGGAGATCCATTAATGTATTTTTGGATTGGTAAGTGGCAAGCTGAGCCAATTGATCATTTTGTCAATCAAAAGTTTATTACAGAGAATCCATTGACAAGTAATTTGCAACACACTCTTAACTACGGTTTTTATGATATTGATTATCTAAATGCTGATTATTATTTCTTGATATGCAATGATTATTATAAAAACAATCATTGTTTGGATTATTTTTTAACTAATCTCCGCGATTTAGATTCAAATAATTTACATCTTTTTTCAAAAGAAGATGGTTTTATTTTTGATTATAATTTTTTTACCACTCAGATATTTCTAATAAAGAATATTAAGGTTTAACGAAAATGAAAAACACTGAATATTGGCAAATGTTTGAAGCAGAGGATCGCCACTGGTGGTTTTTAGGTAAAAGATATTTTGTTAGGTTTTTACTTGATTCACTTAAATTAGATCAAAAATCATCTATTTTAGATTTGGGTAGTGGCACTGGAGGAATGACAAAATATCTGTGTGGTTTCTATAGAAAGACTATTGGAGTTGAAAATAACTCTGATGCTATAAAACTAAGCAGAAAAAGAGGTTTAAGTATTATTGATGCTTCGGCAGATCAGGTTCCTCTTAAAACAAATAGTCTTGATTTAATTACCATTTTTGATGTGTTATATCACAAAAATATTAATGAAAATTTAGTTCTAAAAGAAGCCAAACGTTTACTAAAAGATAATGCTTATCTTTTAATTACTGATTGTGCTTTGCCATTTTTTTGGAGCATTCATGATGAAAATATGATGGCAAAGAAAAGGTTTAAGAAAAAAGAACTTGAAAATTTAGTTACATTGCATGGTTTTAGAATTGTTCGTTCTACTTATCTTTACTTTACGACCTTTCCTTTTTTTGTAACACAAAGGATATTGCTAAAAATATTTAAACCCAAAAAAATTAAAACCGTTGATAAGATTGGTTTCGCTCTGAATTTTTTACTGCTGTTTTTAATTAAGATAGATTTGCTTTTATTGAAAGCAAATTTGGATTTGCCAATTGGTTCTAGTATTATGATTTTGGCGAAGAAAGAATGAATTGTGATGTCAAAACAAAAATTAATTAGTGTTGTTATTCCCACGTATAACGAATCTAAGAATATTCTGCTTTTGACTGAAGCTTTGGTCAAAGAACTAGCTTCTTATCAATTCGAAATAATTATTGTAGATGATCATAGTAATGATGGAACCAAACTTACTTTGCAAAAAATCATCGAAAAAGATAAAAGAATCAAATTCTATTTGAATCCACCCCCAAGGGGATTGTCCAAGTCTATTTTGATGGGAATTAATAAATCCAAAGGAGATATTATCGTTGGTATGGACGCTGATTTTAATCATGATCCACAAAAAATTACTAAGTTAGTGGAAGAAATTGATAAATCAAATTTGGACATGGTAGTTGCATCTCGTTTTATTAATGGAGGCGGCATGGATGATAGGTTTAGATTATTTTTCACTTTTATTTTTAATCTTATTTTAAGAATTTTTTTTGCTTTTCCTTTGACTGATAATGCAAGTGGTTATTATGCAATTAAATCGACATTTTTAAAGAAAATGCCACTTAAAAAAATATATCTTGGTTATGGAGAATATCATTTAAGACTTGTGTACTTGGCAAAAACTCTAAACCTCAAAATCAAAGAAATCCCAGTTTTTTATCAAAAAAGAAAATATGGTGTGAGTAAATCAAGGCTTTTGCATATGTTTTTCACTTATATTAAAGTAGCTTGGCAAATGAGATTTAACTAATTCTAATTATAAAATCTTTTGTGTTCTTGACCAAAAAATGGCCCTTGTTTAACTTCAAAAATTTCAGCATCATCTAGCAGCTCAAACCCATGCCCCAAATCTCTTTGGAATAAAATATCTCCCTTATTTAGAGTTTCTGATTGCAGCAAAATCCCTTTTTTTGTATAGAAATTTACTTTAACTTTTCCTTTAATGATATATAGCACTTCTTGGAGACTATTAATTTGATGACCCTTGAATTGATGATAGTGAGCCTTGAGTTTTTCGCCGCTGTTTTTCTTATGGTAACCAACTTGCAGGAAATCTTCATTAGGTGAAAAAAACTCAACTGAATTTATTGGATAATTAGCTTTTACAATAAAGGCAATTTCTTTTTTACGATAAAAAATTCTTTTAATAAATTTTTCGTTGAGCATTTTGATGTATCTTTTTAATAGCCGAAACAACTTGTTTAAATTCCTCCATAGTATTACCTAAACCAGAAGGCAGGTAAAGTCCCTCTTGGTTCAATCTTGTTGCAATTGGGAAGCTATCATTCTGATAAAGTTTCATTTTGGCAAAAGCGATTTGTGGAGGATAAAAAAATTCACGAGTTTGAATGGCAAAATCTTTTTCTAAAATTGTCATCAATTTGTTTTTACTAATACCAAATTCATCTTCTTTTATTAAAATTGCGTACATCCAATAACTTGATGAAGAATAATTATTTTTAGTGGGAGTGATGATCCCTTTAACTTGACTAAGTTCTGTGTCGTAAAATTCAGCCATCTTTCTTTTAAAATTTAGTGCTGATTCAGCTTCTTCTAGTGAAGCCAGTCCTAGTGCTGCTTCCAGATTGCTCATTTCGTATTTATAGCCAATTCCCTGATGAGTGAAACGTTTATTTTTGACAAAATTAAGGTTTTTTAGTCTTTTCATTTTTTCATAAATACTTTTCTGGTTGGTTAGTACAGCACCACCTTCACCAGAAGTAATTAATTTGTTGGCATAAAAACTGAAACAAGCAATGTCTCCAAGTGAACCGAGTTGCTTGTTTTTGTAAGTGGCTCCATGTGCCTCAGCAGCATCCTCAATAATTTTTAGATGATATTTATTGGCAATTTGCTTAATTCGATCCATCGCACAGGCTTGGCCATATAAATGAACCACCATAATGGCCCTAGTTTTGTCGGTAATGGCTTGCTCTAGTAAATCAGGGTTAATGTTATAAGTATCTGGAGACACGTCCACTGGAATGGCAGTAGCTCCAGTTTGCCAGATTGCAAAATAACAAGAACCAATAGTCAGGGCTGGTAAAATTATTTCGTCACCAGCTTTGATGTCTAGAGCCATGAGCGCCAAATGCAACGCACTTGTACCAGAATTAGTGCTAACAGCATATTTTTTTCCTATATATCTAGCAAATTGCTGTTCAAACAAATCTACGTATTTTCCTTGCCCAGAAATCCAAGTAGAATCCAAGCAGTCTAGAATATATTCTTTTGCTTTTTTGGGAACTTTAACTTGATTAACTAAGATCATTAGTGTTTATTCTAACTTAAATATGAATATTTTTTTATCGAGGCTTTTCTATCCCATTTTTTTCTTGATTTTTCTACTCTCATTTTTTCTAATTGAGGGGGAATACAAGTTTTATTTATTCGCTGTGTGGTCATTTTTTTTGATTTTTTATAGTCGATTTTTAGAAATAAAAAAGAATTTACTTGCTAAATCAACTAAATTAGCCATGATGCTCTCTGTATTTTTTGCTTTGACTGTTTTCTTTTCCAGTCATTTACCTTTATCGCTGGAGAAACTTGCCTTTTATCTTTTATCTTTGGCGCTTTTTATTTTTTTTCAAAATTTATCGAAGCAATTTTTTTCTCAAAAATTATTTTTATATTACTTGTCTGTTTTTTCGTTAATTCTTAATTTTTTTGTTTTATTTTTTACTTTTAGCGATCCACAATCACCAATTTTTCCAGGCATGAATTTGTTGGTGCGTACTTACGGTCATAATCACTATGCAGCTTACTTGTTGCTGGTAGTTCCAGTTTTTTGGTATCAATTTTTATTTGCTCAGGATGAACAATTTTTGACTAAGAAGGAAATTAAATTTTTGACAGTTCTCTTGTTGCTTTCATCTTATCTGATCATGATTTTTAGTTTGGCCAGATTAGCTCTAACCATTTCTTTATTGCAACTGTTAATTATTTTTCTTTTTAACAAAAAATCTTTTTTGCATTCTAGTTACAACGAGTTGGCTTATGTTATTTCTAAGGCCTTTATCTTTACTTTTATATCAGTGATAGCGGTTTTCTTGTTTTTATCAATTCCACTCAATCAAAAGGGGGAGAATATTTGTCCTCTGATTTTTAGTCAAAAAGAACTTTGTAAGCCACTTTTTCAAAATGATCGGTTTTTTTATTGGCAAAGAGCTTGGTTAATTTTTAGAACTCAGCCATTCTTTGGTTCTGGATTAAAAACTTTTAACTATGCTATTCGTCAATTTCTGGCTGAGAATCACCTTATTACTTCTTATGCTCACAATATTTTTCTCCATAATCTAGCTGAAACAGGTTTTTTGACTGGTGGTTTTTTTATATTTTTCATTTGTTATCTTTTTGTTCGTGGTTTTAAAATACGAAAAGTTGGCGGCAATCAAACTCTTTTGAGTTTTTTGTATTTGGCTGCTGCTAGTTCTCTGGTGAATGCCTTGTTTGATTTTGATTGGCATTTTTTCGTGATTTTTTCTCTTACTCTGATTTTTTTAGCTTTAATTTTGCGTGAGCAAACTTCATTTTTAGTTGATACAAAAAACCAAACAAGATTGAAGCAAAACTTGAGCTTGAAAATTTATTTTGGCCTGATCTTTCTATTTGCTGTTTTTTTTGCTCTTTCGCATTTCCTAGCCAACACCTGGTACAAAAAGAATAATCATGAAGCGGTGCTTAAGTTTTTTCCCTACTTAAATTTTCAAATTACCAACCTAATCAATCAAGGCGAACTTTCAACTTCAAATTACCAAAGTCTTTATCACTTTTATCAACATGATCCAAATTTTTTACACAAGTTTTCTTCAAGCAAAGATTTGCAAAATAGTAAAAGAGTGGAGTTGCAAATTGAACTCTCCAGAATAGATCCCGCTTTTTTTATCAAGAATCTTGATTTTGAACAATTTACTTACAGGGAAGCTCAACCTTTAATTGATCAAATTATTACAATTGTTGATCAGTATCAATTCTTGAATAATACTTATTTTTTTGATTATTGGCAGCAACGTAATTTGGCTGTGCAAATTTTTCGTTTTGCTAATGAAGCTTACTCTGCCAAAGATCCGGTAGCGGCAGCAACCTTGTATCGACAGGCCATGTTATTTAACCCTTTTGTTGCCAACGACCTACGTTTCACATTTTTTAGTGATGTTGATATGGCTCAAGCCGTCACTTTTCTCAATGCTTTCAAAGATTTTAATGCTGAAGCAATGGGCCAAAATTTCTATCAGTACATGGATTTTTATGAGCAAACTTTAATTTATTTGTTTAATAATCAGCGTTTAGATGAATTTTATGTTTTAGCAGAAGCAATCTTTAGTCAACAGGCTAATTTTTCTTGGTTTCTATGGCGTGATTTACTTGCTATAAGCAAAACTGACCAACAAAAAGCCGATCTAAAGAAAATCCACCAACGTTTCCAAAACATGTCTACGTGGGGTGACTTTGTGCAAGAGTTATCTTTTTAGAATTTCTAATCCTGGCAACTTCTCACCACCCAGAAATTCTAAGGCAGCTCCACCAGCAGTTGAAATATGAGTGAAGCGATTCCTGAGGCCACAGGCATTGACCACCGCATTGGTTTCACCACCACCACCCACAGTGGTTGCTCCAGTATCTGTGGTGTTATTGGCAATGGCTTTTGCTAGTTCACGACTACCTTTGGCAAACAAAGGATTCTCAAAAACACCCATTGGTCCATTAAAAAAAATTGTTTTGGCTTTGGATAATAGGTATTGATATAAAGCGATTGTTTCCTTGCCAATGTCTAAATATTGCAGATTTAGGTCCTGTTCACTATCTTTGACGTTTCGAAGTAATTCCAAATGGGTTACTTCTTTTTCTGCACTGACCTCTGAATTTTGAGCTGCTAACACATCAATTGGCAAGACTATTTTTGGCAAAGGTAGACTGTCATTATTTTTTTGTTTATCGATGCCGATGAGAGTTCTTTCAGTTTGATGTTCGCTTAATATTTCTTTGGCAATTTGCACGTTGCTCTTTGCATCTTTACCCATAAAAGATTTGTGAACTTCAATGCCACTAGCTTTTAAGAAAGCGTTGGCTATGCCACCACCAACCAAAACTAAGTCGGCCAAATTTGAAAGATTTTTGACGGCGGAAACCTTGTCGTCAATCTTGGCTCCACCAAGTACGACCATAAAAGGACGTGAAGCTTTTTCTAAGATTTTTCCAAGAATTTTAATTTCTGCAGCTAAATCAAATCCAGCAAAAGCAGGTAATAGCTTAGCCAGACCAACTACGCTAGCATGAGCCCGATGGGAAGCAGAAAAAGCTTCATTAATAAATACTTCGGCTTGAGTATCGGCAATTATTTTTTTAGCAAAATTCAGGTCATTAGCTTCTTCTTCCTGGTGAAAACGCAAATTTTCTAACAATAGAATTTCACCTTTTTGCAATCCAGCCATTTTTTGCACAACTTCTGCTCCAATGCATTGGTGAACAAAATTCGTTTCCAAGTCCAAGTTTTGTGTTAAATAAAGAGCAATTGGTTGCAGGCTAAATTCTTTTACAACCTTTCCTTCTGGTCTACCCAAATGGGAAATTAAAATAATTTTGGCTCCATGTTCCTTGAGAAAAAGGATAGTTTCAAGGGCGCTCCTGATGCGTTGATCATCAGATACAACGTACTTAACTTTGTCTTCACTGCCAACTTTTTTAAGAGGCACATTAAAATCTACTCTAACAATGACTTTTTTTCCTTGAATATCTGAGACTTTGGGAGTGTGAATCATATTTAGACACAAATATAGCATTTTTTTGACAAAATCTCAGCACTTTTAAGAAAGATTTAATATCTTGGTGATTGTCCCATTGAGCGAACTGAATTATGACTTCAGGCAAGCAAACGTCTATAAACAGTGAGCTCACTGAGTGTAAAGAAGATTGATGGTTAGGTTTTAGTAAAATTTTTAGTGGAACGTGGCAATCACCAAGATGTTAAATTTTAATTTTCATGATACAATCTCCCAATCCAAAAGGAAAGGAAATAAATTCGCTATGACTGATAAAGCGGTCAAAAAATTACAAACTATGGAGGAACTCTTAACTGCTAATGCAGGTAAGGTAGTTATTCCAAAAAAAGGTGACACCGTTTCTGGTGTAATTGTTGAAAAAAATAAAAAAAGTTTAATCATTGACTTGGGTGCCAAGACTGAAGGTATTGTTTCCGACAAAGAATTTGAATTTGCCATTGATTTCGTCAAAGAACTCAAGGCAGGCGACGAAGTGAAAGCGATTGTGATTTCAACCGATAACGATAAGGGTCAAGTAGTTTTGTCCCTCAAGGGAGCAGCTTCCGATGCTAAGTGGGAATACTTTGAAGAAGCGATGGAAAAAGACCAAGAGCTTGAAGCTAAGGGTATTGAAATGAATCGCGGTGGCTTAATTGTTTTGGTCAATGGTGTTCGCGCTTTTGTCCCATCTAGTCAATTTAGTCGCAAATATATGGGTAAAATTCAGAACCTTAAGGGTGTGGCTTTCCCAGTCAAGGCAATTGAAGTTGATCGTGAGAAGAATCGTTTAATTTTTTCTGAGCGTCACGTCAGTGAAGCCAAAGAATTGGCACAAAAAGATTTGGCAATTTCTAACGTGCAAGAAGGCAAAATTTACGATGGAGTGGTTTCTGGAGTGATGCATTTTGGTTTATTTGTCACTGTAGAAGTGCCAGTTAAAGATGCAGAAGAGAAAGATAGCATTGGCTATGTGGAAGGTTTGATCCATATTTCTGAGATTTCTTGGGAAAAAGTCAATCATCCTAAGGATTATCATAAAATTGGCGATCGTATCAAAGTTAAAGTCTTGGGTGTTGATGAGAAAACCAACAAGCTCAATCTTTCCATCAAGCAACTAGATGCTGATCCATGGGAAAGCATCGAAGAGCGCTATGGTGTGGGGACTACTTTTACCGGAGAAGTGACTCGTATTGAGGCTTTTGGAGCCTTTATCAATGTTGAAAAAGGTGTAGATGCCCTCATTCATGCTTCCAAGCTCGAAGGTCAGGATCTTAAGGTTGGAGAAAAAGTTACTGTTAACGTTGAGAATGTCGCTCCCGAGCAACGTCGTATGAGTTTGTCAATTGTCGACACTTCAACTCCAATTGCTTATAAATAAGCTTTTTGTTGATGTAGATTACTGATACAAATTTTTTAATTGTTTCTGAACTATTTTGAAAATGACCCTGATTTCTTCGATCGGGGTCATTTTGATAGTTTTTCTTTCTAATTCTCTCCAATAGCTAAAAGATTTATTATGTTCTTGGTCAAGTGCCCAAATAGAAAAAATACCTGGATTGACGCTATGGCGCCACTCATACCATTTAGGATCTTTCTTTTTGAGCAGCAAGGCTTCTTGTGTGGGCAAAGGTCTGGGGCCAATTAGGCTCATTTCACCTCTTAAAATATTTAAAAATTGAGGGATTTCATCTATACCAGAGCGAGATAAAAACTTCCCCACATTGAAGGTTCGTGTCTTATTTAGTCCGTAGAAATTGATTTTTTTTTGAATAAAGCGAGGATCATCAGCAATTTTAAACATGGGGTAAGGGGCTTGGTTTTGGGTTAAATAGTTTTTTTTTGCTGCTATAGCATTCTTTTTCATGCTACGTAATTTATACAAGATAAAATCTCGCCCATTTTTGCCAGTTCTTTTTTGCCTAAAAATAATTGGTTGGCCAATGAAGAAAACCAAAAAAGGATAGACCAAAATACCAAGTGGAATGATTAATATCAAAGCAAAACTAGCAGTGATGAGATCAAATAATCTTTTTTGATTAAGCATCTGAGTTGAACTCATATTTTAGACGTAATTTGCTAAAAAACCAGGCAGCAAACT